>JBBFKY010000004.1 GCA_037481875.1 Desulfosoma sp. | reverse complement strand
GGCTGCCCCTTTCTCTTAAGGCCCAGCACGCTTCTCACTATTTAGTTTTCAAAGAACCGCCGCCTGATCACTGCAGGCAAAGTTGCTTTCTACCAGAGCTGAGGGTCTTGGTCAAGCACTTTTTTCGAGACCCTCAAAAACGCCGACGCGTGGCGTCAACGGAGGCCGGATTATAGAGATCCACGATCCAGTGTCAAGGGGTTTTTCCTTCTTGTCTGAAAAAAATGTTTTTCACGTTGTCCTCGCTGACTGAAAAAGGTTTCTCTGTGCACCAGGCTTCTTTCTTTCGTCTTTGTCCGACAGAGCCAGACCCAGTCCTTCAAAAGGCAAAGGCAACCGTAAAGGTCCGTACAATGCGCCTTGCTTTGGCCTTGGGCGTAGGTTACAAAGCAGTCTCTTTGAAAAACACCCCTGGAAGCTCGAACCCCTTTTTCGCCCAGGGACCATCATCATGACGGAAGGCTGTTTTATGAAGGCATTCACAGATACCGTTCACCGACTTTGGCGAAAGCTGGCCAGTGTTCGTCTGGCTCTATTCTTGTTCTTTATCCTTGTCGTGGGCTGCATTGTGGGGACTTTGGTCCCCCAAGGGTTAAGCGAGCGCGAAATCATGGCGCGCTATGGGCTCGAAAAAGCCCGATGGCTCATGGCCCTGCAAATCACCGATCTTTATCACTCCGTGGCGTTCAAGGCTCTTCTCGTCCTGCTCAGTTTAAACCTCACCGCCTGCACGCTGCAACGGCTTCCCAAGACGAGAGCCCTCTTGCGGGAACGAGACGACTTTTTGGATCCTGCCAAGCTCACCAAATACAGCCTTCATCGGGTCATGGAAGTGCCGGTGGATTTTTCCAGGGTCCGTTCTTTGTCGGAAAACGTTCTAAGCCGGACCTTTGGGCGACTCCAGCACCTGCACGCTCCCGCCGACTCTCTGGCCCTGGTGGCGGAAAAAGGCCGTTGGTCCCGGTATATGGTTTATGTGATCCACCTGAGTGTGCTCTGGATCTTCTTCGGCGCTTTAGTGGGTTCCATCTACGGTTTTAAAGGAATCTTGAATCTGGCGGAAGGTGAAACCAGCCAAGAAGTGTTCGTACCCAGACATCGCGCCTTGATCGCCCTTCCCTTTCAGGTGCGCTGTGATGATTTTGATGTAAGTTTTTATGAAAACGGAGTGCCCAAAGAGTTTCGATCGGACGTGACCCTTCTTGAAGACGGCATTCCGGTCTTGAACGCCTCCATTCGTGTCAACGACCCCATCAGCTACCGTGGTGTCACTTTTTATCAGGCATCCTATGGGGCTTTACTGAAGAGGGCAAGGGTTGCCTTTACCAAATCCGAGGAAGGCGAGCGTTTCGAACTGGAACTGCCCTTTGGGGAAGCCCTTCCCTTTGGTTCCACGGGCCGAAAGATTCAGCTTGTGGACTTCACCGAAGATTTCAGCGGTTTTGGTCCCGCCGTGGCTATGGCTACATGGAAAGAGGGCGAGCAGCCCTCAGGCTCCTGGATCCTTTTGAATCACCCGGAATTTCACGGCAATCGTCTGCAAGGGTATCAGGTGACCTTGCTGGATTCGGAACGGGGATACTATACCGGGTTACAAGTGAAGCGGGATCCCGGGGTTCCTCTTGTCCTCTCCGGATTTGTGGCTCTTCTCGTAGGCCTTTTATGCACCTTTTACGTCTCCCATAAAAAACTTTACCTCTGGGCACATCGAAACAATCCGGGCACAACCCTTGTGGCCGCCGCCTGGACCAACAAGAAAAGCCTTGCCTTTGAACGGGAATTCCAACATCTTTGTGACCGCCTTGCGGACACTCTGCATCGCCGCACATAGGGGACATAGCGCGCCATGAACAGTTCCATTCTTCTTGGAGTCACGACATTTGCTTATCTTCTGACCACAACCGTCTATCTGGCGGGGGTCACCTTTCAGAAACCGAGACTGCTTTCCTGGGGCACAGGGTGCGCGCTCGTCACTCTTCTCATTCAAACCGCGGGTATCGCGCTTCGTTGGAAAGAATCCTACGATCTTGGTTTCGGCCACGCCCCTCTTTCCAACCTCTATGAATCCCTTGTCTTCGGCTCTTGGGTTCTGGTCCTTATCTATGTCGTATTTGAAAGGAAGATGGGCCACCGTGCCCTTGGATTTGTACCGACCGGTATCGCTTTTCTGGCCATGGCCTACGCGTCGTTTTCCCCTGACGTGGTTTCCAAGATTCAACCTTTGGTGCCGGCCCTCAAGAGCAACTGGCTTATCGCCCATGTGGTCACCTGCTTTATGGGCTACGGCGCCTTCGCTATTTCCTTCGGTTTAAGCCTTGCCTACCTCTGGCGCAGAAGAAAAGAAGGACGGCCATGGTCCCTCCTTTCCGCCAGTCTTTTTCCCAGCGCTCGAGAACTGGATGAATTCAATTACCAGGTTATCCTTTTCGGGTTCTTCTGGCTTTCCATCGGCATCATCACCGGGTCCGTGTGGGCCGATTCGGCATGGGGATCCTATTGGAGTTGGGATCCCAAGGAAACCTGGTCTCTGATCACGTGGCTTATTTATGCTACGGTGCTTCATGCGAGGGCGGTGCGGGGTTGGAGAGGGCCGAGGGTGGCTTGGTTGTCGGTTGTTGGATTCTGTTCAGTCCTCTTCACCTATTTTGGTGTAAATTTTTTGCTGAGCGGCTTGCATAGCTACGCGACGAAGTAAAAAGCAAGCATGGAGGTGATCCCATCCCTGAGACATTGAAAGGCTGATATCAAAGGACGAAAATCGAACGATCGAAGGCGGCATGGACTAAGAGGAAAGGATCCATGGTTTTTGGTTTGGGCCCCACGGAATTGCTCCTCATACTGGGCATCGTGATTTTTATTTATGGTGGAAAGCGCCTCGCCCAAGTGGGCAAAGCTCTGGGCGAAAGTGTCACCGAGTTCAAGAAAGGTTTCCAGGTCGAAAAACCTGATGTGCGGGAAGCCCAATACCATGAGCTGTCGGAACACGTAGAGCCGTCAGAGCCACCGGATTCCAAGGGGGTATGAAATGTTCGGCATGGGGTTTCAGGAACTCCTCCTGATTCTTTTTATCGCACTTATCGTGGTGGGACCGGGAAAGCTGCCGGATCTTGCTCGGGCTCTAGGTCGAGGGTTGGCGGAATTTCGAAAGGCCACAAGCGACCTTAAGAGCACCTTTGAGCAGGATGAGACGGTCCAGGAGCTGAAAAAGGAATTCCGCACGGCCCAAAGCCAAATCATGTTGGAAAATTTGAGCTCATCCATCAAGCCGGAGGCCGTCAAGGTTGAATCAGCCCCTGAGACGACCCCACAGCAAGGAACGGTGGCCGAAGGATCCAAGACAGAGACCGAAGTGCCGAAAGAGACGGAACCTCAGAGTGAAACCGCAGAGAATCGAAAAGTCCCATGAGTCAGCCTTCTGATAAAATGCCGTTCACGGAACATCTGGAGGAGCTGCGACGACGGCTTATTATTTGCGCCATTGCCGTGGGTGTCGGGTTTGTCATTTCCTATTTCTTTAAGGAAAAGATCTTTTCTTGGCTTATGCAGCCCCTACTGCAAGCCCTACCCAAAGACGGGCATCAGAAGCTCATCTATACGGCGCCACACGAAGCCTTTATGACCTATATTAGAGTTTCTTTTCTCGGTGGTGTGGCCTTGGCGATTCCGGTCATTCTTTACCAGTTTTGGCGTTTTGTGGCCCCTGGCCTCTATGAGCACGAACGCCGCTATCTTTACCCCATTGTCATCTTGTCTACAATTTTCTTTATCGGTGGTGCCGCTTTCGGTTATCTTATCGTTTTTCCTTATGGATTTCAGTTTTTTACTTCTTTTGCCACGGAATTCATCGCCCCCATGATCAGCACCAAAGAATTTCTTTCTTTTGCCACGCGGCTTCTCATTGCCTTTGGGCTCGTGTTTGAAATGCCCTTGGTCACCTTCTTTCTGGCAAAACTGGGGCTGGTCAAAGCGAGTTTTCTTAAAAAGCATAGAAAGTACGCTATCCTTATCATCTTTATTGGGGCGGCCATTTTGACACCACCCGACGTTTTTACTCAGATTCTTATGGCTATTCCCTTGCTTATTCTCTACGAAATGAGTGTCTGGATTGCTCATTTCTTTGAAAAGAAAGAAGAGGCCGAGGCGTCGGATGCGGAAGAAACTTCCACGTCTCACGCCTCGTCAGCCTAAAGGCTTCAAGGAGGCACGTACGCCGTCATGGAAACCGTAACTCTGGTCATTGCCACTCGAAATCGTGCAAAGTCCGCGGAGATTCGAGCCCTTTTAGAGGGCTTTCCCGTAGAGGTTCGAGATGTGACGGATTTCGGCCCGCTGCCGGAACCTCGAGAAGACGGCCGAACTTTTGAGGAAAATGCTTACAAGAAAGCGCTTTTTACAGCCCGCGTTCTAGGGCTTCCGGCTCTGGCCGACGACTCCGGCTTGGAAGTCGAAGCTTTGGGTGGAGCGCCAGGTGTGCATTCCGCTCGATACGCCGGCGAGAACGCCACGGATGCCGACAACAACCGCAAGCTTCTTGAGGCCATGAAGGGCCAAACCCATCGTAAAGCCCGGTTTGTGTGTGTCCTTTCGCTTGCCGTACCGACAGGTCCGGCCCTGACCTATGAGGCCGTATGCGAAGGGGAAATCACCACGGAACCTCGAGGTGGTTTTGGATTTGGCTATGATCCCCTTTTTTATTACCCGCCGGCAGGGAAGACGTTTGCGGAAATGACACCGGAAGAGAAGGCGGCGGTGAGCCATCGGGGACGAGCCTTACGGGAATTGCGGGACGAATTCGACAAGGTGTTGGTCTGGTTGCGCCAAAGGTTGGCGGAAGAAAAGAGGCTGCTTTCAGAAGGCATCTGTATGCATGAGCCTCGTTGACCCGCCTCAGAGTGTATCCTGGCAAGACTTTAAAGCGCACCTTCTCGACCGCGTTCATCATTGGCGCCTTCACCGGCTGCCCGGGCGATGGAATGTCCTTCGAGATCTGGAAGATCTTCAGAGACTTCTGGAAACCGTCCCGCTTGAAGCGCGACCGCCTCTCGGCAGTTTTCCGAAGATTGCTCTAGCAACCATCGACGACGGTTGGGGAAACGGTCTTGAGGTCATCGCGGCTGCGGCTCAAGCTGTAGGGGCGCAGACAGTTCGCTTAGGGCTTTTGTGTACTCCCGAGGAGATCCTTGAGGCGTGTCGCCGAGACCCGCCTGATATTTTGGGGCTGACCGTGCTTCGCGCCGATGCTGAACCCCTTGTGGCCGCCATTGTTCAAGGGCTTCCTCAAGGTGTGATTGTTGCGGCCGGTGGGCCCGTCTTTCAATGGGATCCTGATTTTGCTCGACGCACGGGTATCCATAAAGTCTTTGACGACGTAGCCTCTTTTCTTCAGTGGCTCTCGTCGCTTCTTCCGTAGATTTTCTTCCAGGGTTCCTTTTTCTTTCGGTGCACATCGGCAATAGCCAGGTAAAAGGCACCCACCGCCAGTTCTGCGCAGTGGTGTTCATGCTTTGGAAGAGTCTCAAGGTATTCGACGACCTGTTCCGGCGTCAGGTCCCAGGCGTCTTCCAAAAACTTTCCTTCCATGAGTTCACAAACGGTATTGGCACAGGCAACGGTATTGAGGCACCCCTGGACTTGAAATGCCACGCGTTGTATGGCTCCATCAGGGTCGGTGACGACGAAAAACTCTACCGTGTCTCCGCACGAGCCTTTTTTCATTCCGTGACCATCGGCATGTGCGAGAGATTCCATGCGATCCGTTCTTAAGGCCATTTCCAGAAATTTTTCTGAATGATGCTGCCAAAAATCATGGACTTCTTTATCCGACATCTTCATCCCACCTCTTTGCATTTGACGAGTCTTTCGTCACTCCAAACCAAAATCCCAAGCCGTTTTTTTATCAATCGCCGCTTTATTCGTAAAGGACTCCCTTTGCGGTTGTCCAAGCTTCGTATACAGTAGAATGGAAATCTTTTTCGCCATTCCCATGGAGTGACTCGAGTATTGCCTCAACAAAGAGGAGGTGCTGCCATGGTCTATGAGCTGAAACCCATCCACACCATCGGCATCCTCACGGGGGGAGGCGATGTCCCCGGGCTCAATCCCTGTATCAAAATTTTGGTGTATCGATGTGTCGAGGAGGGCTTTCGCGTCCTCGGCATTCGCCGAGGCTGGGCAGGGCTTGTCGACTACAATCCCGAAGATTCGGAAACATTCTCCAAATGCTTTCAATGGCTGGAAAAGAACACGGTCCGCACCATAGACCGTACAGGCGGAACCTACCTGCACACTTCTCGAACCAACCCCGCGGCCGTGCGGCTTAAGGAAGCGCCTCCCTTCTTGGCATCTCAGTTCCGTTCCGAAGGGGAGAAGAAAGATCTCACATCCCATGTGCTCAACAACTTGGACAAACTCGGCGTCGATTGCCTGGTGGCCATCGGCGGGGATGACACTCTAAGTTATGCCGTTCGGTTACACCAGGAGGGCTTTCCGGTACTGGCGGTCCCTAAGACCATGGACAACGATGTTTTTGGTACCGACTATTGTATCGGTTTTTCCACGGCGGTGACGCGGAGTGTCAACTTCATTCACGCCTTGAGAACGTCCACAGGATCCCATGAACGCATCGGAGTCATTGAACTTTTCGGGCGTCATTGCGGAGAAACGTCTCTCATCAGTGCCTACCTTGCTGGCGCGGATCGAGCCATCATCAGCGAGGTGCCCTTTGATCCCGAAAGATTGGCGACGTTGATTATGGAAGATAAAAAGAACAATCCAAGCAATTACGCCATGATGACCATCAGCGAAGGGGCTCGGATGATGACCGGAACGATTGTGGAACGTGGCGAAGAAGACGCCTACGGTCACAAAAAGCTTGGCGGTATCGGCCTGATCACCGGCGAGATTCTTAAAAAGCTTACAGGCCAAGACATCATCTACCAGCAGCTCTCCTACCTCATGAGAAGTGGAGCGCCGGATTCTTTGGATCTCATGGTAGCGGTCAATTTCGCCAATATGGCCGTGGATTTGGCCCTCAGAAGAAACTTCGGCCGCATGGTGGCACTCAGCAAAGGCATTTACACGGACATGCCAGTGAGCATCGTGGTTTCGGGACAAAAACGCGTGGATGTGCACGAACTCTACGACGTGGAAAACTACCGCCCGAAGGTGCGCCACGTCATGGGTAAACCCATGTTCTTGTACTGAACAATGAAGGGGCTGGGCACGGGTTTGCTTCACACCCGCATCTCCAGCCCCTTTTTCTCAAGGTGCTTCTCGGCCTCGAGACGTTACCACCAGGCCATCTTCGAAATACAAGGCTTTGACAACCCCTTCCAGATCCTTGGTGGAAAATGTTTGGGGTGTTTGAAGTTTTTCCAAAGCCTTTTGCAGGAACTGAACACCTTTGGCCACGTTCGGCCCGCTCAGGCATCCTCGAAGCGAATAAAAGCCCCAGATCTTGTAAGGCAGCGAATAGCCTTCCTGCTCGGACAACTCCAGAAATTCGAACACCTCACCGTAAGGGGAATAAAAAGGCCCCGTGAGCACCTCAAGGGGCAAAGGCACCTCTTCGGCCATCACCTCCAGACCATGCTTTTCGCGTAAGTACGTTCTCAGACCCCAGACCTCTTCTTCCGTAAGGTACCGTAAAACCTCTTCCAAAGCCTGGCGCCTTTGTCGCTCGTCAAGCTTGTCATAACCCGCAATGAGGTTTTCCATGGGAAGCACGGGGTCGGTTCTGTCCAGACGGTACCAATTGAGCCGAACCCCGTAGTAGGTGACTTGATCCTTTTCCAGTTCGGTAATGGAGTACGCACGATAAAGCCTCATGGGCTGCAGGAATCCGCCGGCTCTAAGAGATTTTCCTCCAGGAAGGACATGAAACCGCCTTTTCATGTCACACCTCCGGCCGCCCCAAAAACCCGAAAAGGCTTGGCTTGCCCGCACCACCCTGTATCATTTGCGCACGGAAAAGAAGGAATCGGACTTGCAGTCCCCCGTCTGCTCTTTGACAGTGCATTCGCTACAAAATTCCCCATACTCGGGCCGACTCTGCCTCTTGATAATGTCCTGACCCGTGGGGTACTGACTGCAATTGGAACACCAATGCCATGTCTGACTGTCTTCCTTGCGGCGATACACGACCATGAATGCCACCTCCTTGTTTCCACATGCCCATTTTCTGAACGATTCCGCGCTGAGGCATCCTCCATACACCTGCGTCGAAGCGTCGACTTGGAACCATTGTACATATTTTCTTCCTCGATGAACACTCTTTGATGCACCTTTTTTCTTGATCGCTCCGCTCTTCAAACAGGGCGGCTAACCTATTGATTCCTTTTCCCTTGACACTGTGCCTGAGGAACGATTAGAAGAGCCTGTGCTGCGCCGGACGATTTCGCGAGAGTGGCGGAACTGGCAAACGCACTGGACTTAGGATCCAGCGCCCTCGGGCTTGGGGGTTCGACTCCCCCCTCTCGCACCCGAGCCGCCTTGACCATCTTGTCCAAAAAAGGATGGGCCGAATCGGCCACCGCCTGACCGTGGATATGACGAAGTTAGTCCCATTGGGCTTCTAACTTCGTTTCGTTTTTGCGCGAACGTGCTTATCAACCGGATTGAATCCAGGACGTTTTGGGTGACCTTTTGAAAAAAAGGGCCAGGGAAAGCTAAGCGAAAACAGAAGGAAGGTTTGACCGTGGAAATGAAAGTCACCGTGACCGACCTGGGGCCGACCCAGAAAAAGCTGCATGTTGTTGTTGAACCTCAAGCCGTTAAAAAAGAACTGGATAAGCGCTACAAGCAGCTCAGCCGACAGGTGCGCCTCAAAGGTTTTCGCCCCGGGAAGGTCCCGCGGAAAATCCTTGAATCTTACTACGGAAAAACGATTCAAGGGGAGGTTTCCAATCACATCATTCAGGAAACTTATCCTGATGCTTTGAAACAAACGGACCTGAAGCCCATGATGGAAGGGGATGTGGAGGATTACCGGTTTGAACCCGATGGATCCTTTTCCTATGCTGCCATTGTGGAGGTTCGTCCAATCTTTGAGGTCAAGGACTATTTGGGTCTGGAGGTGGAGGCGGCACCCCCTGAGGAAATTACCGATGAAAGGGTGGAAGCAGAACTGAAGGCCCTGCAGGAAAGACACGCGGAAATTCGATCCCTTCAGGAGGACCGTCCGGCTCAGTGGGGAGACTATGCCATTGTGGATGTGATCCCTTTTGTGGACGGAGCCCTTTTTGAAAAAGGCGTCAACAAGAATTTTTATGTCGAACTGGGTTCTCAGAGGATTCATCCGGACTTCGATCAGCATATTGTGGGGCATCGTGCGGGTGAAACTCTGGAATTTGACTTGCATTTTCCCGAAGACGCAGAAAGTCGGGATCTGGCGGGAAAAACGGTGCACTTTGAGGTGACCGTAAAGGAGATCAAAGAAAAGATTTTGCCCGAACTGAATGACGCGTTTGCCCAAAAAGTGGGCGGTCATGCTTCGGTAGAAGCCCTCAAGGAATCGCTCCGTGAAAGGCTCACTCGAGCCGCCCAACAGGCGGCCAAACAGCGCCTTCGAGAAGCCATTATGGAACAGCTGCTGAGCAAGACGTCCTTTGATGTTCCTGAAAAAGTGGTGGATCGAGAGGTGGATCGACGAATTCAGCATTTTGTGCATCAACTGACGGCTCAGGGACTCAAGATCGATCCCAGCCGATTTTACACTCCGGAAGTCCGTGCGGACCAACGCCCCGGCGCAGAAAGGGATATTCGCTGGCGTTTGATCGTGGAACAGATTGCAGCGCAGGAAAACTTGGAACTGAGTGAAGACGAAAAAGATAGCGTCTACACGGAAGTGGCTCGCATGTATCGAACAACGCCGGAGCAAGTCAAAACGGAATACCAAGACAGCACCATCGTGGCGGAAATGTGTCAGCAAAAGCTGGAAGAAAAGGTTTTTCGATTACTGGAAGATCACGCCGTGGCCAAAGCCGGTGGCGAGGCGACGGCGAGTTGAGGTTGGGAGGCAGTGTCATGTCTTTGATTCCCATTGTCATTGAACAGAGCAGTCGTGGTGAGAGGGCCTTTGACATTTATTCACGCCTTCTCAGGGACCGCATCATTTTTTTAGGCACAGCCATTACCGATGAAGTGGCCAACGTGATCATTGCGCAAATGCTCTTTCTAGAATCTGAAGATCCGGACAAGGACATTCATTTTTACATCAATTCTCCGGGAGGGCTGGTGACGGCCGGTCTCGCCATTTACGACACCATGCAATACATCAAGCCAAACGTATCCACGCTGTGCATGGGTCAGGCGGCGAGTATGGCGGCCGTGCTCCTGGCCGCCGGTGTCAAGGGGAAGCGTTACGCTCTACCCCATGCCCGTATTATGCTGCACCAACCCATGGGAGGATTTCAGGGACAAGCCACGGACGTGGATATTCAGGCTCGAGAAATCCTTCGCCTGCGTGAAGAGCTGAACAAAATTTTGATGCATCACACGGGAAGGCCTCTGGAACAGATTGAAAAGGACACGGACCGGGATTTTTATATGTCGGGGTTCCAGGCCAAGGACTACGGTCTGGTCGATGAAGTGATTGTGCGACGCGCTGAAAGCCCCACCGAGGGACCTCGCCCCGTGTAGGTCCAGAAGTCGGTTCGGCCAAAACTGTGGGCTCTTCCAATGGCGTGCCCGAGTGGCCGATTCTCAGGCAAAAAAAACAGAACCTTTGCGGGAAAGGGCGTTGTTCCACGGCACGCCGAGAAAGCCGTGCGATGACGCCCTTCTTGTTTTTGGCTCACATTTTGCTTTATTTGTTGCACGGGGCATGAGCCGTTGCTAGGATGCCTCACAAGGGTTATCATAAGGCAACCAACCAGCACATGGGGCTGGCGATCTCAAAGGCGGTATCAGGCCTAGGGGCATGAGGTTGATTCACGAGAGATTTTCCCCTAGGGTCAACGGAGGAGGATAGTCCATGGCGAAGAAGCGTGATGAGAGAACGGGAGAGCTGCGGTGCTCTTTTTGCGGAAAGAGCCAAAATGAGGTCAAGAAATTGATCGCCGGTCCGACCGTTTACATTTGTGACGAATGTGTGGAGCTGTGCAACGACATTATCGCGGAAGAATACGAACGTGACGAGGTCAACCGGGCGACTCAGATTCCAAAGCCCGCGGAAATCAAGGCGGCTTTGGATCAGTATGTGATTGGGCAAGAAAGGGCCAAGAAGATTCTTTCCGTGGCGGTGCACAACCACTATAAGCGCATCGAGCTGCGTCCGGACAAAAAGGACGACGTGGAACTGCAAAAGAGCAACATCCTGATGATCGGTCCCACAGGCTCGGGCAAGACTCTTCTGGCTCAGACTTTGGCCAAGATTCTGAATGTTCCCTTTACCATCGCGGACGCCACCACCTTAACGGAAGCCGGCTATGTGGGTGAGGATGTGGAAAATATTCTGGTAAGCCTCATTCAGGCAGCCGACTACGACATTGAAAGGGCGTCTCGAGGCATCGTCTACATCGACGAAATCGACAAAATCGCCAAGAAATCCGACAGCCCGTCCATCACCCGCGACGTATCCGGAGAAGGTGTGCAGCAGGCTCTGCTCAAAATTCTGGAAGGCACGGTGGCCAATGTGCCTCCCAAAGGCGGGCGTAAACATCCGCAACAGGAATTTATCAAGATTGATACCACAAACATTTTGTTCATTTGCGGCGGCGCCTTTAATCACCTGGACAGCATCATCAAGTCTCGAACAGGGATTAAGGGTCTTGGGTTTGCTGCCGATATCAGAAGTAAGGATGAAAGAAACATAGGGGAAACGTTGTGCCAGGTGCAACCGGAGGATCTCATCAAGTTCGGGTTGATTCCCGAATTTGTGGGGCGTCTTCCTGTCATCGCTACCCTAGGGGAACTGACGGAAGAAGAGCTGATCCAGATTCTTACGGAACCTCGCAACGCCCTGGTGAAACAGTACCGTAAGCTTTTTGAGCTGGAAAACGTGAAGCTCCGCTTTACGGAAGGGGCGCTTCGAGCGATCGCCAAGGAAGCCCTTCGCCGCAAGTCGGGAGCTCGAGGGCTGCGATCCATCATGGAAAATATCATGTTGGATGTTATGTACGATTTGCCTTCCCAAACGGACGTGGAAGAATGCGTGGTCAATGAAGAGGTCGTGATCAACAATGATCGACCTATTTTGCTCTATCACAGCCAGAGCCAAGAGTCGGCGTAGAAAGGTTTCTGGGAAAGCGGTTGCCTATGTTGGAAAAAATTCGCAGAAGAGATAATCCCGCGGCATTGGGGCGCTCGATCGTCATGCCTTTGTTGCCTTTGAGGGACATTGTGGTTTATCCGGCCATGGTGGTTCCTCTCTTCGTGGGGCGAGACAAGTCGGTAAACGCCTTGGAAAAGGCCATGCAGACCGACAAGAGGATTGTTCTGGCTGCCCAAAAAAACGCCAAAACGGATAACCCAGGTGCGGGCGACATCTACCGTGTCGGAACCGTGGCCACTGTTTTGCAATTGTTGCGTCTTCCGGACGGGACGGTCAAGGTGTTGGTGGAAGGGGAATCGCGTTGCCGTATTGCCGAATTTCTCTCCCAGCCCGATGCCTTTTACGTGAGGGTTGAAAACCTGGAAGAAGTTTTCGATGCGGACCCCACGGAAGTGGAAGCCTTGCGCCGGGGTGTGCGCAGCGCCTTTGGCTCTTATGCCAAGCACAACAAAAAGATTACTCAGGAAGTGCTGGACGCCGTCAATGAAATCGATGAACCGTCTCGACTGGCCGACACGGTAGCGGCCTACATGCCGTTCAAGATCGAGGTCAAGCAGAAACTTTTAGAGATCCTGGATCCCGTGCGGCGGTTGGAAAAACTTTTCGGGCATATTCGGGCTGAGATCGAGATTATCAAAACGGAGGAGCGCATCAAGGGCCGGGTCAAGAAACAGATGGAAAAGACCCAGCGGGAATACTATCTCAATGAACAGATGCGAGCCATCCAAAAGGAAATGGGGGAAAAGGACGATTTTAGGTCCGAACTGGAAGAGCTCGAAAAGCGCATCAAGAAGAAACGGCTCAGCAAAGAAGCGGCGGCAAAGGTGCGTCATGAGTTCAAAAAGCTGAAACTCATGTCCCCCATGAGCGCCGAAGCCACCGTGGTCCGTAATTACATCGACTGGATTCTCTCCTTGCCTTGGTGTGAAAAGACCAAGGATAAATTGGACATTGATCAGGCGGCGGCTGTTTTGGATGAAGATCACTACGGGTTGGAAAAACCTAAACAGCGCATCCTGGAATACCTGGCCGTGCAGTCCTTGGTGAAAAAGATCAAAGGTCCCATTTTGTGCTTTGTGGGCCCTCCCGGCGTCGGCAAGACCTCTCTGGCCCGATCTATCGCTCGAGCCATGAACCGCAACTTTGTGCGGCTGTCTTTGGGGGGCGTTCGAGACGAAGCGGAAATTCGAGGGCATCGACGTACCTACATCGGGGCGATGCCCGGCAAAATCATTCAAAGCCTTCGCAAGGTGAAAAGCAACAACCCCGTGTTTTGTCTCGACGAAATCGACAAAATGACCATGGATTTTCGAGGTGATCCTGCGGCTGCGCTCTTGGAAGTTTTGGATCCGGAACAAAATTTCGCCTTCAACGACCATTACCTGGATCTGGATTTCGATCTGTCGTCGGTCTTTTTCATCACCACCGCCAATACGCTCCACTCCATTCCCCTACCCTTGCAGGATCGCATGGAAATCATTCGACTTCCCGGATACACGGAGATCGAAAAGTTGCAGATCGCCAAAGGGTTTTTGGTGCCCAAACAATGTGAAGCCAACGGTATCACGCAAGAGAATGTCGTCTTTTCCGATGAGACATTGCTCCACATTATTCGCCACTACACGAAAGAGGCAGGAGTACGTAATTTAGAGCGAGAAATCGCCTCCATCTGCCGTAAGGTGGCGAAAGAAGTAGTGCGAAGCGGCCCACAGACTCGTGTGGTGCTGACGGAAGACATTATTCAGGAGTACTTGGGCGTGCCTAAGTTCCGTTATGGTCGAGCCGAGGAGAAGGATGAGGTCGGTTTGGCCATCGGGTTGGCATGGACGGAATTCGGCGGCGACCTTTTAGGCATCGAGACGGTAATCATGCCGGGCAAGGGCAAGATTATCATTACCGGAAAACTTGGGGAAGTGATGCAAGAATCCGCTCAAGCCGCCTTCAGCTATGTGCGGTCTCGAGCGGAACGCTTAGGCATTCCCAAGGATTTTTATGAAAACAACGACTTGCATGTCCATGTGCCGGAAGGGGCCATTCCAAAGGATGGTCCTTCCGCCGGGATCACCATGGCCACGTCCATGGTATCTGCCCTGACCAAGATTCCTGTGCGGAGCGACCTCGCCATGACGGGCGAAATCACACTTCGCGGAAGAGTGCTGCCGGTTGGCGGACTCAAGGAAAAGATTCTAGCAGCCCATCGAGGTCTTATCAAGACTGTGCTTATTCCTGAAGAAAACGCAAAGGATTTGCGAGATATTCCCGCGAAGATTCTCGAAGAAGTCAACGTGGAACTTGTGGGGCACATGGACGAGGTGCTGCGCAAGGCTCTGGTTTTGGACGATCCGGACCAACTTTTCAAGGACACTTCGACGCCTGCGCAACCTGTGTTCTTTGGAGCCGAACCGGTCCCATGCCCGGAGGACATTCACGCGCACTGAAAGGCTCCAAAAACCGCTTGACATGGTCGTGGGAATTCGGCTAGTAAGGGGCCTCACGTAAGGGCGAGGCCGACATGATCCCGACGGATTTTCGGGGGCGGATAGCTCAGGTGGGAGAGCATCGGCCTTACAAGCCGGGGGTCGCAGGTTCGAGCCCTGTTCCGCCCACCACAACACAAGGGGACGTAGTTAAGACGGTTATAACGCCGGCCTGTCACGCCGGAGGCCGCCGGTTCAAGTCCGGTCGTCCCCGCCAGTTACCAAGAAGGGCTTTACCTTCATGAGGTAAAGCCCTTTTTTGGTGTCTTCTGTCCTTAATCAATCAAAAGAACCTAAAAGATCGCCTAAGGGCTCGCATCACCTCCCTATCGGACGCTATCGCCCACAGACCAGAGGAAGGTACGCAGATCCAAAGATCGGCTCCAAGCATTTTGATCAATTTGGGCAAACGAGAGGCACGCCACCAACGTCAATGATACGACCAAACCGCCTAGATTTTTGTCGACACTCTTTTGAATCGAGACAACCGCATTTGCCCGGAGTCCGAAGAAAACGATGGAACCACTCAAAGTGTTCAGAATGGACATGAGATGGTTTGAGATGGTCGGCTCTGCGTGAGAAAGGCTTTAATCCGTGAGATTGTGTCTGTAGATAAAACTATCTTGTCGCATGTATCGTATTGAATTTCATTCGCTTTTGTGTTATAGGATCTCCTGTCCCAATTTCACCCGGCAGGTGCCCTCATGAAAAGAATGGAGCTTGAACAATCTCGAAGGCCTTCTCCAGCGGTCACTCGGGCCTGGTTCTTGTGGGCGATTGGATCAACGGCGGCACGGACCTTTGCTAAAGCTTGGAGAAGGAAGTTCCGGGAGGGCCGGTGATTTCTCATGCGGATGGGGTCAGGACCTCCACAAAGAAAGAAGGGGTGTCGCGGACGTACCGGAACGATGAGGAATACGCGTCGATTGCGGCCTACCTCGGCCGAAACCGATGGTGTCTGGGCATGAAGCTTTGACCCGGGTCTCAGCATTCCCAGAACGGATTTGTGGGGTTTTTGTGCAAGATGGTGGTGCATGCTCGTAAGGATACTCGAAGGCCCCTGCTGGTGCGAACCGACTCGGCTCACGATGCTGTGGAAACGCTTGTGGAGCTTCGCCGACACCCTGATGTGAACTTCATCATCCAATGGAATCCACGCGGGGCGGACCGCCTTTCTTGGCGTGATCGGGCCTTCAGGGAGGGCCGTGTGACGGAGCCTCGGCCCGGCAAGAAAGTGGCGATCCTCAGCACATGGGTGACACGACACTATGGAGGGGAAAGCTATCGGTTTCGCCTGGTGATCCGGGTCACCGAGCGAATATCGGATGCCAAGGGACAAATGCTGATCCAGCCCGATATCACGCTGGAGGGTTGGTGGACGTCTCTTTCCATCGATGAGGATCAAGGGATTCGGTTGGATGAAAAGCGGGGTCTGAGTGAACAGTTTCACAGTGAGATCAAGTCCGATCTGGACTTGGAGCGATTGCCCTCTGGAAAGTTTGCGACCAATGCTTTGGTGTTGACCCTGGGCGGACTGGCTTACAACATCTTGCGCATCCTGGGGCAAAACGGGCTCTTGGGCCGTTTTTCGCCCGTACGGCATCGGGCCAAGCGGCGTCGCATCAAGACCGTGATCCAGGAACTGATCTATCTGGCAGGGCGCTTGATTCGAAGCGGTCGTCGGCTGAAGCTCCAGTTTAGCCGGTATTGTCATGCCTTTCGAGCACTTCGGAGCGTCTATCTAAATTTTTGCCCAGGGTAAGGCAAAAGGAATTCGTTGCAAGAGCCTGGATCCATTCTATGTTCACATTGAACGGGGATGAGCTATGCCCGAAAACAGCTGAATGATCACAGTCACGATCACTTTTCTACCGCTCGAGAGGCGATGATTCGGGCAACCGACTGAAACAGGGCATCGTCGACTGCTCAAAACGGGGTCACCATGCCAGCAACTCAGATCGGTCCACCACACCTCACGGATTCAGGACTTAAAATTTCAGAAGGCTTTTCACGCCAGCCTACCTTCTGCATGACCGCCTAACCAAGAGGAGAACAACTAGATGGCCTTACTCAAGACCGCCGTTTTTATCGCATCACGTTTTGAGGAATTTACAGAGTTGCGAAGGCAGCTCAAGGATCTGATTGCAAATCACCGAGCAGTGCAGCTTACGCCCATCGACCTCAACGATGGTCATGTCAGCCACAGACCACCATTGGCCGAATGCTTGGGGTACGTGCGACGGTCCGAGTTCATGATTCTACTACTGGGCGATACCTACGGCAGTCTGGCACCGAAAACCGATAAGTCATTCACCCACCTTGAATACGAAGAGGCTATAAGCGAAGGCTCGGGTACCCGCGTACTGGTTTTCGGAATAGGCGAACATTACCGGGGTGGGCGATTAAGATACTCAGACGACAGACGTCTAGCGGCGTGGCAAAAACAGGTCGAAGAAAACCATACAATGGGTTTCTTCGATCCTGAGACCCCCGTCGAGGTGATTGCTCAAACCATTTTCAATAAGCTTTTGGCTGCGTTGTACGAGATGCGCTTCGGAGCGCTCTCGGTGGAGGAACGTGAAGATGTCCAGTACGAACTTTTCGACGCGATCGAAGATGAATCACTGCTCGACGATTCTGAGGTCAGGGCGCTTGAAGAGCGTAATTCGCTATCGCCATCGCTGGTTGACGACAAGGCGCACTTTACGAACACATTGGCGGCGATCACCCAACCAGCGGCCGTGGCTGCACTGGAGCAGCGCGTACAGGCGCAGCGCGCCCTGGATGTTGGCGAATGGAGCGTGGCGATTCGTCATTTAAAACGGGCCTTGGAATTCAAGCCGCTTGATTTGATGAGCAACTACTGGCTGGCCCAGCTGTACGTGGCGCTTGGCCGCAAAGAAAAAGCATTTGAGGCGATGGATAGGGCAGAACGGGCTGGGCGCATCGCCGAGCTGGAGAAACTGCCATATCGAGCTTCTGCGGCCTACATGGTCGCTGCCCGCGCGGCTCAACTTGCTGG
Source organism: Desulfosoma sp. (assembly GCA_037481875.1). NCBI lineage: Bacteria > Pseudomonadati > Thermodesulfobacteriota > Syntrophobacteria > Syntrophobacterales > Syntrophobacteraceae > Desulfosoma > Desulfosoma sp. The sequence goes on along the minus strand of JBBFKY010000004.1, from coordinate 279,122 downwards.
TCGTCTAGATGAGGCGCTCCGCTTTGCTAAACAAGCTGTTGAAGTCGCACCGCGTTTTGCTCGAGCATATGTTGAACTGGCACGCCAAAGCATGCTGTGCCGCGAGAACGAGAGAAAGGCCACGCTCGAAGCGATCGAGACGGCATTCAGGATTTACCCCAAAAGCTTGCGCGAGGTTTATCGCGATCCTGTATTTCGTCCCATTCGCAAAGAAATAGGTAAGCTGTTGCAACAGCTAGAAGAAAAGATTGCTCGCGACGCGGCCGACGTGGTTCGAATTGAAGGTGAAATCGCCAAGCTGGCAGGAAAATCCGCTGTAGAGGTGAAACTTGAGGGAAAAACGATTAACCTATTGATTGAGGCTGGACGTGAGTCCTGCCGTCGGCAATACGATTACCTCTGCACTCTCGTAGATGAAGCCGAGCAGAAGATGCAGGAACTTCACGCCGAAGCGCCAAAGCTGCCGCCTGCGACGAAGGAACTGCTAAAATTCAACCGACCAGGTCGGGCACAAATCGTCCAATGGTTCAAAAAGCCCGGTGACGTCATTCGGCCTGAGGAGACCGTTTTTTCCTTTCAACATGAAGGATCAACAAAGATTATTCCGTGGTTGTTTCGGGGACATACTGCCGTGCGCATGACAGCACGCACCGGCGACGATGGAACGTGGGTTTTTTCCGACGACTCTTACATTTTTGAGCATGTTCCTGCAACTGTTGAACTCCCCGAGCCCAGCCGAGTGCAGCGATTGCGCGAAGAAATTGAAACCACCGAGAGCAGATTGCTGGCTGTCGAGGAACGATTAAAAAACAATTGCTTACGCAAAGACGAAATAGCACATTCACTGAAGTCATTTCCGCGGCATGGGATAGACATTCCCGGAATGGCGATGCTATTGACAAGCGCTGTTGGTGCTGTGCTAGGGTCTCTATTAATTTACCTCGGCCTTCTACGATATGCGATACTTCCTTTTTTCATAGCTATTTTTTTTGCTAGTGTCGGTTACGATAGGCGTAGAGAATATCGCAGCATGCTGGGGGAACTGCAACTGTCATTGGACGAGATCAAGCGAGATGTAGGCCAAGATACCAGAGAAAAGGCTCTATATGAACAAGAGCTCGCCTCACTCCGCAATGAGTTGGGGGCTATTGAAAAGGCTTGTGAAGATGCCAAGGATCGGGCTCGTAAGGCTTTAAAACACTTCGAGGGTGTTACCCTGCGCAAGGTAGGCATGCTTCTGCCGTTTCCCTCTATTTACGGTGTGCGAGTGGGCGATGTTGTCAGAATTTTTGATCGACAGGTGGATCAGATCAAAAATGAATCGTCTCGCGATGTTGAACTGCGTGATGATTTGCCTGAATGGCTTATGAGGGAGGGAGAGGCTAAGGGTAAGGCTTACTTGATGCGAGTGATGGAAGCGTCTCCCGAGCGTGTGTTGCTTTCACATTGGCACGCCTATTCCGGCGCAAAGAAGAATCAATGAGCATTCCTCTGCTGATTGGAATCATCGGACATCGCAAATTTCCGGAAGAATATCGGTGCGACCTGGAAGCGGAGTTATCTCAAGCCCTGGATGAGATACGATCACAAGTGCCGAACACGCCTGTTGTTTTGGTTTCTTCTCTGGCAGTTGGAGCGGATCGTTTGGGAGCGAAGGTAGGACTTGCCAAGGGAATGAAACTCATTGTTCCGCTCCCATTTGAGAAAGTTTTATTCGAACAGGATTTTCCTGGTTCGGAAAACGAATTTGAGAACTTGCTGGCTCAGGCGCAATCTTGGTTTGTCGCTACCGAGTCGGAATTCTGCGGCTACGAGGGGGCCAGCCGATGGATTGCCCGTCACTGCCAGATCATCATCGCGCTTTGGGATGGCAAGCAGGAAGAGCCTGCGCCAGGTGGTACGGCGCATACTGTGCAACTCCGGACTAAAGTCGGAGAATCTGGGCACACGCTTTCGAGCGTTGCTGACTATATTGGCCCTGTGTTACATATTCACTGTCCACGAAATCCGTGTGAAAAAAGGCGAAAACCACATTGGATCTGGCCAGCGAATCCCGATGATCAAACAACCAATCTCAGCCAATTGCTCTCGCCACTGGATCAATTTAATGCAGAAGCGAAGAAGGTTTGTAAAGCATCAGTGTCTGATTTCCTAAAACAACTGCCTGAGCAACTACTCGTTGAGTCCAACCTGAGTCGGGTATTCGCTTTGGCAGACCGCCTGGCAATTTTCCATCAACGGCGGTTTCGGTTTGCCCTAAATGCGTCCGTTGTTTTAGCAATTATAGGTTACGTGGTGCAGCAAGTTTGGGTCACCACACCCGGGAAAATTGGCGCGAGCTTATTCTTGACTTTCGCGCTTCTGGTCATCTGTCTTTCGAATCGTGGCAGGAATCTTGAACGCTATCTTGAGTACCGAGCCCTGGCCGAAGTGCTCCGCATCGCCTGCTTTTGGCGTTTGGCGGGTGTGACAGCAACCCCAACAGATAGCTTTTTGAATCAACATTGGGGCAATTTGCTCTGGATACGAAGTGCGGTGAATGCATTGTGGATTCCCGATACCTCGATTAAGCCAGATCTTGACTTGGTGAAAACATTCTGGATCGATGACCAGCAGCGTTTTTACCAAAAAAGGAGCGGAGCTAGCGGGCTTGCTGCGCGTTGTGCACGTTGGCTTACAAACATTTGTTTTGCGGCAAGCGTAACCCTGGCATGGCTTGGTGCAGTCAGTGCCGAATGGGAATTTTTTACAACCATGTTGTCTAGCGTATTACTGTTGCTTGTTGGCGCCATAAGCCATTACACCCATACCCGTGGATGGGAGGAAGACGCCTCACGTTACAGATCTATGGCCGCACCATTTTCCTGGTGCCAGCAAATTTGGCGATACGGCGACGAGAAAACACGGCGCGTTCTCGTTCAGGAGCTCGGCAGTGAGTGCCTAGCTGAACTTTCGAACTGGCTGCTGATTCACCGGAACAAGCCGATTAGCCTTATCAAGGAATGAGTTCGGCCTGCTGGAAGTTACAGTAACTTCACACCGGTTTTATGGATCCGCAGAAGCACTCTCTGTTACGTTCCAACCCCAATAGCAAGCCGTTCGGTAGTTGTAGATTGCCGGATGATTCCGAGGTCATGAGACCAAAGGGCCCTTCGAGCCCATGGCATTTGCCATCTTTGGGCCACATTGCGCACCCGTTTGAGCGGACAAGTCCTTCTGAAAACAAGTATGCTGAACGACATAGGCCAGAGGATTCATATTCGGCATACGTCCGAGCCTGAACCCATCTATGTGGAGACTGACAACGTTCTTTGGCTACCAACTCGCCCGTTCAAGAGCCTTAAGAACGTTGACTATAAAACCCGCAGTGGATAAAAAAAGTAGAGATCTAATAGTAAATAAGTTAAACCCCAAAAAGACAAACTTGGGTTAGCTGTAAACGGATAATACGGACGGCACCTCCGATGGCTCGCGAAGCTTCTCACGAGAGTAGGCTGTGTGGGCCTTCTTTAAAAGGAGTTCCTGTCTGGCTTTTTGAATCTCCATGTCAGCTTTTGACGCGATGACTCTGTCCTGTGTGGAGGGTTGTGCCGGAGCAAGAGCCGCCTGCTTAACCACCTGCATTTTTGCCATCGTGGCCTGAGGATCCCCAGGAACAGGACTTATGTCCAAGGTGACCTCTCCACCAATGGCGTACAATTTTCCGTCAGGTCCTCGCTGATATTCGAAACGGGCCGCTCCTCGAACGTAGCGTCCCCCGGCGACGATGTGGGCCTGTTCATGGGCTCGAACTTCACGATCACGTTGTTGTAGCTTCTGGACTTGCTTAATCTCTACTTCCGAAAGATTCTGAACTTTGTCATGGCGGGAGACGGTGGTCGCATTCCGGTCAAAGGGCGAGAAAGTAGGATTTTGATCCACGGGTTGAATCATACCGAAACCCCAAGCAGATCATTTTCTCAAAGCACTGCTTTATCATGCAATTTACTTTGTATCATAGTCAAGACTTCATGAGGATGCAACACCATCCATCTCAAAAGGTGGCCTGAACAGAGCCTCAAAGTTCCGTTAATGCCCAGCATTTTGTGTCAACTTTCTGCCTTCCAAACTTTGCCGTATTGCTAGGTTTTTTCGCTCTTTTCCCAGAGGGTTTGACCTCAGGTGTGCTTCCATTTTAAAGGCAAAAAAGGCAGGCAGGGCGTCCCTGGAGAACTCTCCTGCCGGGGTTTCCATTGGTCTGGTTCTGTGTCTAAATTCCTTGTTGAGCCATTCCATGATGCAGCTCGTTTTCAGGCAATCCATTCTACTTCAGGGAAGTTGAAGAAAGTCAGTTCTACGCTGATCGGTCGCGCCTTTGGCGCTCTTGGAACAGCCTTGACTTCCTTCATGACCGGCTTGATGACCCTGCAACGGTGGCAAATCCTTCTGGCTCTCGCAGGTCTTGTGCCGGCCATTTCCGGCCCGTCCGTGATCATCCCATGGCTGAAATGACGCCGGCGCAACCTGAAAACTCATCCTCGATGCTTGTGGCTGGGCTGTGAAGATCGGCGCACGACTCAATATTCCCCTTGGAAAAACCCTCACCGGAGTCGCTCGGCTTCCCGAAGGAACCCAGAGGACTCTCAAGGATCCCCATGCCGAAAAGTTAAGAGCCTGAAGCCTGTGGCTTCTTCTTGTAGCTCTATTCGCAGCCGCTCTCATTCTATGAAGTAAGGGCTGCTTTCCGCAAAAGACTTCTTTGAAAAAACCCAGCCTGCCGTGACCGCTTCGGCACAACAGCCCAGATCCGCCACACGAGCACGGAAAAAACAGGCTTCGAACCCGTCATCAAAACCCGCCTCACCTTCCAAGACCGACTGAAGATAGACAAAAGCTTTGAGGAGAAAAGGCGGAGCCGAAGGCGACATCGCCTTCGGCTCTGCTTTATCCACATTCCTACGAATCTTTAAAGGTTATTTCAGCACGTTCTGGAACACTACTCCCACCACACCATGCCCTGTTTTGACACACCTCCAGGGCATGGAGTTACAGGCGGAAGAGCTCGCGAAAGACTTGACGAACCTGATCCGGCGTCCACAGGGTTGTGCCCCGCGCTGAAGGGTCTCGTAACGTGTCCAGAATATTCAGTGCTTCTTGACGATCTTCGACGGACAGCTCCATGAACTTTGATGTCCTTTCCGGGATGGACTCATTCACGTCGCCGGAAATACCCAGAATAGGCCCGAGGGTTTCCAGCATACCGGCCAAAGGGCGTCCTCGCACTCGGCCATCCCCGTCCAGGTCCACAAAGGGATCCTTAGCAGCAATATCGTTCAGAATGGATTGATTGAGCGTGGACACATTCCAACCATATCGGACCTTCAATGTGGAGAGAAACTCGTTGGCTACCAGGGCATGCCCGATATTGGACGGGTGCACACCATCGAGGCTAAAAAGCCCACCCAGGTAACGAGGCGTGATGGGGACTCCTGAGTAGTAAGGCGGATTTTCTGCAATCTGGTTAAATTTTTCGGAAATATTGACCACCGGAAAACCGTATTGTGTTGCCGTCTCGTAGATAATCTGGTTCAAGGCGTTGGTCCGGTCCTGAATGAGTGCCGTTTCATCCGAGTCCAGCACATAGTTAGGGTCTTGCAAAATACTCAAGTCGGCAAGACCGAGTCGGATCGAAAACAAAGCGGCGACAGTTGTTCTGGAGCCTTCATCGAGGTAATTTCCAGGCCCCAAGAATCGAACGAGGTCATCATTGTCGAGCAGAAAGCCGATGTGAGTCACATCGGGAATGTCGGCCAGAACCACTTGCTTTGCGCTGGCGCCCAATCGAGAGACAAGTTCTCTATAGTTTTTCTCAAAGTCTTCCGGCCTGGTCATGAGCAGAGAAATTTGGGTCGAATTCAATTGGTCAAAAGCGAGAACAGCGGACAACACGTCGTTGCTTCCAATCCAGCAAAGGACTGTGGTGGGCTTTACGGCTTCAACGATTTCGATCTGGCTTCCTATCCTGGGAAAGAGCACCAGTTCCGTCTCGTTGGAAATGGCTCGAGGAGATGAAGCTAGGGCTCGATCGTTTAGAACAGACCAGGAATCTGCTCCGGAAACGGCTAGATTGCTGGATGTCGTATAGGGAAAGAGCCTATACCGAACAGAAGTATCCCCCACCACTCCTAAAGGGCCGCTGACTATGTAAGGCAACACGAGATTCCAGCCGGCCTGGCGCGCCACCCAGACCCCGTAGCTGTAGGGTTGGGTTCGTAGATTGGCGTCCGCGGACTGCACACCTTCCCCCAGGCTGTCTCCCACAATCATCAAAGGAGGCCCCGCCCAGGCCCACGGAAGAGCTTTCGAGGCTGTTCCCAGCATTCCCTGCACACATACCAAAAGAACCAAGAATTTTACCGTCTTTTTCATCCTCTTTTCCTCCTCTTCGAGTCCAAGCCCGTCAGGCTGCCAAATGACAAACATGCGGCAAACGCGCATCAAAAGGTTCCGGCCCTCCCAAGGGAACGGTTTCAAGAGCCTTAGCCAGTCCTATCAGCAGACCTCGAAAGATGCGCTTGTGAAAAGGAGCCAACAGAGTCCAATAGGCTATACCGGTGAGACCTCGAGGAAGAAAGCGAGCGATGACTTGAACTTCCGTGCGTTGGGCGTCCAGAGGCGCCAGGCGAAAATCCAGTATGGCCTCGCCGGGCATTTTCATTTCAGCCAGGAGCAAGAGACGTCGTTCAGGAAGGATTTCCAAGACGCGCCAATAATCGACTGTATCACCCACGTACAATCGATTGGGATCACGTCGTCCGCGCATATGGCCGAAACCGCCCACAAGTCGATCCAACCAGCCACGGACACGCCAGAGCTCATTCCCAAAAAACCAGCCATGCTCTCCACCAATCCGTTCCACCTCCTGCCAAATTCTTGATGGGTTTGCGGAAAGCGTCATTCGGAAGGCACATTCCTTCACGGTTCCCCCCGCGTAGGGGGCATCTCCGCACTGGACCCATTCGGGTGGTACGGACCAGCCCGCATCAGACCAACAGGTTTCGACCTGAGCCTGCTGAATCTTTTGAAGCGCTTCGCGAATCGCCTCACGACAGCTTAGAAGTTTTTGAGGTATCCACTGGCGGATACGAAAATCTTCGCACACCACGGCGTTTCGCAGTCCCTCCGCAAGGGGCTTCGCCAAAGCCATAGGAACGGGAGTGACAAGATTCAACCAGTAGGAACTCAACCGAGGTGTCAGCACCGGTACAGGGATTATCCATCGGCGTGGCAGGCCTGCTTCTTCCGCATAGATACGCATGAGATCCTCGTAGCTCAAGACGTCCGGACCGCCGATGTCCAGGGTTTGACCCAACACATGAGGAGATTCCAAACAGCCTTCAAGGTAGTGAAGAACATTGCTGATAGCGATGGGCTGGCATGGTGTGCGCACCCAACGCGGTGTGATCATGATGGGAAGTCGATCCACAAGATACCGAAGAATTTCAAAGGAAGCACTTCCGGCTCCAAGAATCATGGCCGCTCTAAGGAACGTGGTGGGGGTCGGCCCCGATTGAAGGATATGAGCCACTTCCATTCTCGAGCGCAAATGCTTGCTGAGATCCTTTTCTTCACGCCCCAGGCCGCCCAAGTAGATGATTCGTTCCATACGGGCCTTGCCCGCCGCAATGACCATGTTTTCCGCCGCTATTCGGTCGGCGTGGGCAAAATCTTTTTTCCCGGGAGCCATGGAATGCACCAGATAGAACGCGGCTCGGCATCCTTGAGCGGCCCGTATAAGAGAATCACGATCCATGACGTCGGCTCGAAAGACTTCCAGGTTCGAATGACGTCCCCAAGGACGGCATCGCACCTTCGAAATGGATCGAGCTATGACACGAACCCTGTAACCTGCGGCCAAAAGCCTCGGGGTGAGTCGCCCACCTACGTATCCAGTCGCTCCTGTGACTAAAATAGGCTTACTGAATCGCTCCTCTCCGTGCATGGGCACACTCCTTTCGTGCAAGGTAGCCATCGAGGCAGGCGCCGTCCCCTGTGGGGCGGCCCGGCCTTTCCGCCGCTCGACTTTCCGTAAGGTTTGCAAAACAATCCAAGCACCGAATAGGGCGCATCCCTTAAACGAAGCTGACGGGACCTGTTCGTTGCCCCGCGGTCAAGAAACGGCGATCCATTTCGAAAGGACCACATCTTGGTGGTCCTCAGAAGCATCGCCCAAGTTTTCCTCAGTATGCCTAACTTCAACTGTCATGAAATTTCTTGGCTCATTCATATCCATTTTGCCATGCGGCAAGCAAGAAAAACCGAAACGGGCTATCCTACACGCGGTGCCATAGAGAATCGTCTTTGGGAGGACACATGGGTCCGCCCCTACAGGGAATGCTGGAAAGGGCAAATTTAAGCGAAAAAATCCCAAAGATATTGCCCGCCGGGTCTCTTGGGGGCGGACAGACGGGGCCGCCCCTACATGGAATAGTCGAAAAGGGAGGGAACTCTCAGGAAAGTTCTTTAGCAGTGGTGGAAAGCCTATGCCAAGAAGAATCCATTTTTGAAAAAATTTTTAGGTGGGGATCCGCCTTTCAGGAAACCCAGCCAAGAGCGCCTCCTTCGACGGCTTTACCGGCATTCTCTATTACACGCCGTCTTTGAAAGCAGAACAAACTGACCTTGGTTTGCCTCTCTTGAGCTTGACTCTTTGAAATCTTCTCGGTTAAGGGATAGCTTTCCGAAAACGGCACCGCTTATCGACTCTCTCGCGCCGCGGGGTTTGTTCATGCACACGCAGACGCTCAAAGCCGATCTACTTCTTCTCACAACGGCCATTCTCTGGGGCGTGGCTTTCGTTGCCCAGCGTAAAGGGATGGAATTCATTGGGCCTATGGCTTTTAACAGCATACGGTTCGCCTTGGGAAGTCTCTCTCTCGTGCCCTTGATTCTCATGATGGACAAGGGAAAAAACGACCGGAAGATTTTGCCTCATTCCGACACGAGGTGGCGGGCGGCATGGCGATCCGGTCTTCCCGTTGGTCTGGTGCTTTTCGGTGGCGCCACGCTGCAACAGGTCGGTATTGTTTTTACCACTGCAGGAAAAGCAGGGTTCATCACGGGGCTTTATGTGGTCATGGTTCCGCTCTTCGGTTTGCTTTGGAAACAAAGACCTTCCTTGGGTACCTGGGTTGGAGCTGTTCTGGCCGCCGTAGGGCTTTATTTTTTGAGTATCACCCAGGAATTTACCATGGAGTTCGGTGATTTCCTTGTCCTTCTCGGAGCTTTTTTTTGGACTGCTCATGTCTTGCTTTTGGGATGGCTATCCCCTCAAAGGGATCCCGTGAAATTGGCATGCTGTCAATTCGCGGTATGTTCGGCCTTTAGTTTGCTTTCGGCCCTTTTCTTTGAAACCTTTTCGTGGCAGGCGGTTCACAATGCCGCCATTCCCATTCTTTATGGGGGATTTTTTTCCGTCGGCATTGCCTACACCTTGCAAGTGGTGGGACAAAAAAACGCCCCACCTGCCCATGCGGCTATTCTTTTGAGTATGGAATGCCCCATCGCCGCTCTCGCCGGATGGATCCTTCTCGGAGAAACGCTCTCTTTCAGAAGTCTTCTGGGTTGCGCTTTGATGCTTGCCGGCATGCTGCTCTCTCAACTTGCCACCATTTTTCGACCCGCTCCTCAGTACCTCAAAATGCGCGCCTCTTCAGCTTCCAACAAGTGATGTCTCCGTAGCCACGCAGGTATCAAAAAAGCGAGGGCACGCCATGTGTGCCCTCAGTACGAGAACGGCGTTTGAAGCGGTTCTTATTTCAAGAGTTCTCGAGCAATGATAAGTCGCTGGATTTCACTGGTCCCTTCGTAGATGCTCGTCACACGAACATCCCGGTAATAACGTTCCACGGGAAAATCTTGGGTGTACCCATAGCCACCGAGAATTTGAATGGCATCATAGCATGCTTTGTTGGCCGCCTCCGTCGCGTAAAGTTTTCCCATGGAGGCTTCCTTGGAATAGGGGCGCTTCTTTTCCTTAAGATAAGCCGCTCGAAGCAGCAACAGTCTGGCCGCTTCCAACCTTGTGTAATTGTCTGCGATCATCCACTGAATGGCCTGATGCTTGGCAATGGGCACACCGAACTGAATACGTTCCTTGGCATAGTTGGTGGCAAAATCCATGGCGGCCAAGCCTATCCCCAGAGCCATGGACCCGATTCCGATACGACCTCCGGCCAATTCAGAAACCGCGATACGAAATCCATCATTCACTTTGCCCAGCACGGCACTTTCCGGCACGCGGCAATCTTCAAAAAGAAGCTCGTTAGTGGAAGAGCCGTGTTGGCCGAGTTTTTTTTCATCCTTCCCGATAGTAAAGCCCGGCGTTCCCGGTTCCACCAAAAAACAGGTGATCCCTTTGCCCTTTGGAGCCTCCTTGTCGGTCACGGCCCACACCACAAAAATGCCGGCGTATTCTCCACTGGTAATCCACAACTTGGTGCCGTTGATGACCCAGTGGTCTCCGTCCTTGACGGCGCTGGTGCGTATGCTTGAAGGATCCGAACCCGCCCCAGGCTCCGACAAAGCGAAGCTTCCAGCAGCGTATTCCCCGCTGCACAAGGGAGGAATATACCGCCTCTTTTGTTCTTCTGTGCCCATGGCTTGAATGACTTCGGCCACCATGTTGGTCACAGACGTGGTCACGGTGGTGGCGGCGCAGGCACGTCCCAACTCCGTCATGGCCAGAGAAAAGGCGACAACCCCAGCCCCTGTACCTCCGTATTCCGGATCCACGTTCAAACCCATGAAGCCGAGTTCCGCCAATTTCTTGAGGTTTCTTTTCAGTATCTCTCGGTTCTTGGTTCGATCCAGTTCGGCCGCCACGGGTTCCAGTTCGTTTTTGGCAAACTTGGCGGCGGTATCCTGAATGATTTTTTGCTCTTCGGTCAGCTCAAAATGCATCGAAGCTCTCCTCCCCTCTCAGCTGTACTCGTAAAAGCCTCGACCCGCCTTACGGCCCAGCCAGCCGGCTTCCACGTATTTACGCAAAAGCGGACACGGCCTGTACTTGGAATCGCAGAATCCTTGGTACAGTGTTTCCATGATGGCGAGACAGGTATCCAGGCCGATGAGGTCGGCAAGGGCGAGAGGGCCCATGGGATGGTTCATGCCGAGCTTCATGACCGTGTCGATGTCTTCTCGAGTGCCCACACCGTGGTAGAGACAATAGACGGCTTCGTTGATCATGGGCATGAGGATACGGTTGGCGATAAAGCCCGGATAATCCTGGGCCAGAGCCGGAGTTTTGCCCATTTTTTCCGCAAGCTGCCAAGTGAGCTGAAAAGTTTCATCGGATGTGGCAATGCCGCGAATGATTTCCACCAGTTTCATCACCGGAACGGGATTCATGAAATGCATGCCGATAATTTTTTCCGGCCTCTTGGTCTTTCCGGCAATACGTCCTATGGGAATCGAGGAGGTGTTGGTAGACAGCACGGCATGGGCCTGGCAAAGGTTGTCCAGATCCTGAAAAATCTTGAACTTGATCTGTTCATTTTCCGTAGCCGCTTCCACCACGAAATCGGCGGCAGCCATGTCCTTAAGATCCACGGAGGTGCGAATACGCCCCAGCACCGCGTCCATTTCTTCCTGACTCATCTTGCCTTTTTCCACACTACGAGCCAGGTTTTTCTTGATGGTATTGAGCCCTCTTTGGACAAACTCTTCCTGAATATCGTTCATGATCACCGAAAGGCCGCTCATGGCTGCCACTTGGGCAATCCCGTTTCCCATCTGGCCGGCACCGATCACACCAAAGGTTTTCACTTCCATGGGTTTCCTCCTCTTTCTTTATCGCTTCACCACAAGCGCTACCGCTTCACCCCCGCCAAGGCACAGGGAAGCTAGGCCTATTTTCTTGTCCTGTCGAATCATTTCATGAATCAGAGTGACCAGAACACGTGTTCCGCTGGCTCCAATAGGATGCCCTAAGGAAACACTGCCCCCGTTGACATTAACCTTGGCCGGATCCAGCTTCAGTTCCCTCAAGACGGCCACGGTCGAGCCGCTAAACGCTTCGTTGACTTCGTAGAGGTCCACATCCTCGAGTCCAAGCCCTTCTTTCTTGAGGCACTTGGGGATTGCCCAAATGGGAGCTACCAGCACGTACTTCATGTCAATGCCGGCAGAAGCTTGAGCTCCAATGGTGGCCATAATCCGGCAGCCCATCGCTTCCGCTTTTTCCCTGGCCATGACCACCACCGCTGCAGCCCCATCGGAAATAACCGACGCATTGCCCGCCGTGGTCACCCCACCTTCCTTAAAAGCCGGCTTCATCTTGGAAAGGGCTTCATAGGTGGTTTCCCGAGGGCATTCATCCTTGGCAAAAAGAACAGGATCCCCTTTGCGTTGCGGAATGGGCACCGGCACGATTTCATCCTGAAACTTGCCTGCGGCGATAGCCGCCAAAGAGCGCCGATAAGATTCCTCCGCATACCGATCTTGGTCTTCTCGGCTCACTCCATAGCGTTCACTACACAATTCATTGGAAATGCCCATGTGAAAATCATTGACAATGTCCCACAGACCGTCGTGAATCATATGATCCTTAAGCTGCCCATGGCCCATGCGGTAGCCCGTGCGAGCCTTGTCCAGAAAATACGGAGCCATGCTCATGTTTTCCATGCCACCGGCCACCACCACGTCGGCATCACCCGTTTGAACGGCTTGAGCGGCCAGCATGACGGCCTTCAAGCCCGAGCCACAGACCTTGTTCACCGTCAAGCATTCCACTTCCCATGGCATACCCGCCTTAACGGCTGCTTGTTTGGCCGGGTTTTGCCCGTAACCACAAGGAAGGACCTGCCCCATGATCACTTCGTTCACGTCTTGTTTTTGAATACCTGCGCGTCGCACGGCCTCTTCGATGACAAAGGCACCCAGAGCTGTAGCTCCGATGTTCGAAAGAGAGCCGTTGAAGCTTCCCAGCGGCGTTCTCACCGCACTGACAATAACCGCTTCCCGCATGATTCCGTCCTCCTTCTCAGCTTCCGTTGGATGTGGGCGAAGGCCGCTCTTCGCCATACCCGAGCGCTTCAAAGATTTCCACGAGCCGCTCGGCGTTCGTTCCTTGAATCAAAATCACTTTCTTTCGGCTTTTATCCCCGTAAAGCAACCGGACTCGGCTTTTTGCCGTTCCCGTTAAATCTGCCAAAAATCGAAGACATTCCCTATTGGCGGCTCCTTCCACCGGTGGGGCACACAATTTGATCCTGAGCTCCCCATGTTGAACACCCACAACCTCGGTTCGACGCGCCTTCGGTTGCACAGACACCGACACGGTCGCTCCATCAGGATGATTCTGCAAAAAAGATGGAAGCTTTTCCTGTGTCGATGGGAAACCCTCTTTCTGTTCCCGATTCATGGACGCCCTCGAAAGACCTTTAGAAACACCATGCCGGCAAGAAATCCGCCGATATGGGCCCACCAGGCCACCCCGCCCACCTGAGTCCCGCTACCCATGAGGGAAAAGGTGCCGCTGAAAAATTGCATGACAAACCACACCCCGAGAAACACGTAAGCCGGCAGCTCCACAATGCTGAAATAAAAAAAGATCGGAACCAGGGTAAGCACCCTGGCTCGCGGATAGAGCAGAAAATAGGCTCCCATCACCCCGGCAATGGCCCCACTGGCTCCGATCGTGGGCACCGAAGAAGCGGGGTTTGTGATAATGTGGAAAAGAGACGCCGCAAGGCCGCATAACAGGTAAAAAAACAGATAACGACCATGCCCCAGAGCACTTTCCACGTTGTCTCCAAATATATGCAAGATCCACATATTGCCAATCAGATGCATCCAACCTCCGTGTAAGAACATGGTCGTCAGAAAGGGGATCGCTTGTTCCAAAAGACTGAAGCGCGCCGCCACCTGCGGATGCGTGTAGCGAACGGGGACGATGCCATAATGGTAAATCCACACCCGCAGGCTCGGCCCCAAAGCCAATTCATAAAAGAAAGCCAGAACACAGATCCCTATGATCCCGTAAGTCACCGCAGGAAAACGCCTGGAAGGATTGGCATCTCGCAGGGGTATCATCGGCTCGTCGCCCTTGTCGTTTCAAAGGACTTCTGATGCTCACTAAATCGGTGCACGATAGCCTCTTTTGCATTTGTTGTAAAGCAATGGTTGTTTGGTGTTTCGAAAGCAGAAACGGTTCATTGACAGAGGAACGGCTTTTGACTAGCATCTTCAATGTTTGCAGGACCTTGTTCATGAGGCGCGACGTGAGCCTTTTCGTTGTCTTAGACGACTTCCAAAGGCGATTTCATGCGACATCGGGAATTCCCCAGAGACTTCGAGGTTAGTCATGATCATAGGACTGGATGTGGGCGGCACGCACACCGATGTGGTCTTGTTGGGCGAGCAGGGCATCGAATGTCAAGCCAAGGTTCCCACGACCCACGACGATTTGCTGGCTTGTGTCTGGAAAGGTTTGGAAGCGGTCACCTTGGGCGTGGCGCCTCATGAGGTGGAACGCCTTGTGTTGAGTACCACCCTGACCACCAATGCCATCGCTGAAGCAAAGCTTCCCCCGGTAGGGATGATTGTGGCGGCCGGACCAGGTTTGGATCCTGAAGCTTTCCGCACCAGCGAACATTATTATTCGGTTTCCGGTTCCATCGATCATCGAGGCCGAGAAATTCAACCCATCGAACCCGTGGAGATAGAGGCCATCGCTTCCAAGTTGCGCAAGGAAGGTGTCCGTCACGTGGGGGTGGTGGGGAAATTTTCCGTACGTAATCCCAAACATGAAACCCAGATTCAACAGATCCTTGGAGATCATTTTGATTACGTGGTTTTGGGGCATCGACTTTCGGGACATCTGAACTTTCCCCGCCGTATCGCCACAGCCTATCTCAATGCGGCAGTCTATTCCATTCACAAGAAGTTCTTCGACGCCGTGCGACGCTCCTTGAAAAGAAACGGCCTGGCCATTCCCATTCATATCTTGAAGGCGGATGGCGGGACCATGAGTTTTGACGCTTCCTTGGATCTTCCCGGACAGACCATTTTATCGGGTCCCGCGGCCAGTGTGATGGGCTCCCTGCCCTATGCCACGGAAAACCTGGACACCCTTGTTTTGGATATCGGTGGCACCACGACGGATATGGCCATCCTTGTAGGCACCGTGCCTCTTTTGGCAGCTCAGGGTGCTGAAGTAGGTCAATTCCGAACGCTTATTCGCGCCCTGAGAAGCCATTCTCTGGCTTTGGGGGGAGACACTGCGGTGCGGGTCAAGGACGGACGTCTCCAATTGGGACCGGATCGAGAAGGGCCGGCTATGGCTTTCGGCGGTCCCACACCCACCCCTACCGATGCCATCATTGTCCTGGGCGAGGATTTGAAAGGAAACCGGGCGGCTTCCGAACGCGGTATGGCTCAGGTGGCTCAGGCTTTGGGGTTGCCTTTGCGCGAAGCCGCTCAATGGGTTTTTGATGAAGCATGCCGAGGAATTCTTCGGGCCGCCGAAGATATGGTTCAAGCCATCAACGCCAAACCGGTCTATACCGTGCGTCAACTTCTGGAAGGCTATCAGGTACAACCGAAAGAAATCCTTGTTCTGGGAGGTCCGGCCCCCTACTTTGCCAAACGCATGCAGGAAATTTCGCCTTATTCCGTACGTGTCGTGCCTTCGTGGGATGTGGCCAACGCCGTGGGAGCCGCCTTGGCCCGCACCACATGTGAACTGACCTTGTTTGTGGACACGGAACGAGGAATCGCCACGGCGCCCGAAGAAGCTTTTCATCAGCCTGTGAAACGCGATTTCACCATGGAAAAGGCGGTGTCCTTGGCCTTGGAACTGCTTACGGAAAAAGCTGTTCGAGAAGGGGCAAGCCGCGACGATCTGGAAACGGAAGTCTTAGAGAAACTGCAGTTTAACATGGTTCGAGGTTTCTACACCACAGGCAAGTATTACCGTGTCCGTGTCCAGGTGAAACCGGGCCTCATCAGCCATTACCAATCTGTGGTTCAAAAAATGCAAATCACCTATGCCAGCGCACCCTGCGGCTCTGCACGGTCTTCCTAAGGAGAACGGGTCATGCTTCGTGCTGCTTATAAAACCGGTTTGGTGATCTTTCCTGCTTTTGACTGGGCCATCAGCCCGACACATCCGGAGCGGGAAGAAAGGCTACTTTACACACAAGATCAGATTTTTGAGGAAGGTCTTTTAGACATTCAAGGCATTCTAGAATTTAAACCGGACCTCGCCACCATCGAAGATGTGCAACGGGTGCATTTCTGCGCGCCCGACGAACGCAGTGTGCTCACCGAAAGTCATCTCATCAGCGCCGGGGGCGCCATGACCATCGCAAAGGCCCTTATGGCCCATAAGATCGACCGAGGATTCGCCTTGGTTCGTCCACCGGGTCATCATGCCATGAGGGTTGTGCACGGTGCCCGGGGGTTTTGTAATATCAACATTGAAGCCATCATGATCGAGTACCTGCGTGATGTGTACGGTGTGGACAGGATCGCCATCGTGGACACCGATTGCCATCACGGGGACGGCACCCAGGATATCTATTGGCACGATCCGGACACTCTTTTTATCTCCATTCATCAAGACGGCCGCACCCTGTATCCCGGATCGGGCTTTCATCACGAACTGGGAGGTCCCACGGCCATGGGGGCGACCATCAACATACCCCTCCCACCCAAGACCTCGGAAGAAGGCTTTCTTCGGGCCATGGAAAAGATCGTTCTCCCCATTGTGCAAGAATTCCAGCCGGAACTTATCATTAATTCCGCGGGTCAGGACAATCATTACACAGACCCCATCACCAACATGAACTTTTCAGCCCAAGGCTACGCCACTTTGACCAGTATGCTGCAACCTCATATCGCTGTTTTGGAGGGAGGTTATTCCATCGAGGGGGCCTTACCATATGTCAATGTGGGGATCATTTTGGCTTTGGCCGGATTGGATTACAGCAAGGTCAAGGAACCGGATTACGACCCGAAACGCATTCGGCAACCAGAAGAAACTAACGCTTACATCGACCGGTTAGCTGAAGAGATTCTGGGCTACTGGCGTCGATGCCCGGAATTTATCGCCAAAAACCGTGCCACCAAGGAATTTGCTCAAAGGGAACGCACAATCTATTATGATACGGACAACATTTTGGAAAACCAAAAGGAACGCCTTCGTGTCTGCCCTGTGTGCAGCGGCGTTTTATCCATTGATTCCTTGACCGACCGAGGCTATCACATTTTCGCCATTCACATTCCAAGAAAAGCCTGTCCGGAATGTGTGGCCTTGGGTTATGAATGGTTCGATGCCGTTCATGGCCGATCTTATGATCGAGTCTTTCTGCAAGATCGCACCACCAATCGGTACTTGGTTCGAAAGGCTTAACCTGCCCATGGTCCAGGATCGTGTTTTTATCAAGGACTTTCCCCAGGAAGCTCTAGAAGCTTGGGTTGTCAGCCTTGGAGAACGGGCTTTTCGAGCACGCCAAATCTTTCGGCACCTTTACGGGCGATTGATCCGATCCTGGGAGGAATGTTCCGATCTGCCCAAGACCTTTCGCACCCAACTGGAATACGGCACCTTTTTAAACGCCCTCAGCCTCGTCGCCACCGAAGAGGCCCAGGATGGAACCCGTAAGTTTGTCTTTCGCCTTCAGGATCATCATCTCATCGAGAGTGTCCTTATTCCCGATCCTCCACGACTCACCGCATGCATTTCCAGCCAGGTGGGTTGTGCTTTGGGTTGTCGGTTTTGCCTGACGGGAACCATGGGGTTTAAAAGACAGTTGCGAACGGCGGAGATCGTCGACCAATTGATTCACATGCAGCATGTTGTCGGGTCGGAGCAGCGGATCACCAACATTGTGTTCATGGGCATGGGAGAACCTTTGGCCAACGAGGAGGCTGTGCTGCGAGCCCTCAAGATTCTTCTGGACCCCGGAGGACTCGGATTTTCGCACAGACGCGTCACGGTTTCCACGGTCGGGTTGGTGCCCTCAATGGAACGCCTCGGACGAGAAAGTCCCGTGAATTTAGCCGTTAGTCTTCATGCGGCCGATGATGAGACACGAAGCCGCCTTATGCCCATCAACCAGAAATACCCTTTGGCCGCTCTTATGGAAGCATGTCGAACCTACCCAATGCCGTCCCGAAAAAGGATCACCTTTGAGTATCTTCTTTTGAAGGGGGTCAATGACAGGCCGGAAGACGCTCGACGTCTGGTAAAGCTTCTTTCCCACGTGCGATGCAAAGTGAACTTGATTCCATTCAACCCGCATCCTGCCTTACCTTTTGAACGGCCATCGGAAGAAAGTGTTCTGGCTTTTCAGGATATTCTGCAGCAGGCCCATTTTACCGTGACCATTCGTCAGAGTCGCGGTGCCGACATTCGAGCCGCCTGTGGACAGCTGGCCGCTCGAATGGTATCTCCATAGCGTTTCACGCCACCTCTGAAGTTTATGACCCAGAGCGTCATTCGCATGCGCAAGGTGGTTCATAGATGATCAAAACACAGGAGACGACGTTGACAGAAAAACCTGATTTCGCTAAAGGAAACGGTCTGCTTCCCGTCATTGTACAAGAAGCCTTCAGCCGTCGCGTCCTTATGCTGGCTTACATGAACGAAACAGCCTGGGCCAAGACCGTGGAAACCGGGCTGGCACATTATTGGAGCCGATCTCGTAACAAGTTGTGGCTCAAGGGGGAAAGCTCGGGACATGTGCAAAGGGTTCGAGCCATGTACATAGATTGCGATGCGGACACTCTTCTCATTGAGGTGGAACAGACCGGAGCCGCCTGCCATGAAGGGTACGACTCGTGCTTTTTCCGCCGTTTGGAAAACGGCGCATTTGTGATCTGTGAAGAACGTGTGTTTGATCCCAAGGAGGTTTACAAAGCGTGAGACAGCTGATTCTCGGTATTCCCAAAGGAAGTCTGCAGGAAGCGACCATCGAATTGTTTCGAAAGTCCGGTTGGAAGATTTCGCTGACGAACCGCAATTATTTTCCGGAAATCAACGACCCGGAAATTCAGTGCAGTATCTGTCGCGCTCAGGAAATGAGCCGGTATGTGGAAAGTGGCACCTTTGATGCGGGTCTGACCGGCAAGGACTGGATTCTGGAAAACGACTCCGATGTTCATGTGGTGGCGGACCTAATCTATTCCAAAGTCAGTCAGCGTCCGGCTCGATGGGTTCTGGCCGTTCCCTATGATTCACCTGTCAAAGACGTGGCCGACCTGGAAGGCAAGAAGATTGCCACGGAACTGGTCAATTTCACGCGGCGCTATTTCGCGCAAGCCGGAGTGAACGTGCATGTGGAATTTTCCTGGGGGGCCACCGAAGCCAAGGTGATCGCCGGCTTGTGCGACGCCATCGTGGAGGTCACGGAAACCGGGGCCACCATGAGAGCCAACGGGCTGCGCATCGTCAAGGAGCTGATGCTCACGAACACCCAGCTGATCGCCAACAAATCCGCCTGGAACGACCCGTGGAAACGGGAAAAAATCGAGCAGATCAGTCTGTTGCTTCAGGCCGCTCTTCGCGCCGAAGATCTGGTAGGTCTGAAAATGAATGTGCCCAAAGGAAAACTTAACGACGTTATCGAAATCCTACCAAGCCTCACTTCGCCCACCACGGCGCATCTTTATCAGTCCGACTGGCTGAGTGTGGAAGTGGTGGTGTCCAAGCATACGGTGCGAGAACTGATTCCGCAATTGCTCAAACGGGGAGCGGAAGGCATCATCGAGTACAGTTTGAACAAGGTCATCTGAGTGGCGGGGAAAAGCGCCCGGGTTAATCTGTATGAAGCGACAAGGGGCTAAGGCACGGAACATGGTCGGGACCAGGAACAGGCTCCGGAATCTGTGGTTCGCTGCCCTGATGCTGGCTTTCAGTGTGACGGGCTGCGCCCCATTGCCCTCTTCGGAACAAGATCCCTCGGCCTGGATGAGCGGAGAAGAACTGCAGGCTCTAGGGGATAAGTTTCTGGCTGCCGGAGACACGGGACAAGCCTTACAGTATCTGGTGGCCGCAGAAAAAAAGGATCCGAAAAACCCTCGTATTCACTATAGCTTGGCTTTGGCCTACGCGGCACGCCGATTGCCCGACCAGGCTTTGGCGCACTTTCTCAAGGCTTTACAACTGAAACCCGATTATTCTGAAGCTCACAACGCTTTGGGAGCCTTTTATGCTGAGCAAGGGTTGAAGGACAAGGCAATGGAGCATTTCCAAAAAGCTCTAGCGAACCCGTTCTACCGGACTCCTGAAAAGCCCTTGTACAATTTGGGACGTCTCATGATGGATCAGGGACGCTATGCGGAAGCTGTGGCCTATTTCGATGAAGCGCTCCATTTCCAGAACACCTACGCTGAAGCCCATCTTTATCGAGCCAGGGCCCTGGAAGCTCTGGGAAGACGAGCCGAAGCGCGCCACGCTTACAAGGCAGCCGTGACTTACGGACCTCAGTCGGCGGACGCTCAATTTCACTATGGCCGCATCTGCGCAGCCGAAGGCCGCAGCGAAGAGGCTATTGTGGCTTTTCGTCGTGTCTTGCAGATCGCGCCTGGAACGCCGCTGGCCGATGCCGCCGACATTTTTCTTCGCAAGCTCGAAAACGAGAGGCAGATGCCATGATTTGCCGTCGAGTGCGAGACGTCAAACCGTTTCTGGTGATGGATGTTCTGGAAAAGGCTCAGGCCATGGAGCGGGCCGGGGAAAAGGTCATCCATTTGGAAGTGGGTGAACCTGATTTTCCGGCTCCGAGAGCCGTCCTAGAAGCCGCCGTCGAAGCCTTGCAGCGCGGAGAAACTCATTACACACACAGTTTGGGACTCTGGCGTTTGCGGGAAGCTCTATGCACCTACTATGCGGAAAATTACGGTGTCACCGACCTGGAACCCGATCAGTTTTTGGTCACTTCCGGATCTTCTCCAGCCTTTCTCGTGGCTCTCAGCACCCTGGTCGATTGCGGTGACGAAGTCATTCTTTCAAACCCTCACTATGCATGTTATCCAAGCTTTTTGACCTTTCTTGACGCAGTTCCCAAGCTGGTTTCCGTAGAAGAAGACGACGGCTTTCAGCTAAGAGCCGAGGCGGTTCGCCAAGCCATAGGACCTCGAACCCGTGCGGTGCTCATCAACTCGCCGGCAAACCCCACGGGAACCCTCATGGACAAGGAACATCTGGAGGCGTTGGCCGATTTGGACCTCTGGATTCTCAGTGATGAAATCTATCACGGGCTTGTCTATGAAGGCCGAGCCCATTCCATCCTGGAATTTACACGAAAGGCCATTGTCCTTAACGGCTTCTCCAAACTCTTTGCCATGACCGGGCTGCGGCTCGGTTTCCTCGTGGTGCCCAAAGACTTGGTCCGCCCCATGCAAGCCTTGATGCAGAACTTTTTCATTTCCGCCAACTCCGTTTCTCAATGGGCCGGTCTGGCGGCTTTGACGGTGCCCGAAGTACGGAACGATGTGGCTCGAATGGTGCGCATCTACGATGAGCGACGTCGTTTCATGATTCAAAGACTCCGTGCCATGGGTTTTGGTATTACGGTGGAGCCTACCGGAGCTTTTTACGTTTTTGCCAACGCAAAAAAGTTTTCCACCGATTCCTTAGCTTTGGCTTTTGAGATTTTGGAAAAGGCCCGTGTGGGGGTCACTCCGGGCGTGGATTTCGGAAGTCGCGGAGAAGGATACCTACGGTTCAGTTACGCCAATTCCTTGGAAAACATTGCCGAAGCCATGGATCGACTCGAACGTTTCCTCGCCCAACGCAGCTCATGATGTGTCCGCAGCCTGTGATTCGATCCGCGGTGTTCGTCACATCCGCCGTGTCCCCTCAGGGGTATCCTCAGGAAGGAATGCCGGAAGTGGCCTTTGCAGGTCGATCTAATGTGGGGAAATCTTCTCTGATCAACACCTTGCTCGGTCGAAAAAAACTCGTGCATACCAGCTCCACGCCGGGCCGCACCCAGACCATTAACTTTTTCCGTATTAATGATGCCTTTTTCTTCGTAGATCTTCCCGGGTACGGCTATGCCAAGGTTCCACAACACGTTCGGGAACAATGGGGACCCATGGTGGAAAAATATCTTACATCACGCCGAGAACTGGTCGGCTTGGTGCACATCATGGATCTGAGACATCCGCCCACTCCCGATGACCTGCAACTCTGGAACTGGTTGCAAACCCAGGGACGGCACGCTGTGCCCGTGCTAACCAAGGCGGACAAGGTTCCTCGAGGTAAACGACAGCAGCAGTTGCAGATGGCGGCTCGCCTTCTTGGACTCCCTGCAACGGAAATTGTCCTCTTTTCGGCGACTACTCGAGAAGGGCTCGAAGCCCTATGGACCAAAATCCTACCCTGGGTTTCAAAGCCTATCTGAACCAATGCCAAAGGCTGTCTTTCAGCAATCCCACCTGGTGAAAAGGAAACCCGGCCTTGGACTTGGTGCTACTCGTCGTAGGCGGCTTGGCCGAATTCGGGTACTCGCCGAAGCACACGATAGGTTCCTTTGTCCTTGAGAGAATACTTGAGCCCCTGAAAAGTGAATTCGTCTTGGTATCCAAAAGGGAGACCTAGGTCTTGAGCTTCCGAAATGCTTTCCATGATAAAGGAGAGTACTTTGGCGTATTCCAGGACCGATTCGGAAATGTTACGAGTATCAATCCAGATTTCTTTGAGCCCAAAAAGGCGCGAGAGACCTTCCGTGTGAAATCCATCAGCATGAGGGTCACGAACGACTGAAATGACCTGTTCGGGTTTCTTTTGATTTTGGACTTTGAGCAGTTCAATCTTTCTTTCTGACGCTGTCGTTTCCATAGGTATCCTTTGTTTTCCCACGTAGGTCCATGTTTCGTCGGCTCTTGCCCAAGGAACAACGCGACCTTCTCACCGCCCCTTTTTCATTCGTGCCGGAGATCACATCACAACTGAGGTTTATCAGATTCCGCAAGACAAAGATTTCGAAAACAGCATTCCTCCTGGTCGCAATAACCCTGAGCGGTGCCGAAGCAGTCGAAGTTTCCTTCAGCCCTTTGGATCTCTCTAATAAGATCCGCTTTCTTTTTCCCAAAAGAATTGATCCCCAATGCCTTGGCTTTCGCTCGAATTTCTTGCATCTTCATAGGTCAACACCTTTTTTATTTGCCGAAATCATAGCGGAAAAACACATCCACCCCTGCACGATCCTCCCGACCGACCTGGCTTTCCACGGAAAGGTATCGGTTCACTCGGTATTCCGCGCGCAGTTCATCGTCCTTGTCCCCTTCGAGGCTCTTTTGGTAAGTGACGTAGAGTTCCGGGGTCAGGTATTTGCCGATCTCCAAAACGCTGCCGTTTTCGGTTCCCTTAATATCCACGGCATCCGGTGAAAGAGGCATACCACTCAGAAGGCTTTTCACCACTGGTGTGGTTCCTCCCCATGCAAACTGGACACCTCGGTCCCGTAGATCCTGGGTTTGTCTGGGATTCAAATCCTTTGCCGGGCGACCGTAAAGCAGCATGGAAACGATATCCACTTGGTCCATTTCCGGCGTACTGGAAAAGACTAGCGTAGGGCGACTGATCTGTCCTGTCAGAGACGCCGTGATACTCACATCCCGTAAATCCTTCTGGCATGTCAAGGATAGAAACGGATCCGGAGGGGTTTGTCCTCGAAATGTCACTTCCCCTTCAACAACTTTCATACGCACCCCTTGAAAGACGTATTCACCTTTGGAAGTCCCCAAGGTCCCAAGAAGCTGAAGTGGGCCGTTTTGAACCTTATGCAGGGTCACCCCCCCTTGCACCTCGGCTTCCAACCCGAATCCGCGCACCCAGGTACCCTTTGAAGGCAAGTGAATCTGAAGCTGCATCCCCACACTTTGGAAAACTTCGTGCTTACGTACCTGGCCACGAGGTCTGCCAAGAAGCACCTTGGATCCCTGGCTGGTTTCCTCCACGAGACGTATGTGGCGGGCGACGTCCTTTTCCAGTTCACCCAGGCTGATGGAAGCCCTCGTGAGATTGACTTCCCCGACAATGTTCGGGGCAAATGCGTATCCGGCCTGAGAAATCGTGCCACGCACCGCACCTTGTCCCACTATGCCAAAAATTTCGGGAAACTGCACTTCATCTGCGGCGACATGCAGCGTATAGCCTGCAAACCTAGTTCCTGGAAACAAAACTTCCCCGTAAGCCCGTCCGCGACTGCCTAGCAGAGTAAACTCAGCGTTTTCAATGTGAACCGAGGATCCTTCAGCACGCCATTGAATGTCCAGATCATGGATCTTCTGTTTCCAGCCTGGCCAAAGAAAAGAAGCACCTGTGATCGTGCCTGAACCCTCCAGCCTGGGATTCGTGACAGAACCCACAAGACGGCCATCGAAGGAAGCCAAGCCTTTAAGCTCTTCTAAGGGGATCAAGACATTCAGCTTTTCCAGCGCAACATTCCGAGCCGCGAATCGTAGCTGCCCTTCTCCACCTTCACGAAGCCGACAAATCCAGGGTGAAAGTCGAAGCTCCACAGGCCAGCTTCCTTCCAGCAGCATGGGAGTGTTTAAGAACGGACTCTGAAATTCCCCTCGAAATGTCAGCCATCCTGTTTCATAACGCCCAGAAAAGGTGGTGGATACCTGTTCAAGACCCGGTACGGATATCTGTGTCAGGGTCCCGTGAAAAAGCATGCTGGGATTTTCCAGAGCCCCGCGAAAGCTGACCTGAGCTTCCAGACGCCCCTGAAGCGTTTTTTTAAGCGCTTCACCCAAGGTGAAGGACTGTTGAGAAAAAACCTTTGGTAGCCAATGGGCCAGATTCATGTTTTTTGCTCGTAGGGTCAGATTCAAAGGTTGAGAAGTTCCAAGGATTCCCTGAAGTTGAACCTCTTCCGTTTCGCGGCTTAGACGAAGCGCCGAAATATCCACAGACCCTTCGCCAGCTCGAATCTCTCCCTGCAGCCCATACCTTTCTCCGGCCACGGAAAAATCGCCCTTTTCAATGCGAAAAAGCTTGAGCGGACTCTGTAGGGATTCCATTCTGCCTTGAACACTTAGCCGTTCAAGCCCCGCAAGGCCTTTCCCCTGGGCCTCAAAGTCCACCGTGTTGGACAATCCATTCTGACGCAGAGTGAGGGAAAGAAAATCTCCCGCATAGCGTCTGTAACTCAAGGTGGAAAATTCCAAAGCAAGCTTTCTCGATCCCTGAAGAATGGAAAGGCTTGAAGTTCCATCAATCCCCACAGTCTTGGCTCGAAAGCTTCCAATGATCACATCCCGTGCCGTCATGCGCCCCGACCAATTAAGGTTCGGCCAGGTTCCTTGAAGTTTACCGTTTCCCGAAAAAAAACCCATCAGACTATGATTGGGTAGCAGATCCTGCAGGAGAACCAAGGGCACCTGATCGGCTTTGATGGAGAGATCCAGTGTCGGAACGACTTTTTCCGAAGTCGTCTGTTTTGTGAAACTCACAGTGCCCACCGTTTCAAAAGCGCATGCGTTCTCACACCGAGCTGCAGCACGGCGCACCGTGAGAAGATCCCCTTGAAGATCCATGTCCAGGACAATTTGTTGCAAAAGAAGGTTTCCCGAACCGTACCGGCCTTGAGACACGGAAAGGGATAATTTCGTCTGGCTGCCTTGCTTGTGTTCCAGGACCATTTGAACCTTTCCTGAAAAATCCGAAGATCCCTTTAAGCCCCAAGGCAACTTCGACCCTGTCACCGAAGCATCCGTTTTGAAAAGCATGGCTTCCTTGGAAAAGGTTCCGAAGCCGGTCCCCACAAGATGCCCTCGAGCTTGTCGAAGATCGTATCGAGCCTGCAGCCTTGGCCATAGACCTTCGATTTCGATGACACCTTCCGTTGTTTCTCCAAGGGCTTGGCCCTTTTCCCTTTGCTCCAAAACCTTGACCGGCCGTTGCCATGATTTGAGCTGAATCTGGGCCGACAGATTTCCTTCAGGAAAAGTGTTCCATGTTCCGCGAATTATTACGCGCGATGTTTCATTGAACGTCGCTTCCAGAGTGTCCAGCCGAAGGGTTCCGTTCTCCCAAAAAGCCTTTCCCGCAAAAGTCCAGGTACCGGAAATCGGGGTTCGAAGTTCCATGCGCCACGGCTCAAAAAGCACTTCCACACCTGATCGGTCCCCTTCAGACCATCGATGGAGACGCAGTTTTCCCGTGATGTCGGACATGTCCAGCACACGGCGTTCCCCTTGAAACCCTTGAATGCGCCCCGCAATCATGGCCACCTGAGTGGAAGGCCACAAAGGCCATCGTCGCGGCGTCTCGTCTCCTCCTTTGTCGTCTCGATGCGGGGACAGAGGAATACACCATCGACCGTCTTCGAATCTCTCCAGTCGCAAAAAAGGCTTTTCAAGTGTGACATCGTGGACGGACACATGGGGTTTGAACCAGCCGAGACGGTACTCCAATTGCACGAAGTCCGTGGAAAACACCACAGTTCCGTTCGTTTCCACGGAAACGTCTTTGAGACGAAGACTTCCAAAAGGGGACCAGCGAAAACCACCTACGGCCACGTCCGCACCGGTTTCTTGCTGGATTCGGTCAATCAAGATTTTCAAGACCCGTTCTTGGATCCCAGGTGTGTGGATCAAAATCACTCCCAAAAGCGGCACGATAAGACAAAAGGCGCCGAGAAGCATCAGGGCTTTGAACACACCCGAAAATATCGAAAACCTGGGCAATGGGCTCGGTGTTTTCGTGGAGTTCGATGGCGTTTTTGCTTGACCTTTCATGAATCCCACGGTTCGATCATCCCTGAATGGGGTTTGGTTTTTGATGTTTCAACATGGATCGATTATCGATCACTCGGCTCTTCAAATCAACTCATGTTCACGTCTTTTTATCTTGACGAAAGGATGCGCCATGAAAGCCATGGTCTTACATCGGTGCGCGCCCGTTGAAAACAACCCCCTTGTCCTAGAGGAACTCCCCGATCCCGAACCATCTCAAGGAGAAATTCGTGTGCGTGTCTTGGCCTGCGGTGTGTGCCGTACCGATCTTCACGTAGTGGAAGGAGAATTACCGCCCTTAGGCCATGCCGTTATTCCAGGTCATCAGATCGTGGGGCGTGTGGATAAAAGGGGTCCAGAAACTCATCGTTTTCGTGAAGGAGACCGCGTGGGCATCGCGTGGCTTCGGCACACCTGCGGCACATGCCGTTATTGTTTGGAGGGCAAAGAAAATCTTTGTGAAAAAGCTCTTTTTACAGGCTATCACGCCCCGGGAGGCTACGCGACGCATGCCGTTGTTCATGAAGATTTCGCCTATCCTATTCCGGACAACCTGTCCGATGCCGAAGCCACGCCTTTGCTTTGCGCCGGCATCATCGGGTATCGCAGCCTTAAACGGGCTCTTTGCGGCCCCTTGAACCGTCATGAACGGAACACTTCTCGCACTTTGGCCCTTTACGGCTTTGGATCTTCCGCCCATATCGTCCTGCAGATCGCTCGGTATTGGGGTTATGAAGTCTATGCCGTCTCACGCACCGAGCGCCATCAAAAGCTCGCTCTGGAACTGGGTGCGGTATGGGCGGGGCCTTCCGCCAAGGATCTTCCCGTCAAGGTTCAGCACGCCATTGTGTTCGCACCGGCGGGTCCTCTGGTCCTAGACGCGCTGGAACACCTGGACAAAGGGGGCACTTTGGCCCTCGCCGGTATTTACATGACCCAAATTCCACCGATGGATTACGAAAAGCATCTGTTTTACGAAAAAAACATTCACAGCGTGACCGCCAACACACGGCAGGACGCTTTGGAACTTCTGGAAACAGCAGCTGCTGTTCCTGTGCGTCCTACCGTACGAACCTATCCTTTGACGGCCGCCAATGAGGCTCTTCAGGACCTCAAAGCGGACCGGATTGAAGGCACAGGAGTCCTTCTTCCTTAAGACCGGCCGACAATGCCGCCTATGAAGGACAGATCTTTGGAGTGTCTGGCGCTCCAATGCAATCCGTTACGTGAGAAGATCAGCCTGAAAGTGATCACAGAGATCTTCCTGGTCGTGAACGTCTCCACTATTGAAGGACCAGCAGTAGGTAAGCAAAAACACCCCATCTTTCCGTTGAAAGTTTATGCGAGCGGCCTTACAAACGAATCCTGCTGATATGAATCCCATGGCAACGCCTTATTCTTTTAGTATGGAGCGCAAAGGAAGCACCGTGTCGTAAGCCAAACGGTGAGTCAGAGACGGAATCAAAAGGCTTGTCCGATACTCAAGTGGATTTGATAACGGTTGAAAAAATCCTGGTCTGGGGGGTTGAGTTGGTATCCGAAATCCAGGCGTAGAGGTCCCACGGGGGTTTTGTAACGAAGGCCAGCGCCGACGGTGGAACGCAACCGGTCCCAGAGAAACTCATATCGGGTTTTAAAGACGTTGCCCGTATCCATAAAAAGGACTCCCTCCCAGGATCTTTTCAGAGGAAAACGCCATTCACCGCTTAATTCCAGGAGGGTCAATCCCCCCAGAGGGTTTCCGTCCTCGTCCAGGGGTCCCAGTTTTTGGTACGGGTATCCTCGAATGCTGGTGCTTCCTCCGCTGAAGTAGCGCTTGAAGATGGGAATACGAGCGGTGTCTTCAATTTCAGTGATACTGCCCCATTTAGCTCGAAAAGCCAGCACTCCCAAAAAATCTATGGGCACATAAGCCCGTCCTTCCAGGCCGACCTTGACAAACGCCACCTCGGAACCCAAAGGAGATCCTCCCCATTCCAGCCTTTGGAAAAATTGGACCCCGCGCCGAGGATCCAAAATATCGTCCACTTTCTGGTAAGTCGCTCCAAATAGCAGTGAGGACACAAAGTACTCTTCCCCTTTTTGGTCACTGGGTCGAATGCTCTTGGAAGAGATATCCACATCCACCAAACGGTTCGCTTCCACATTGGGTCCGGCGTTCAGAAGCCAATGCTCACTGATCTGCCAGCTCAGCTGAGGTCTTAGGAAATACTGTTCGTTTTCATAGCTTTCCTGCATCTCACGGGAGACCCCGCCGGCGACCGTCAAGCGAAAGGGATCCCAAAGAAA
The DNA here is from genome assembly GCA_037481875.1 of Desulfosoma sp. Taxonomy (NCBI): domain Bacteria; kingdom Pseudomonadati; phylum Thermodesulfobacteriota; class Syntrophobacteria; order Syntrophobacterales; family Syntrophobacteraceae; genus Desulfosoma; species Desulfosoma sp. Next base: position 250,094 of record JBBFKY010000004.1, on the reverse strand, counting down.
ATGGGGCTGTGTCAGGCGTCCCTCGAAGAACCGGACTAGCGAACTCGCCTTGGCATCCAGTTCCAGATTTCGACCTTCCCCAAGAAAATTGCGGTATTCGTACCCGAGACGACCTCGAAGATGATCTTCCGTCCCATACCCCGCTCCCACACGCACGCTCTGGCTCTTCGCTTCCTTGACCACGACGGAAACCGGCACTTCAACGCCGGTGGATTCATCCAAAAGGGGCTGAATGTCCACGTAGCTGAACAAATGAAGGTCCATGAGGCGTTTTTGAGAATCGCTTAAAGCCTTGGCCCGGTACCGCTCTCCGGGTCGAAAGGTCAGCTCCTTGAGGATCAAGGCTGTTTCCACGCGGCGGTTGCCTTCGACGCGCACGGGACCAAAAAAACAGGCAGGACCCAGAGTCACATGGACCTGAAGACGCGCCGTCTTCATTTCCTTGTCCATCGTGCCCGTGGTTTCCACCGTCGCTCGTGGATATCCCCACAGACTCAGATAGTGCCGAACGGTTTTTTCGGTGTCGTAAAAATCCGGGGATGTAAAGCGTCGCCCTTTCTTAAGCGGTATGATCTTGGCGAGCTCCTCATGCCAGGGGCTCAGCTCCGCACCGTCCACAGTGAGATCCACACTCTCCACCATGACGGGTCGGCCTTCATCCACCGTGATCTCCAAAATCACTTCCCGGCCGCCCAGAGGGATCAGACGATGCCCGGTGATGCGAGCGTCATAGAACCCCTGGCTTCTGTAAAATTTTTCAAGCTGCTCCACGTCACGCTGCAGCACGGCTTCCTTCAGAGGAAACCCGCGCCCCCAGCGAAAACGTTTCGCCTGGGTTTCCATGATTTTTTCCAGGCGATTCGGTTCAAAACTCTTGACACCCACAAAACGGATAAAGCGAACGGCGGGGGAAACCGCCGTCTGCCCGTGAAGCGACGGCGGCCAGGCCAGCATCAGGAGGGAAAGAGCCACGCCGATGAACAGTCGGCAAAGGCGATTGCTCAAAGTGACGCCCTGTTACTTGAGTCTTTCAAGCCATTGCTTGGCCACTTGGGCTTGAGGGCTTTTGGGGTACTGCTGCAGGACACGCTCGTAAAGAATGCGTGCCGCGGTGGTGTCTCCCAATTTCTCAAAAGCGGCCCCCTGCTTCAAAAGCGCGTGCGGAGCCTTGTTTCCCTTGGGAAACCGATCCAAAACCTCTTGGTAACTGTTAATGGCTTCCTGATAACTTCCCATCATCAAATAACATTCGCCCGTCCAAAATAGAGCGTTGTCCATAAGTTCGGACGTGGGATAGCGGCTCATAAACTCTTTGAATTTTTGTAAAGCCGCGGCATGATCCCCTTTCTGGAAAAGGGCCATAGCGCTGTTGTAGAGATCTTTTTCAGGGCTCGGCGCCGGAGCCGCAGGTGCTGGAGCGGCCGTTGCCGAGGGTGCACCGTCTGGGGCTTTTGCCGGAGCAGGAACCCCTGGAATGGAAATCACCGGCTGATCCGAAGGTGGTTTGGCAACCGATGTTTCCTGCGGCACTTGCTGCTGCCGATAGCGCAGTTCCTCGATCTGCCCTCTGATCTGCCCCAAATCCATCTGCATTTGATCCATGCGGGCATTCAAGGCGGCCAGGCCCCCAGGGCCGGATCCCGTCGAGCCTTTGGCCCCGAAGACCGCCTGCTCCAGCTTTTGCACCCGATCATCCATTTGTTGAACCTGCATCTGCAAGCCGGCAAGTTGGCTCTGGAGCCTGGTGCTTTCCTGTGTGGAAGCGCATCCTGCAAGAATCATGAACACGCCAAACACACATCCAAACCCAAAGACTCCGAACCGCCGTCCCTCGCCGCCCATGGACCGCTCCTTTCCCCTTTAGAACTGCACCACGAAATGAGCCCTTCGGTTCTTAGCCCACGAGGCTTCATCATGACCGAGAGCAATGGGGCGTTCCTCCCCGTAACTGATCATGTTCAATCGAGAAGGCTCAATACCGGAATTGACCAGGTACTGCCAAGCACTGTTGGCACGCCGCTCTCCCAGAGCCAGGTTGTAATCATTGGTGCCTCTTTCGTCACAGTGCCCTTCAATGGTGATATGCACGGCGGGGTAACGTCGCAGAAAATCCACCTTCTTGTCCAATATGGCCTTGGCTTCATCCATGAGCACATAAGCATCAAATTCAAAGTGAATGTCCTCGTTTTGGAATTCGTCCATTTCCTTCAGGAACCTCTGGCGCTCTTCTTCCGTGCGCAATCCCAATTTTTGCCAGGTGGCTTCGTCGATGGGACCTCCCGGAGTGTACCGGCCGGTACCCGGTCCCATAGGCGTTGTGGCCGTCGTCGGATAGGTTGCCTGTCCGGGCACAGCTTTCTTGGAACATGCCCCCAGGCTGAGAATGGCTAAAAGCGTGCAGCACCAGATTCCAACCCCCATCACACGATGATTCATAGAACCCTCCCTGGTTTGAGCATCAAACATTTACCGATTAGATCGCGGCGACCAACTCGGTTGGCTCTGAGCCCCTACCAATCGAGTCAACCGCCTTAGACCCTCTCCGTTCACAGCCATGGCCCAGATGGAACTGGCACCCTCACGCGTGGAACTGAACGCAAGGAGGCGTCCGTCAGGAGACCATGTAGGACTTTCGTTGGAACCCTGCCCATGGGTCAAAGCCCGCAACCCTGAACCATCCGGGCGAATGATGTAAATGTTGTGTATGCCTCCCGTCGCACCGGAAAATGCAATCCAGTCCCCTTTTGGAGACCATGCAGGCGATGTGTTGTACTTTCCTTCATAAGTCAGTCGTTTTTTATTCCCGCTGGCCACATCCAGCACATAGATGTGAGGGTTTCCCGATTCGTTGGAAACATAAGCGATTTTGGATCCATCGGGGGACCAGGTCGGGGAAACCTCGATACCCCAGCCGCTCACCAGTTTTTGCACAACCGATCCCTGCGAGTCGATAAGAAAAATGTCCGGGTTTCCATCTTTGGAAAGGGTCACGGCAAGGCGTCCCCCCGACGGATACCATGCCGGCGTGATGTTGATCCCCGTGTAACCGCTCAAGGCCCGGCGAACTCCCGAGAGGATGTTAGCCACGTAAATCTTCGGGGATCCTTCCAGGTAGCTGACGAAAGCCAACTGGGTTCCGTCGGGACTCCAGGCTGGAGACAAAGCCGTGCTGCCGTCTCGAGTGATCGCCGTCAGGTTGCGGCCGTCCACATCCATCACATAAATTTCCTTGGTGTCTCCTTCGGCTTGCACAAAGGCGATGCGAGAATCAAAGATACCCGGTTCCCCGGTAAGAGCGGCCATGATTTCATTGGCGATACGATGGGCCACGGCAACGGCATCGGCCACCCGGGCTTCATAGGCTTTTCCGACGACGACTTTTTGGGAAACCACGTCAAAAAGTCGAAACTCCGCATTCAAACTTCCCGAGCGCACTTCATAGAGGCCCCGCACAAGGAATTCCGCTCCGACAGCCTTCCACGTATCAAAACGAATTTCTGAAGGCAAAACTCCCATCTGCTGCGGAGATTCAAGGAAACCGGCTGGATCCAACACCTTGAAATATCCGGAAAAGTCCAAATCGGAACGAATCACTTCGGCCATTTCTTTTGCCAAGGCCGCTTCTTGATTTCCCTGCATCTTGAAGTCCGGAACCGCGATGGGCAGTTTGACAAAGCCCGGTTGTGTAATGTCGATGTAAACCCGTTCCGCAGACCATACCGAAAACGCCGGCAGACACGTCACGGCTGCCCATGTACCAAGAAAACATATCCAAAAACCAAATCCTCGGCGCCCTCTTTTACCCATGTCCTTTTCCACAAGAAAACGTTCAGGCCAAATCCTCAGGTCGAAAACGCACGCCGATTTCATCTCGAGGCGGACTGTAGATGTCTGGAAATTTCGGTAACGGATCCGCCTTTTGAATGGCTCGGAGGACGGAATCGTCAAAGAGCTGATTGCCGGATCGCTTTTCAAACTGCATCTTTTCAATCTTGCCATCCCGGCGCACCACGATGACCACCACGGCTTCCAGTCCCTTTTCGTTAATCAGGGACTTGGGAAGCACCCACTGCCTCTTGATGGCTGCCCAAACTTCCGTGTAGTACAAGCGTCGCGCCAAGGCCAACTGATCCCCGGCACCTTCAGGACCTGAAGGTCCGGAAGCTCCTTTGCCCGATCCCGAAGTCGCACCCGAAGCCCCTGACATACCGGAGCCGGAAGTGGGCGTCTTTGCGGAAGTTTCTTTAGAATCCGAAGACGATGCGGGTCCTTCGGAGGCCTGTTTTCCTGGAGTCCCTTCGCGGATGGCTGGAGTTTTGGGCCGTTGCGCCTTTTCCTTGGGCAAAAGCTGCTCGACACTTTTCTCTATGGAAGGCTTTTCCATGGGTTCCAGCTTGGGGCTCAAGCTTGTCTCCAGTTTTTCCACCTTGGCTTCAGACATTTTGAAACTGTCTGCAAGCCGTTTTACGGGCACCACGGGAACCGATGGAGCTTCCTTTCGTGGTGCCGATGCCGGAGCCGATGGAGCCTTCACCTTGGTTTGAGGCCCTGTGGCACCGGATCCCGCATCCAGGCCCACTTCACCCGCGCTGACCAATTTCACGGCATAAAACGGCATTTCCACGGGCTTTCGGGGAAGCACATGAGGCAAAAAGACCACCCCAAAAACCATGGCCACATGGACGATCAAAGAAACCGCCATGCCAAAGACCACGTCTTGACGAGGAAGACGCAAACGATCAAAAGCGTCCGCAGCCGTCATCAGTCCTTACCCACTCGCTGCCTTTTCATGTTTTTCCGCCGACTCCGTCACCATTCCTATCTGATCGATACCCGCCTGCCGAATGGTGCCCATAACTTCCATGACGAAGCCGTAAGGAAGGGAGGCATCGGCGCGCAAGAAAACTCCCTGTTTGCCCCCTTTATTCTTGTATATGGCACTCAATTTGGGTCCAAGGGTATCCATGTCCACGGCATACTCATTGATATAGACCTTTCTCTGAGCGTCCACCGTCACCACCAACCTTTCCTCTTCCGTAGGAATGGCGGGTGCTTCCGCATTGGGTAGGTCCACATCGATACCCTGCATCATCATGGGAGCCGTGACCATGAAAATGATCAAAAGGACCAACATCACATCCACAAAAGGCGTGACGTTGATTTCCGACATGAGCTGTCGCCCGGATCCGTTGGTTTTCATGACGGTGACTCTCAGCGCGACGTGCGGACAACGGCCGGGGCTTCTTCGGCATTTTCCTTGGACTGCATCAAGGATCGCCGCACCCATTCCCTTTTCAGCACCGCGTAAAGATCCCCGGCAAAATACTGCATTTGCCCCTGAATCGCCTGGATACGATTCATAAAGTAATTGAAAAAAATCACTGCGGGAATGGCGGCAAAAAGACCGATGGCCGTCGCCACCAGGGCTTCCGAAATGCCAGGGGCCACCACGGCTAGGTTCGCCGCCCCTTTCAATCCAATCTGATGAAACGACGTCATGATTCCCCAAACGGTACCGAACAGCCCGATAAACGGAGCCGTATTGCCCGTAGTGGCCAACAGGGGTAGAAACCGCTCCAGTCGCCGTGTTTCCAGCAGCATGGCACCTTCCATGGCTTTTTCCACCGTGCTCAGGGCTTCTTCCCCATCACATGCCCCGGGTTCCGCCGAGGCCAAAGATTCCAAGATTTTCGTCACGCGTCCCCATTCGGTGTAACCGGAGCGAAACACCTGAGCCAGGTAACTTTCGCTGAGAAGCTGACTTTCCCGATACAAAGCCCCAAAGTTTTTTTTCTGGCGATAAAGGTCGTAAAAATCTTCCGATTGCTTTTCCGCACGCCGAAAGAGCTTGAACTTCAAAAGCACCACACCCCAGCAGGCCAAGGACATGCATACCAGAATCAACATCACCAGTTTGACCATGGGGCCGGCGTTCCAAATCATGTCCGTCACGCCATTGGCGGCGTCAGCCTTTGACGCCGCCGCCAGGACGCTCACCATCACAGGCACAAACACGGTTAAGAAAAACATGAAAATTCCACTCACTTTCTGTCACCGCCGATCCATGGACAGTCCCATCGACGAAACAATGGCCGGCAGAGCCTGTCCTGCCGGTAAAGCGACGTAAAGATCCGTGTGCAATGAGGTCAGTTCTGTCGGGTTCGGGTTCACCTCAATGAGGAAAGCCCCTCGGCTTTTGGCCATGAGAGGCAAGTGCGATGCCGGAGCCACGGTCGCCGAAGTCCCCACCACCAGGAGAAGATCACAGCTTTCCATCATATGGACCGCCTGAAGATACGCCGATCGCGGAATGCCCTCTCCAAAAAAGACAAAATTGGGCCGCATGGGCCCACCGCAGGCGCATCGAGGAGGCAAGTCTTGCAGTTTGAGTGCTTCCCTGGGCACCTCTCGTCCGCACTGGTCGCAGCGAGCACTTCGCCCATGCCCATGAAACTCCACCACGTTTCGGCTGCCCGCTTTCTGATGCAAACTGTCCACATTTTGGGTGATCACACCTTTCAGGCGGCCTTCCCGTTCCAGGGCAGCGAGAGCGTAATGGGCCGGGTTGGGGGGCGCCTCGTGGAGCATGCGGTCCATATCCACCAGCATTCGCCACACTTTGCCGGGATTGGCACGAAAAGACCGAATGTCCCCGTATTCCAGCGGGTCGTATTTAGACCATAACCCACCGGGGCTTCGAAAATCGGGTATGCCGCTTTCGACGGAAATGCCGGCACCCGTAAGCGCCACAGCCCAGGTACTGGCCGCAAGGCGCTCCGCCGCCTCTTTGATCACCGATGCCTGCATGGGAAAGCCTCAGTTCAACCTACAGACTCAAGGAACTCAGCCGTTGCATGGTAATGGTGTTCTTCCGGCCTTGTCAAGGATCCCCCTGGAATCCCTCAGCGTTGAATGCGCAGTGTCTGTCCGGGTTTAATCGTCGCATCCTTGAGTCCGTTCCATTGCTTGATGTCCGCAAGCGAAACACCGTATCGGTTTGCAATTTGGCTCAGGGTTTCTCCTTGGGTCACCCTATGAAAGATCACTTCAGGGGTTTTGTCACTCGCCTGAAAGGATTCCAGATCTTGTTCCAGAGCTCGGCCGTGTCCTTCCGGCACACGCACTCGATGAGTTCCCGGTGGAATGGTCGTGGTGGTAAACATCGGGTTGAGCCTCTTAAATTCCCTGAAAGTGATGCCGGCTTTTTGAGCGACGGCCACGATGGGTACCGCCGAACGCGCGTTGAGGGTCACCACATCGACCCGCTCCGGAGGATACCCGGCTCCGGGCGGCAGATAATACCCGTATTTCTGCGGGTTCGAAAGCACCGTCTTGATGGCTAAAATACGAAACACATAGCGTTCCGTTTCCAAAGGAAGTTTCAGCTGATAGTAATCGCTTACCCTCTGAAAGACCATCTCATCGGAAACCCGCTTTTCGCCGCAATTATATGCCGCGAGGGCTAAAGCCCAATTGTTGAACCGACGGTAAAGGTCCGCCAAGTAGCGCAGCGCACTGTCGGTGGCCATTTCAAAATCATAGCGTTGATCCAGCTGGAGGCTTTGGTCGAGGCCATAGCGGCTTCCCGTGGAGGGAATAAACTGCCACATGCCTGCGGCTCCCGCTGGAGAGACGGCTCCGTGCTGCAAATCGCTTTCGGCTACGGCCACATATTTCAAATCGTCAGGAAGGCCTCTTCGTCGGAGTTCTTGTTCAAACCAGGGGAAAAACCGCTCCGCCCTTTTGAGCCACAAATACACCTGAGCGTGCGAATACACCACAATGGTAAATTCCCGATCAAAGCGTTCCTTGACGTCTTGCAGATGCATCGGGACCGGCTCACCGCACAAGTCCAGTGTTTCGGGGGGGGCCACGTAAGGCGCCATGAAAGCCGAAAACTGAGGCGGAGCTGAGGGTTGAGCCAAGGGCGGCGGCACCGAAGCCGAGGTAGGTTCCTGGGTCTGCTTGGTCGCCATTCCTGTACAGGCAAAAACTGCCAAGCTCACCATGGCCGTGAGCACCATTCGCCAACGCATGCAGGACCTCCCTTCACACTGCCTTAACGCATGAGCTCCAGTTCGCTGAAGAAAAACGCAATCTCCTTGGCCGCCGTCTCCGGGGCATCAGAACCGTGGACGGTGTTCTTTTCCACATCCAACCCGTAATCCCTGCGAATGGTTCCCGAAGCCGCTTGAGCCGGATTGGTAGCTCCCATGATCTCACGGTTGCGCTGAATAACATTAGGACCTTCCAAAACCATCACCACGACCGGTCCGGATGACATGTAGGAAGTGAGGCTGTCAAAAAAAGGCCGTTCCTTGTGCACGGCATAAAAGGCTTCCGCTTCTTTCTTGGTCAAGCACAAGCGTTTCATCCCCACGATACGAAGCCCCGCGCTCTCAAAGCGCCCCACAATGTTACCCACAAGATTTCTTTGCACACCGTCCGGCTTGATGATCGACAAGGTCCGCTCCATACCCATTCATCCTCCTCTGATTTGAAATCCTCACACCACCTAAACCTTCACGCCAAAAAACTTCACCGCTATTCCCGAAACAATCCCTTATCAATTCACCCCTTCACGACTTCATAACTTAGGACTTCACGATTCACCGCTTCACGATTTACGACTTCACGGCTTTACGATTTCACGACCCTTCGTCCCCAGGAAAACCAGGGACTTCAGACGTCGGGGCACGGCGCGCCGTGCCCCTCCTGAAATAGCATGGCCTGTCCTGGCTCATTTTCCCGAAGTGGCTCCTTAGAAGCTATCCGAAAACTCGCAACACCAATCCATCTGATGCCACTTCAAGGTAGGGGCAAGGCCGCGCGCGCCCCTACCCTGAAACGCCATTAAAGCCCTCGGTCTTGCGAATTCCCGGACACGATCCTAGTGCTTTGCCTAAAGGGAAATGTCAAGGACAATTCAAGGAGTTTCCTCGGCCCTGCGCCAAATGTGCCCCGACCAGAGGCCGTGAAGCCGGCCTCTGGGTTCGGCGACACCTTTAGACACATCCGTCAACGTACGTGACATTGGCCGCACATAACAGGAAGGTTTTGCCCCTTCCGTGCCTGCAGGCGTTCATGGCACGATAGGCATTGTTCATGGAAGGCCCTTTGCAAAGGAATGGGGTTTTGCGCAGAAGATCGGCCATGGCAGTCGGCACATTTTTGACCTTCACTACCCTTGTTGACACCGTAGACGTCATAGTCATGGTGGCATAAGGTGCATTCTACAAGCTGAGCATGCCTTTCATGGGGGAAAGACACAGCGGGCCGTTCCCGCTTTCCTTTTCCATCTCCCTTAAAGACAATCACATCCTCCTGAGACCACGCCCATGAAACCAGGAAAAAGATGATCCCGCATCCACACAGGATTCGAACACCGCGTTTCATGAAACCTCCTGCCACCCTTTGTCTCTGTTCAAACCGTTTTCCTTTTCCGCTTTCTGCTCCGCGCGTCTTCTTCAACCTTTTCCAGAGCCAACCGTTGCTTCGGGGAGGTCACTATAGAAACCTGACAGGGAGCACGAAGGGACACTTCCCGAGCATTTTGGCCTAAATGAGGCTTTTCCAGGTCTAGAGGTGCTTTCGGGTCATGGATGGTGTAAGGGCCCATGACAATGAGATCCACTTTTTCCTTGCGCACAAACCGACAGATTTCCACCCACGGAATGCCGGCACGCACTTCCACGCGCACGTTTTGAGGGTCCTCCTGTTCGATACGAATCAGGTAGTATTCTCGAAGTTTTTTCTTGAGCTTTTCAATGACTTCCGGACCCGCCCATGTTTCCCCGTCTTCAGTGATCACATGACCCGAATATCTATGCCGGGACTCCAACACATGAAGGATGATCAATTCAGCTCCGGACCGTTCCGCGAGATCCAGTGCCGCAGCAAAGGCATAATCGGAACTGGCATAGAGATCCGCGCAAAAAAGTATTTTTTGATACATGCTTCCCCTCCCTCACGGTCCCGTGCTTCGAATTTCATAATACTTACCCTGAATGGACGACCCATCGTGAAAAAGCCCCCGCCTCTATGCCTCCTTTTCCCCTTCCCCTTCCCCTTCGTCACTTGGCTGGAACTTTTCCGGAATCACCATAAGCTCACAGATGATTTCCTTGAGGGACATGACCTTAACGCCGAGCTGATATTCCTTGTTGAGGTCACTCAGTTGGTCGAAGCAGTTGTGGCACGGAGCGATAACGATCTTGGCTCCGGTAGCCCGAATCTGTTCGGCTTTTACGCGCCCTGACGCCATTCGCCGCGCCTTGTATTCGGGTCCCATGGGAATGTAGCCGCCTCCACCCCCGCAGCAATGGTTATGATCTCGATTGGGCTCCATGTCCCGAAAATCTTCGGCCAAGAACTGCACCAGCTTTCTTCCCTCTTCCCATAAACCGCCATTTCGAGACACATTGCACGGGTCTTGATAGGTCACAGGCTCTTTCAACTTCTTGGCAGGATCGATGCGAATACGACCGTCTCGAATGTATTCGTAAAACAATTGCACGGAATGCACGATGGGAACCGGAGGTTTTCCATCTGGGTACCCTGCCAGATACGGGCCTTCAAAAAGGGCGGAACGATAGGCATGACCGCATTCCGTAATCAAAATGGCTTGAACACCCAGTTCCACCGCTTTCTCATACATGTTGCGAACCACCTGCCCGGCCAAAGCACGATCGCCCGCGAACATGGGCAGATTGGTACAATCCCAGCCCGTGGAAGGCATGGTCCAATCTTCTTCGGCGACGGTCAGGATTTTTGCGGCCATGGCCAAGTCCTGAGGGTAAAACATGGGTTCTCGAGGATTCACCGTGTACATGTACTTGGCGCCTTTTTTGTCGATGGGAATGGTCACACCGCTGACTTCATCCTGACTCTCTTCGGCCATCCATTCACAGGTATCCACAAAGTCTTCGGTGCTCATGCCCATCTGGTTCCCTGTTTCTCGGTAATTGACCACGGCTCGAGCCAGTCCTTGAGGCGTGATGCCTTGGGAGTAAAGGATGGTTCGCGTGGTGGCGATCAGGGTGGCTACATCAATGCCAAAAGGGCAGAACATAGAACATCGCTTGCATGTGGTACACTCTCCCCAGACAATGTCGGCGCAACGTTGGAGAAAATCCCAGTCCACACGCCCTTTACGTTTGTAGAGTTCCCCAAGGGTCGCTTTGAACTTATAAGCCGGGCTTAACCGAGGATTTCGGTTATGGGCCAGGTAAAAAAAGCAACTTTCCGCACACAAACCACACCGAGAGCAAATGCCTAGCCATGTGCGCACACGGGCTCCGTTGTTGGCATCCAAGAGTTGTTGAATCTTTTTAACGTCTACGGGACGATGCGAATCGTTTCGTTGCTCCACTGCCGCCGCTCCCTCATTCATTGCCTGCGCTTCGAACGCTGAAACCTCACCCACAGTTACCACGCTCGAGCCCCTCGCCGAGCGCCCATTTCAAATCCGATGAAAGCCCGCGTGAAGAAAAACAGGACCATGTGACCCAACTTCGTAAAGGGAATGAGGATGAGAAGGATTTCCCCTGAAAGCACATGAAGAACCATCATAAGTTCGTAAGGACCCCATTGGTGATAGGCCAAAAAGCCGGTCACAAAAGGAGCCAAGGTGAGTGCCAAAAGGCTGTAGTCCCAAGCTGTGGTGAGAATACGAACCTCCGGTCGAATCATCCGGCGCACGAAAAGGAATACACCGCACCCTAGGACCATTATGGTCAAAGCATCCGCCCAGGCATCACTCATGGACCACAAACTCACCCCAAAGGCTCGATCCCACAAAAGATTATGTGCTGAAAGGAAAAGCGGAACCGCCAGTAGCCCCACGTGAAAAAGGATAAACACGGCACTGAATACAGGCTGCAATCGCATGGAAGCGCTCCCCCATGGAATGAGCCAGTGAAGGATCGACCTGAACCCCCATTTCCAGTCCATGTGGTTGTAAAAGATGCGGTCCCTTTCCCGGCTAAGTCCGTAAAGGAAGGCCAGCCGCACCACAAGTCCCCCGAGAAAAACAATGAACGTCACCCATAGAGCCGGTCCCGTCAAAAACGCATACCACGTCTGCATGCTCCATCCCCTGCCGTTTTTCAAATTCCTGAACTGTGTCCGATATCCACTCTTTTACCCCGGAAGGCTGTCCGAGAACGTCCAAGGACCGCTGTGTCACATGCCGTCACCTAGGGCCGAGGCGTCGCCCGACCCCAAAAAACCTAACACGGAGCTCCTTCCCAACAGGTCGAGTCTCCGGCCCGCCATTGATGCTGGCGGGACGCCCTCGCTCCCAGGACAACAAAAGTTTTACGGCATGGAGCACGGCGCGCCGTGCTCCCACGTCTTGGACTCGAACGGCTCATTTTAGGTTCCCGGACAAGCTTCCAGCTCAAACCCTTGCCAGCACAGGTCGCTCACCTGCTTCGAATGCAGCGTCGCTTCCCGATTGACAAGAGTTAGAGGAGCTTGCTAACCTAATCAAGGCTTCAATGAATCCCGCTCACCCAATCGGGCAGACTTTAACGACCTCTTCAAAGACGGTCAAGACTGTCAGATTATTTTGTGCATTTTTGAACACATTTCACGAAAGGGGCACCGTATGACAAGCCATCAAAACGATCCTTTGGAAGATGTGCGCAGCTTCATGAAAAGTCGTGTGATTCTCAGTGCGGCGGAGCTGGATCTTTTTACCTTGTTGGATCACAAGGCTTCTTCGGCTCATGAGTTGGCCCGGATCACGGGAACGGACCTTCGAGCTCTAACCCGCCTTTTGGATTGCCTAGTCACCTTCGGGCATCTCGAAAAATCTGATGAAATCTACGCTCTGACGGAAAAAGGCGCCGTTTTCTCTTCCAACCATTCGGATTCGGTTCTTCCCATGGTGCTGCATCTGGCTCACATCTGGCACAACTGGCATCATTTGACGGAAACGGTTCGCCAAGGTACCAACCCGCATCGCCTGAGTATTGTCCATTCCGCTCCCGAGGCCTTGAGGGCCTTTATTGGAGCTATGCATGTGGTAGGGAAAAACCTTTCTCGAGACATCGCCGCTTCCCTGGATCTTTCACCTTTTCGAAAACTTTTGGATATCGGGGGCGCCTCGGGCACCTACACCATCGCTTTTCTGGAACGAAACCCGTCCATGCACGCCGTGCTCTATGATCTACCCGATGTTCTTCCCATGGCCCAGGAACGTCTTCAAGCTCATGGGCTCATGGATCGCGTGCGTCTGGTTGCCGGAGACTTCTACAAAGACCCATTACCTCTCGGATGCGATCTGGCGCTTCTTTCGGCCATCATTCATCAAAACAGCCCCGAAGAAAACCTGGCCTTGTATCGTAAGATTCGAGAAGTCTTGGAACCCGGTGGATGTCTTGTGATTCGAGACCACATCATGGAGCCCGATCGAACCCATCCTCCGGCAGGGGCTCTGTTTGCCATCGACATGCTGGTCAATACCCACGGTGGGGACACGTACACCTTTGAAGAGACGGAGGCTGCTTTGAAGGAATCCGGGTTTCGCAGGGTGGATTGGATCCGTAAAGGTCCTCAAATGGATTGCCTCATTCAGGCTTATGTCTAAGGGTAAACGGCGTTGACGAGGAGATCAAAAAAGGGCATATAAGATTCGAGGTATGCCAGGCGAAAGCCACCCAGCCTCATGGCGGGGTGGCTTTTCTATTTCAGGGAAAAGCCTCACTTTCCCGAAAGGAAGGCTTATGCGTCTCATATTGATCGACAACTACGATTCCTTTACCTTCAACCTTTTCCAGCTGTTTTGCGAGTTTGACCTGGATGTTCTGGTCTTTCGACACGATAAGATTTCCTTGACAGCCCTTGCCTCCCTGAACCCGGACTGGATCGTCATCAGTCCCGGGCCACGTTCTCCGGCCCATTCGGGTATCAGCAAGGACGTGGTGCGATCCTTCGCAGGCAAAGTGCCCATTTTGGGCGTGTGCTTAGGTATGCAGGTGATCAACGAAGTTTACGGGGGATCTACGGGGCGGGCTCCTCTGCCCGTGCATGGAAAACGCTCTTGGATCCATCACCTGGGCACGGGTCTCTTTGAGGGCCTACCCTCGCCTTTTCAAGTGGCCAGATACCATTCCCTGCAATGCCATGTGAGTTCTCCGGATCTTCTGGAAACCGCTTGGGCCGAAGACGGTGTAGTGATGGCCTTGGAGCACAAGAAGCTTCCCGTGTGGGGCGTGCAGTTTCACCCGGAATCCTTCCTTTCTCAATACGGTTTGGAAATGGCTGCACGTTTTTTGGCATCCCACCCCTTGTTTTCTTATTCGCCGGCACCGTCCAACCTTCCAGGCGATCGGTTTCCTCGCTGGATTCAGATCCAGGAACCTTTTTGTGAGCCAAGGCCACAAAACCTGAAGATGCCACTGCCATGAGGTGCCATGGGTTCGAAAAAACTATGGAAGTTCGAATGAGGCCTTTGCATGGAGGTTTTGAAGCTTGTTCGAGCACGGATAACGGGCGTTGCATCGAAGGCCGTTTCAAAGTAGGGGCGAGGAGCGATTCCGAGTTCTCGAACAAGCTTCCAGAGGGGCCTTGGATCCGCATGCCATGGACTCTTGGCGACCAGGAGCCGGTTTATGTTTATGGATGACGTGGTTCGAGGGGCGGTTCGAGGCGTCAGCATCGCCGGAGTTTTCAGAAACGAAACCGATGCTTCGTTTCTGGAAAGGGTGGCTCCCTTGGCGCGTTTTCCCTACAGCGCAGTGTTTCTCAGCGGAACCGACCTGGATTGCGCCCGTTATTCCATGGCGTTTTGGAACCCGCTTGTCGTTTTTCGCTCCAAAGGATTTCATGTCCAAATCACCACCGCCGAGGATACCATCACCCAAAACAAGCATCCTCTCGAAGTGCTCGACAGGCTTCTCGAAGCCACCCATCCTCACGTCCCTTTGTTGTTGGAACCTTTTTCGGGCGGCCTTGTGGGTTATCTTGCCTACGAATTAAAAAACGTATTCGAAGTCTTGCCTCAAAACGCCGACGACGACCTCGATCTTCCAGAAAGCCTTTTTTTTCTTCCTCAAGATATTCTTATTTTTGAAAGGCGTGCCGGAAAAACCGTTCATTTAACCTTGGAAACAATTGGTTTGAAGCCCATAGCGGCATCTTCCCCATATCAAGCTCCTTTTCAACCTTGTGACAATCTCCATGCCGGAAAGCTGCAAAGCAATTTCTCACGAGATGCCTACATGGAGGCTGTGGCGAAAATCCGCCGCTACATCAAAAACGGCGATGTTTATCAGGTGAATCTATCCCAAAGATTTTCGGCACCGTTTCGAGGCGATCCTTGGATTCTCTGGACGCGGCTCTTTCAAAGAAATCCCGCCCCTTTTTATGCCTATTTGCACTTTCCGGACCAAATCATTCTTTCTACGTCCATGGAACGATTCCTGTGCCGACGTGGCGATGAAATCGAAACACGACCCATCAAGGGAACACGGCCTCGAGGCACCAGCGTGGACGAAGACCGAAGATTGCGCGAAGACCTTTGTCATAACCCCAAAGATGATGCCGAACTTTCCATGATTGTGGATCTGTTGCGCAACGACCTAGGAAGGGTCTGCAAACCCCGATCCATTGTGGTCAAGGACCACAAACGCCTGGAAGGTTATGAAAACGTCTGGCACTTGGTGTCTATTGTGACCGGAAAGCTGAAACCGAACGTAACGCCGGGGGATATTTTTCGAGCTACTTTTCCTGGAGGTTCCATTACCGGATGCCCAAAGATTCGCGCCATGGAAATCATCGATGAATTGGAGCCTCACGTGAGACATGTCTACACGGGATCCATCGGCTACCTGGGTTGGCATGACACCATGGACATGAACATCGCCATTCGCACGGCTATTCTCAAGGATGGACGGTTGCACTTCGCCGTCGGAGGCGGTGTGGTCTACGATTCCGACGAAAGCGCGGAATATGAGGAAACACTGCATAAAGGGCGCACTCTGTTTCGAGCCATGGCGCAACATCACGAGGAGTCCTGTCGATGAGCGCCGGCCGAGCCGTTTCCAAAAAACGAATTGTCTGGTGGAATAACAAACTCTTACCGGAAGACGAAGTGTGCATTTCGCCTTTTGACCGAGGTTTGCTGTACGGGGACGGCTTGTTTGAAACCCTTCGTGCCGAAAATGGTCAACCCCTGTACGTCACGGACCATTGGAAACGACTCAGGGAAGCCGCAATACAGCTTCGGTTTTTCGATAAAGGCGACGAAAACGCGACCTGGGTTTGTCTAGAATCACCTTGGGTATGGAGGGAGCGTATCAGCGCCGTTTTGAAAAGGAACGGGCTACATCAAGGAATTGCCCGTGTGAAGATTCTCTTAACTCGGGGTCCTATCTCGGGCGTAGGACTTCCACGGTCTACGACCCCCACCATAGGGATTCTGGCGGAACCTTACACACCACCATCCTCGGAAGAATATGACCGAGGATGGACGCTGTGCACCCTGTCCAAAGGATGGACGCCTCCTACGGCGGCCATGAAAACCCTCAACTATCTTTTTTATTTATGGGCTCGCCAACAGGCTTTGGACGCGGGTTATGATGAATCCCTCATTTACGACAAAGATGGACGTATGGCCGAAACGGCTACGGGAAATCTTTTGTTCTTGACCGAAGGACATTGTGCGGTGTCCGCGAGCCCATATCGTCTTAAAGGCACCACCGAAGGGCGCCTTGTGGAACTCCTTCGCGAGGACGGCTGGATAGTGGAGGAAAAAGATCTTCAGGAAAAAGACCTTTCTAATTTTCATGCCGTTTGGATGACCAACGCCCTTTTGGGCATTATGCCCATCCGCGCCATTGACGGCAGACCTTTGCCGCGGCTTTTGGGCTTTGAGGCCTCCCGGTATCGGGATCTTTTTTTTCGCAGAGGTCTTCAGGACCCGTAGGTTGAGTCAATCTTCCTGCCTGGCGGTATATCCCGCTGAGAAGTGCCCTCTGAGGGGGCGCACCGGTGTATGCCTGCCGGTGATTTCCCGAAACCGGATCTTTTGAGGGCGGACACATGGGTCCGCCATTTCGGGTTGTTGACGATGATGTGACAAACCAGGGGAAGATCTCGGTTCTCGGTGGTGTTGTCCGGGGCGGACACATGGGTCCGCCCCTACGGGCAGGAATGCCCGACTGTGACGACTAAGATCATCTAGTTTCGTGCCGGTGGTGAGGGTGGAATGAAACGGGCTGGACCAAATGGCGTATTTTCCTGAAACGCAGTCGGGTACACGCTGGCAATCCCCGTGGGAGCGTACCGGTGTATGCGCTCCAGTGATTTCCCGGAACCGAATCTTTTGAGGGCGGACACATGGATCCGCCCCTTCGGGTTGCATCGGACAGTGAAAGTTTGCTTTTTTCTGGGGGGGAAGGTGCTCTTGCAGCAAGGGTCAAGGGTCAGGAAACGGGGTGGTCCAGTTCGCGAAGCATGCGCCGCAAAGCTTCACGCCAATGATCCGGAACCCGATGCCACAAAGCCCAGGCGCTCTGTTTGTCCAGCACACTGTAGGAGGGGCGCCGTGCCGGCGTGGGATAGTCCTCGGTGCGAATGGGTCGCACCATCACAAGTTTTCCGCGTTTCTCTCTCGTTTCCTCTTCCACCGCCACAGCAAAATCATACCAGGAGGCCACTCCGGCATCCGTAAAATGATAAATCCCCGAGGGAACAGTCTCCCTTTGAACAAGATCCCACAAAAAATCCGCCAAATTGGCCGCCCATGTGGGAGTTCCCACCTGATCGCTGACCACTCGAACTTCATCGCGGTCTTCAAAAAGCCTGAGCATGGTCTTGACGAAATTGGTTCCTCGGCTGGAATAAAGCCAAGCGGTTCGTACAATGGTGCAACGTTCCTCGAGGATTTCCAATGCCACGACTTCTCCGGCCCATTTGCTGGCACCGTAAACGCTCAGAGGATTCGGGGCATCGTTCGGTGTATAGGGCCTTGAAAGTTTTCCATCAAAGACAAAGTCCGTAGACACCTGAATCAGATGTGTCCCTACTGGTGCACACGCTTCGGCCAGCAACCGCACGGCATCTCGATTGGCCGCATAGGCCGCTTCCGGCTCCTGTTCCGCTCGATCCACGGCCGTATAAGCGGCGGCATTGACCACCACGTCCGGCCTATGCTCTGCAAAAAGCCGCACCACATGGTCGCTTTGAGTGATATCCGTCTTCGGCAGGTCCACGCCAACCAGCCGAATGGATTGAGGGCATGAGCGCTGCAGCTCCCAACCCAATTGGCCTAAAATTCCTGTGATCACAACGGTTTTCATAGGGCTCTCGTCTCATGAAACGGTGCGGCAAGCCTGTCATTCAAAAAGATCAGCCTGATCCAAAGGCACCCCTTGCGCATCTTTGGGAGACAAGATGGGCTCTTGCCCTGGATGCAGGGGCCAGGTGATGTTCAAGGAGGCATCATTCCACAGCAGACAGCGTTCATGTTCCGGGGAATAGTAGTCCGAGGTCTTGTAACACACTTCGGCCCATGGGGATAAAGCTAGAAAGCCATGGGCAAATCCCTTGGGAATATAGATCTGTCTTTTGTTTTCCGCTGAAAGATGCACACCGACCCAACGACCGAACGTGGGTGAGGAGCGCCTCAGATCCACGGCCACATCAAAGATTTCACCGACAACAACACGCACCAGTTTCCCTTGTGCTCGAGGATCCATCTGATAGTGAAGGCCTCGAAGCACACCACGACGCGACCTGGAATGATTGTCCTGAACGAAATCTTCCTCGACCCCTAGAGCTTCGAGGGTTATTCGATTGTAACTTTCAAAGAAAAATCCCCGCTCATCCTCAAACACCCGCGGTTCAAAAATCAAAACCTCGGGAATATCCGTGGGTACACGTCGCATGATTTTCCTCGGCGTTCTTGGTGAACAGGAAAGCCGCTTTAACCTTGGGCGGCGGCTTCGCGCACCAGGGCTTCCATACGTTGTTTATTGGCTTTTAGTTTTACGAGCTTTTCGCCGAGGCGTTCCGCTTTTTCCTTTTCCTTTTCCACCACGTCCGCCGGAGCTCTTTTCAGAAAGTCTTCGTTGGCCAGTTTTTTTCGTGTTCCTTCCAGTTCCTTTTGAATTTTGCCGATTTCTTTATCCAGTCTTTTGGTTTCGCTCTCGTAGTCCAAAACCCCTTCAAGGATCACGTATGTTTCCACGCCTGCCGAAACGGTTCCTGCGGCCAATTTAGGCTTGGGCATGTGTCCCTGCAGCCCTACGGTCACCGTGTTCAATCTGGCAAGATCCAAAAGCATCTGTTGGTTGTTTTCCAGAAGACTTTTTTCTTCCTCGGACACACACAGGCAGACGGCCTCAAGACGCACACCTGGAGCGATGTTCATCTCACCGCGAATGTTACGGATACCTGTGATGACATCCATCAGCAAGCCCATATCTTTTTCAGCCTGAGGATCCACCCTCCACGGCTCCTTGGCGGGAAAGGCCTCTTGCGCAAGACTTTCCTTAGCTCCCGGTAACCGTTGAGATAGTTCCTCCGTGACAAACGGCATGACCGGATGGAGAAGGATCAGAAGGTTTTTCAACAAGGTTGCGGCGATGGTTTGAGCCAGCACCTTGGCTTTGGGATCTTCGCCGTAAAGGTCCGGTTTGATGACTTCCAGGTACCAATCACAGTATTCATGCCAGAAGAACTGATAAAGGCCCTGAGCGTACTGGTTGAAATGATAGTTTTCCAGGGCTGTTTCCACTTCGTCGAGAACGGATTGAAAACGGCTGAGAATCCATCGGTGCGCCAGTCGTTCCGGTTCCCTGGGAAGAGCTTCCAAAAGTGTGGCGCCTTCGATGTTCATGAGCACCAGCCGGGATGCATTCCAGATTTTATTCACGAAATGGCGGTAGCCTTCGATACGTTCTTCGGAAAGTTTAATGTCCCGACCTTGAGCCGCAAAGGCGGTGAGGGTAAATCGCAGAGCATCGGTTCCGTAGCGATCCATCATGACCAAGGGATCGATCACGTTCCCTTTGGATTTACTCATCTTTTGGCCTTGAGCGTCCCGGACCAAAGCGTGAACGTAGACGTCATGAAAGGGCACGTCTTTCATGAAGTGAAGGCCCATCATCATCATGCGGGCCACCCAGAAAAACAGGATGTCAAAGCCTGTGACCAAAACGGACGTGGGGTAAAATTTTTGGATTTCCGGTGTTTTTTCAGGCCAGCCCATGGTGGTGAAGGGCCACAGTGCAGAGCTGAACCAGGTGTCCAGGACGTCATTGTCCTGTTGGAGCCGTGTTCCACCGCAGCTTTGACATGCCGCAGGATCCTCCACAGCCACGGTAATTCCTTGACAATCGTCGCAGTACCAGGCCGGAATACGATGACCCCACCAGATCTGACGGCTGATACACCAGTCCTCAATATTTTCCAGCCATTGAAAATAGTCCTTCTCCCATTTTTCAGGAATGATACGCGTCCGACCGTCCCGAACCGCCGCCATAGCCTCATCGGCCAAAGGCCGAGTCTTGACGAACCACTGCAAAGACAGCATGGGTTCCACGGTGCTCTTGCACCGGTAACAATGCCCCACACGGTGCACATGATCCTGCACCGTCACCAAATATCCACCTTTCTGAAGGTCCGCGACCACCTTCTTTCGGCATTCGTAACGGTCCAGTCCTTGATAACGGCCGGCTTCAGCGGTCATGACACCGTCTTCGCCGATGACACGAATGAGTTCCAGGCCGTGTTTTTGTCCGATGTCAAAGTCGTTGAAATCGTGACCCGGTGTGATCTTGAGAGCCCCGGTGCCGAATTCTCGGTCCACATAAAGGTCGGCGATGACGGGAATGGGCCGATTCATTAAGGGCAGAATCACCTGCTTTCCGATCACCTTTTGGTATCGGGAATCTTCCGGATGCACGGCCACCGCCGTATCCCCCAACATGGTTTCAGGGCGCGTGGTTGCCACGACGACGGCACCGGATCCATCCGCCAATGGATATCGTATATGGTAAAGGCGGCCGTCGGTTTCCTCCCCTTCCACCTCGATGTTGGCCAAGGCCGTCATGCATCGGGGACACCAGTTGATCATACGATGTCCTCGGTAAATGAGCCCTTCCTCATAGAGTCGCACAAAAACAAGGCGGACGGCTCGAGACAAGCCTTCATCCATGGTGAAACGTTCACGAGTCCAGTCGCAACTGGCTCCCAAGCGCTTCAGCTGGCGAATGATATAGTCCCCGTAGGTTTGTTTCCATTCCCAGACCTTTTCCAAGAATTTTTCACGGCCCAAATCGTGTCGGCTCAAGCCTTCCTTGGCGATCTGGCGTTCCACCACATTTTGAGTGGCAATGCCGGCATGGTCCGTGCCGGGAACCCACAGGACTTCAAACCCCCTCTGCCTTTTGTACCGGCACAAAATATCCTGCAGGGTGTTGTTCAGTGCATGGCCCATGTGCAGCTGCCCGGTGACGTTGGGCGGTGGAATCACGATGCTGAACGCGGGCTTGGAAGCCTGTGGATTCGCACGGAAACACTGGTTTTCCACCCAATAATGAACCCATCGTTCCTCGATTTCGTGGAACTCATACGCCTTCGGTAACGGCCCATGACTCATCAAGAGAATCCCTCCACCTTTCCCGTTCCTATTCACTTTCAGCCGAGGCTTCTCCTCAGCCGTTCGATCTCTTCCTGCAAAACCCGACGAACAATCCTCGGCAGTTGCTCCTCCACCGCCTTTTGCACCATGACTTGGACCCTTTTTTCCAGAATTTCCAGAATCGGTTGGAACAAGGCCGGACGTTCTTCCATGGCTTTCTCCTCGGCAGGTTCGATGAATGCCTCCAGACGGCGTTCCGTCAACTCCTGAGCGACCATCGTCGTCACAGCCGCCACCGCAGCGTCCTGAACCAGGTCGGTCTCGCTCTCCAGGGGCTTCTCCGCAAGTTTCTTTGGAGAAATCACTTCTTTCGCGACTTCTTCATGAATCAACGCCGACGGTGCCTCCTGCTCAACCCGGTCCGCCTTTTCCAGGAGGTCTTCCTTGACGTCAAAGCCTTTGAGCATGGCGTCCAATTCTTCGTCTGTCTCCCACGTCGCCGTTTCCAACGGCTTCGGTTCTTCCAGTTCGTCCTCGAACTCTTCCAATTCTTCTTCCTTCAAGGCGTCAGGAAGCACGTCTTCCTGCGGTTCCTTTTGATCTCTCGGCTCTTCAGAAAGTAGATCCCGGAATTCCGATTTCGGCTCCTCGGCCTTCTCGAGATCTTCCTTGAAAATCTCTTCATCCAGGGGTTCACGTCGAACTCCCTCAGCTTTTCCCTTAGGAGGAGCCAACTCGACCGTTACCTCCTCTTCGTCGAAAAGAGATTCGTCCTCCTGGCTCTCATCCAGCATGGGTTCCAACTCATCGAAATCCGAAACACCCTCGTCAAGGTCCGGAAGGTCTTTGAGGTCGTTCTCGGCATCTTCCACAACCTCTTCCAGTTCCAGGACCTCTTCCTCGTCTTCGAAAGTCGCGTCCACGCTTTCGATTTCTTTGAAAAGGTCTTGCATGTCGTCAGACGCCTCGAAGTGAAGATCACTTTTCTCATTGGGTTTCTTGGGATTTTTCATGACCCCTCCTTGTGGGCCTCGAAAGTCTTTTCGATGTTCGCCCTCCGGCCAAAGGTTTTGAGATACCCGTCGAGGTCAGGGAAAAAATCACGCAAGCGTTAGCACGGTAAAAAATTGAGTGTCAAGCAATTCGCCGATTTTTCGAGCTTCTGCCTACCCCGAACGAACCATCAACACTCCGTGAAGCTGCTTGGACCATGCCCTCTTATCCCCCTCATGTCTTTTACAGACGCATCCACGGGCGAGGAAGAAAAATCTTTTTGTAAAGATCCAAGGCATACCGATCCGTCATGCCGGCGATGTGATCGCAGACCTGTTGGGCCCGGGTCACTCTTGAGTCCCGAGGTCCCACCTCTTTCCGGAACAAATCCTTGTCCTTAAGAAGCACAGTGTACAGATCCTCGAGAATCTTCTGAACCCTTTGAAATTCCTGACGTATGGTTTCCAACTCGTACACCCTCTCAAAAAGAAACGCTCGAAGCTGCTCCACAAGATTCAAAATGGGCTCACTCATGCGTATCTCTTGCAATCCTTCCGCCCAACTGGCGTTAATCACATCTTCAACCAGCGTGTGAATCCTTTGGGCATGCGTTTCCCCAAGCCGGGACCGAATGGATTGAGGAAGATCCTGGGGTGACAATACCCGGGCACGAATGGCGTCGTCCAGATCATGGTTGAGGTAGGCCACAATGTCGGCCACACGCACCACCTGTCCTTCCAAAGTCAGAGGCCTTTTGGCAGGTTCCGTCAAAATAGGATGGGTTTTTCCCTTGGAATGCTTCAGGATACCGTCTCGAACTTCATAAGTGAGGTTCAGACCTCGCCCCCCTTTCTCCAGGGAATCCACGACGCGAAGGCTTTGTTCATGGTGACGGAAGCCTTCGGGATGTACTTGATTCAAGACACGTTCTCCTCCATGCCCGAAAGGGGTGTGTCCCAAGTCGTGGCCTAGAGCCACCGCTTCAATCAAGTCCTCGTTTAGAGCCAGGGCTCGGCCGATGGTTCGAGCAATCTGCGAAACTTCCAGGGTATGGGTGAGGCGTGTGCGGTAATGGTCTCCTGTGGGGGAAAGAAACACCTGGGTTTTATGTTTGAGACGTCGAAAGGCTTTGGAATGGACAATCCGGTCTCGATCGCGCTGGTACGCCGTGCGCAGGGGACATTCAGGATCCTCAGGGCGCAGGCGACCTCTAGTCTCCGCACTCTTTTGCGCCTGGGCAGACAAAACCTCATACTCCCTTGCTTCCAGCCATTGGCGAACGCTCGGGAAATCACTTCGTGCCGTCTTTTCCCTTTTGGCCATTGACCACCTCTTGGGCTTTGGGTATGAGGGCCATGCGTCACATGCGGGCGAACCCTATTGGAATGGCTTCTTGAGGGGGCTTACGCCGTCGATGAGCTGGATTCTTTACCGATACATCATCCTGGAACAGCTGGTGCCGGCATGCTTGTGCTTCCTTGGTCTGCTCATGATTCTCGTCACAGGCCGGCTCATGCAGTTCCTTCAGTACCTGACCTCGGCTTCCGTTTCCACTGCGGACATCGTCACCGTGATGGCCCTGGCCCTTCCCAAACTTGCCTTGTACGCCTTACCCATGGCAAGTCTTATGGGCACCGTTGTGGGCTTTGTTCGCCTCAGCGCCGACAATGAAATCATCGCCATGCGCAGCGCCGGCCTCAGCTTCCGCCAATTGGCTCCCCCAGTCCTGGCCCTGGCTCTGGCCTTTACCGCCTTGTCCTTTTACACCTCCACTCAGATTCTGCCAACCGCCAACCGGGAACTGAAAAGCACCTTGAAATCCCTCAGTCGAGCCGTCATTCCGGCGCTTTTGCGTGAAGGTCGTTTCATTGACACCTTGCCGAACATGGTTTTCTTTTTCAACCGTGTCGAACCGTCGGAACAGACCGTCCGCGGTGTGTTAATCCATGATGCTCGAAACCCTCACACCCATGTGACCATCACCGCACGAGAAGCCGTCATTCGGGAACGCTCGGACGGGAAAGAAATCATCCTGCATGTGCGGGACGGTATGCTTTCCCGCATGGGCAAAGATTTGAAGACCAGCCAAACCATCACCTTTCAAAACTACGATCTGGTCCTGTCCTTGGACACTCTTCTGGGATCGAACAAAGAAGTATCCTGGACCAGAGGAGAAATGACTCTTGCCGAATTAAGCTCAGCCATGATGAAAACCCAGAACTTACGCTATGCCCTGGAATGGCACAAGCGTCTGGCTCTTCCTTTTGCTTGTTTCTGCTTGGGCATGGCCGCCGCTCCTTTCGGCGTCCTTTTCGCTCAAGGGCGACGCATGACCGGCATCACGCTCGGGATTGCCTTGTTTCTCGCCTATTACCTGCTCCTTTCCGCCGGAAACGCCCTGTCGGAACAACGCGTAATCCCCGCCGTTATCGGTATTTGGTTTCCCAATGCGGTGACGGGACTTTTGGCAGTGTTCCTTTGGATGAAAGCCGACCGCCGATGAAAATTATCACGCGCTACGTCTTGAACCACTTTCTTGCGGTCTTTGGTGTCGCCCTTTTCGGTTTTGGAGGCATTTACCTTGTGGTGGATTTTTTCGAAAAGCTGGATGACATTCTCGAAAAAAAGGCCGCCGCTTCGGATGCCGCCCTTTATTTCGCCTATAAGCTTCCCGCGATTCTTACTCAAGGCATTCCCATGGCCGCCCTTTTGGCCGCTCTTATCGGCTTGGGCCTGCTCCAGAGAAACCGAGAGATCATGGCCTTACGGGCTGCAGGGCTTTCCGCTTGGGTTTATGCGGCTCCCATGGTGGCGGCTTCTTGTGCGCTGGCGCTGCTTACTTTCGTAGCCGGCGAAACCGTCGGTCGTCCCCTCAGTCACAAAGCAGCCGGAGTCTGGCAGGAAAAAATCGACAAAAAACGCGTGCAGCTAGGTTTTTTGCAGGAAAACGTCTGGTACCACGGACAGGATTTTTTTCTGCAGGCCAGAACCTACGATGACAGGTCCAAGATTTTTCAAGGAGTTTCCATCTATTATCTGGACGAACACTTCAGGCTGCGTGAACGTGTGGACGCTCTGCGCCTTGTCTGGGTCCCTTTCACATGGAAAGCGGAAAAGGGAATCCTTCTGCAGATGGAAGAAGGCCTGGCTCGGCACCAAGTGTTTGCAGAAAAAGAGATCGCCCTCAATCTGGATCCCAAAGACCTGACCGTCGCTGCAGCACTTCCGGAAGATCTTCGCTGGGACCAGCTTTATGGTTACA
Organism: Desulfosoma sp.; assembly: GCA_037481875.1. Lineage (NCBI taxonomy): Bacteria > Pseudomonadati > Thermodesulfobacteriota > Syntrophobacteria > Syntrophobacterales > Syntrophobacteraceae > Desulfosoma > Desulfosoma sp. The sequence goes on along the minus strand of JBBFKY010000004.1, from coordinate 224,244 downwards.
CGCTAAGACTTCGTGCCGACGGCTACAACGCTGTACCGTACGTGGTGGAACTGCATTCACGGGCGGCGACGGCCTTGGCGGCAGGGATTTTAGGCCTTATCGGCGTCAGTCTCAGCCTGCATCTGGGGCATCGAGGCGGCATCGCCTCAGGTCTGACCATGGGCTTGGGACTTACCTTTGCCTACCTGGTGCTTTTTCAAGTGGGCTCTTCTTTAGCCCGTTCGGAAACCCTTTCTCCGGCTTTGGGGGTCTGGATTCCAAATGTATTGTTTGCCGGTATCGGAGCCTTTCTGTGGATGCGGGCTCCCCAGTGAAGTTCAAAAAAATCACGTCCTTGTCTAAACCCTTCAGCCCGGGAGATGGGTTTCCAGGGCCATGGCGATCTTTTTCTTGAGTTCCGTCAGGTCAAAGCTTTTCACCACGTAGTAATCGGCGGCGATGGATTTGGAATCTTCCTTGAACGTGTCGTAGGCGGTGGAAAGGATCACCGGCAGGTCATAAAACCGGCTTCGAATATCCTGCAGAAGATCCAAACCGTCATAGTCCACCATCTTGATATCCAAAATCACCAGGTCCGGCTTTTCTTCCTCGATACGTTCCAGAAGCTTGTAGCCGCTTTCCGCCGTGATGACTTCGTATCCCGCATCCCGAAGCTCTTCCGAATACAGCAGCCGAATATGTTCTTCGTCGTCCACCACTAAAATCTTTGCCATAGGGTTCCTCCTGCCGCAAGCAAACGCACCGTTCAAAAGCGACCCTTCTTTTTCATGATGGCCATCGGTCCACCAGGTAGGGTTTGGACTCTTCAAAGACGGCGCAGGTCTGTTCCACCGTATCTTCAGCCTGCTGTACGGAAAGGCGTTCCGTGCGTTTCACGAAAGCGACCACTCTCCCCAGGTACAAGGGAATCAGGGAATCCAAGAGACGTTCTCGCTCTTGGGGTGTCATGCGCCGGTAGGCGCAGGCCGTGTCAAACAGAAGCGCCGCCCAGGTCTGACTGGGAAAGGTGAACTGCTCGTAAGGCATACGCCGTATTTCGTCCAGTTTGTTCCAAGCCGCCGCATCAAACACCTGACGCCAAAGCTGTTCGTTTTCCTGAAAGCCTTCCAAAAACCTCTGATGCAACCGCGCCGCGTTGATCTCCACCAGAGATGGGCTGTCCATTTCCTGACCTTCTAAGTTGAACAAGGCCGTAGGCTTGCTCCATTTAACCCGTTTCCAGAAATCCGCATAGGCTTCCATCTGGTCAAACAAGGCTGTGAGCACATGACGGAATCGACCGGCCAATTGGGCAAAGGGATCCTTGACGCGATGTTTCTTGGGAGATCCAATGATGGTCTGCCACACAGGAACCCGTGAAGTGAGGGCCACGCCGGCCATCCATACATCAATCCCTTTGTTTTCCACAGCTTCCGACCATGCCGAAGCCTTGAGAAAGGCCGCTGCCATGTCTCCACGAAAGGCGCAGTCTCCCGCATCGGGTTGACGCACGCGTCGACCGTACAGGCATCGAAGCATGGGATACACGATGGTGGAAGTGAGAGTGCTTTCGTATTTGTGGCGCATGTAAAGCGGTGTCACGTAGGCGGCGCCTCGAAAGATGGGTTCCAGAAACAGACGCACCCACAGAGGTGTCATGTTGGTGATGTCGGCTTCCAGAACAAGGACGGCTTGAGCTTCCAGGGCCGTCACTTTGTCAAAAAGCATGCGCAGATTGGCCCCTTTGCCGCGCTTTTGAGGTTCCGTGGAAAGATACATACGAGGCACATTCGTAGGGGCTTGAAAAAACATCTCCCGCGTGCCGTCCACCGAAGCATTATCGCAATTGATGATGACCGATGACCGATCGGGATAGTGTTCTTGAAGCCCTCGTCCCACGATTTCCACGGCCCGACCGATAGAAGCCGCCTCATTGAACGTGGGAATGGCCACAACAATGTCCACCTTCTGAACGCCTTGAGGATTCTCTTCCACGGCTATCATTCTGAACTCCGATGCATCGGTCTTTTCCCTTTAACTCCTCGTTGTCTCACCCTTGTTTGCATCCTTCCTCAAGGTCCTAATCCTATACGGCCGAAAAGTCTGAAAAAAGCGTCGGCCGCTCTATGGATTTTGCGCTTCCGGCTCCCGTTCCTTCAGATAGCGGAACAGTTCGGCGTCCGCGCCCATGACGAACAGACCTCGAGGATTCTGGTAGCTTCTATAGAAATCGAGCGTTTGATAGAATTGGTAAAATTCAGGGTTTTTTCCATAAGTTTCCGCATAGATGCGCGTAGCTTCCGCATCCGCCTTGCCTCGAATCTCCTCCGCCGCTCGGTAAGCCTCCGACTCAATGCGTGCCAGATCCCGAGCCATCTGCCCCAGAATGGCTGCTCGTTCCCCTTCGCCTTCGGAACGGTATTGAGCGGCGATGCGTTTCCGTTCGGAAATCATCCGTTCAAACACCCTTTCCTGTACCGTCGCCACATAATTGATGCGTTTGATGCGAATATCCAGAAGTTCAATCCCGAATTCGGGAAGAAGCCTGGAAGCGTCGGCCACCATTTCTCGAGTGATTCTTTCACGCCCTTTGACCAGCGTGGCGTTCGCTTCAGGATCCGCTTCGTACTCTTCGCCCATCATGATCTGGTAATCGCCCAGGCCGGCTTCCATGAGGCTTTCTCGAGCATGCTCCCAGCCTTCACTACGCACGAGTTCCACCAGGTGGTTGTTGGAAACATGATCCCGCACCACCGAATCGATAATCCCGTCCAGGCGGCTCATGGCCGTGCCCACATTACCCACACGTTGCAAAAAAAGCAGAGGATCCTTGATGCGCCATCGTGCCGTGGTATCCACCCAAATGTATTTCTTATCCCGTGTCGGGATTTGGTTTGGGCTTCCGTCCCATTTCAGGACGCGTTTTTCAAAGAAGTTGGCTTTTTGAATGATGGGAATCTTGAAATGGAGCCCCGCTTGAGTGATGGGTTCCCTTACCGGTTTTCCCCACTGGGTGATCACCACCTGTTCCGTTTCCGAAACCACGAAAAACGAACTGACGGCCAGCACGCCCAGAGCGACGACAACAATAATCATGGGAAATCTTAAGTTTTGCGGCACGGCCATCACTCCCCTGCCTTTCTGGACCCTGAACTTTCATCGGCCCACTGCCGAACCACCTGATTCAGGTCCAAAATGGGCAGCACCCCGGCACTGCTCGAATCCAGCACCAACAGGTTGCCCGCCTTGGACGCGAACTCTCTCATGGCCTCAAGATACATGCGACGCCGTGTGACGTCCGGAGCCTTTTCGTATTCGTCCAAAATACTTCGAAACCGAGTGGTCTCCCCTTGAGCCCGATTGATTCTCTGCGTGGCGTAGCCCTCGGCCTGCGTAATGGTCTGGCGCGCTTCTCCTCGAGCCTTGGGAATGCGCTCGTTATAAACCTGCTGCGCTTCGTTGATCATGCGCTCCTTTTCCTGGCGGGCCTCATTCACCTCGTTAAAAGCGGATTTTACAGGATCCGGCGGGTTCACGTTTTGCAGCTTCACGGTTAAGATCTGCAATCCTGTATGGTAGGTATCCATAATCTGTTGAATTTCCTGACGGGCCATTTCGGCGATGGAAGCTCGCCCCACCGTAAGCACATCGTCGGCGTACCGGTTCCCCACAACACGACGCATGACGGATTCGGAAATGTCATCCAGAGTGCTTTCCACATCATGCAGCCGAAACAGGTATTCCATAGGATCCCGAATCTTGTACTGGACGGTCCACTGCAAATCCACAACGTTCAGGTCACCGCTGAGCATGCGCGCTTCTTCTTCAAACCCTTTTTCAGTAAACCGGGAACGCACACCAGGAGTGACGGTTCGGTAACCGTATTCCCGCTGGAGCACCCGGCCGGTCAGCACCTTGGTAACCGTTTCCACACCGAAAGGAATCTTGAAATGCAGCCCGGGACCCTCCGTTCGCACAAAACGCCCGAAACGCTGCACCACAGCGGTTTCCTGAGGATCCACGGTGTAGTAGGCATTGGCGGCCACCACCAGCACAAACACCACCAAGCCCACCATCCAAATGGCGCCACCCTTGAAGCCAGGAAACTGAAACCTTTGGCGCAATCGGTTGATGACCTGCTCAAGGTCCGGAGGCACCCCGGGTCCTTGGCCTCGGTTCGGGGGTCTTTGCCAATCCATTAAACCTCCTTTGCCTGAATACCTTCAGGCCGTCAGCTTCGCCCGTTATCACCGCGCTCTAGGGGCCTGTCCAATAACTCGCGATACCAAAAATTTCCAATGCCGTTTCAAGGCAAGACCTAGGCGCCGCCTCGCCCCCCATGCCTGAAACTGCGTTTTTGCTTGGAGCTGGAACCTCCGGCCCGCTCATGTTGTGGGCGAGGACGCCCGCCCATCCACAACAACCTGCTGGGATGGTCCCATGAGTTCTCCCCGATTCCTTCCTCACTCAAACCTATGTCAGGTCACGACGGCGTTTCCCGCAAAAGCTCGCCCGTCCACATCATTTTCCTTGGGCTCGAAGAGCCTCCAAAACGTACGCCGAAAAAACAAGCAAAAGGGCCAAAACAATGATTCTTCCGCTCGGAGCGGCGGGGAAAAAGACTCTTCCCAAACCAAGGGCAAAGACAATACCGAGAATGGATCGAATGGCCAAGACACGCCAGCGTACGTTCATGCCGATTTCCATTGTGGTTTGAAAAAGCCATGACCCGCCAAGTCATCGAAGCCCAACTGCCTTCCTTGCCCTTTTCCTAAACGGGGCACGGCCCTAGGATCTTATTTCCCCTGGCGAGCTTGCCAAAAAGCGCGAGGATTTCGGTCTGCCCTCAACGAAGCCGAATCCTATCGGCAGCCCCCCCCAATGTCAAGACACGCCGAGGAAAAATGCAGTTTTCATGGGATGCCTTGCACCATCCATCCCCATGGGTGTATATGACACTGCAAGGTCTCAAAAGAAACGCAGCCCATAAACGAAGCGCTTGTGGAACGGCTCGAGTGAGGAAAAAGAGGATCGATCGGTTCCATGAAACTGCTCATGTTCTACGCACCCTATTTTTGGTATCGCACCTTTCAAAAAACACTTCCCGAAGTGCCCGATCGGAATGAAGAACAGGAATGCCGAGATTGTGTGGTCATTTTCTTTCATGCGGAAGCTCATGACGAAGACCGCCAAAGCAAGGTGGTGGAAAAATGGGTGAAAAACGCCAAATGGCTGGCTCGAAAATTTGCAACCACCACCGTTCTCTTGCATTCCTTTAATCATCTGGCGGAAACCAAAGCTTCCCACTCCGCGGCCCAGGCCATGGTGCAAGAAGTTCGCCAGAGGTTGGAGCGCACGGGCTTTACAATCCTGGAAACCCCTTTTGGGTATTTGAACGAGTGGAAAATCCATGTGGCGGGAGATTCCCTCGCCAAGGTGTTTAAAGACCTTTAAACCCTAAGGAGCCGCCCTTATGGAACGCGTGCTTATCGCCTTGGACGATCGGCCCGGATCCTTGAAAGCCGTGGAATACGTCGCCCGTCTTCTCAAGGGATCCAGCCAAGTGGAATTCATCCTTTTTCATGTGCTGCCGCCGGCATCGCCCAATCTGCTCTCACGCGATGTGATTCGCCGCATCGAAAGCATGCATGAATCCCATCCGCACGTGAGCGGTTACTTCTGGAATCCTGAAGATGAAGAAAAGATGCGGCGCACCTTTGCCACGGCTCGGGACATTTTACTGCAGGCAGGTTTTTCGGAATCGGTGATTCATGAAGATTTCGGAGTGGAGGTCCAGGAAATCGCCTTTATCATCGTGGAACGGGCCAAGGCCCTCAGCTGTTCCACCATTGTGGTGGGTCGAAGGGGTCTGAGCCGTGTGAAGGAATTTTTCGTGGGAAGTGTTTCCAAGTCCGTCACGGGACTGGCTCGAGGCATGACGGTTTGGATCGTGGATGCATGATGGTTTCCATAGAGCTTTGGATTCTTTCCAACACAGGAGCTTGCCATGAGCGAAAATCTTTATAAATCCATCGCCTTTTGTACGGACTTCAGTGACAATGCCGATGAAGCCTTCATTGCGGCCAAGGACCTTGCCTGGCGTTACGGCGCCACCCTTCACCTGGTCCATGTCTTGGTCACGTTTACCACAGCCCCCATTCGAGAAATTTACGTGCCCTTGGAAATGGACGTGCATTTTGTGGAACGGGCCACCGAAGGGGCCAAAGCGGCCATCGAAGAACGTTACGTGAAGCAGCTGAAAGAAAAGCAGCCTTATGAAATTCACATTCTGTCGGGATATCCGGCCACGGAAATCGTCCGTTTCGTCCAAGAAAAAGGGATTGATCTTGTGGTCATGGGATCCCAGGGATTAACGGGTATCGCTCATGTGCTTTTTGGAAGCACGGCCGATCGAGTGGTGCGCAAAGCTCCCTGTTCCGTGCTCACCGTGCGTCTCAAGAAAAAGGACTAACACCCTATGCTCGAATCAAGCTTGCTGGACCCTTCCGCGCCCGTGTTGGTGACCGGCGCCGCCGGCTTTATCGGTTTCCATCTCGCTCAACGGCTCCTTTTGGACGGCTATTCCGTTGTCGGTGTGGACAGTGTAAACGCTTACTACGATGTGCGGATCAAATGGGATCGTCTGAAAATCCTGGAAGCTCACCCGGGTTTTACGTTTCATCGCTTGGATGTGGCAGACCGATCCGCCATGGAAGCCGTTTTTGAACGTTATCCGTTTCGGGTTGTGGTGCATCTGGCGGCTCAAGCCGGAGTGCGTTATTCCCTCGTGAACCCCTACGCCTATGTGGACAGTAACCTCATGGGGTTTATGAATATTTTGGAAGGAGGCCGTCGGCACCGATGGGCGCACGTGGTTTTTGCCTCTTCCAGCTCTGTATATGGCGCCAACACCCGCATGCCCTTTTCCGTTCATCATAACGTGGATCACCCTGTCTCCCTTTATGCCGCCACCAAGAAAGCCAATGAACTCATGGCCCATACCTATGCGCATCTTTACGGTCTGCCCTGTACGGGCCTTCGATTCTTTACGGTCTACGGTCCTTGGGGGAGGCCCGATATGGCTCTTTTTCTTTTTACTCGGGCTATTTTGAACGATGAACCCATCCAGGTATTTAATTACGGAAAAATGCGCCGCGATTTTACCTACATTGATGACATCATCGAAGGGGTGGTGCGTGTGATGCGAAAAGCCCCCGCACCGGATCCCACCTGGACCGGAGATGCCCCGGATCCCGGAACCAGTGCCGCTCCGTACCGCATATACAACATCGGAAACAATCATCCGGTAGAACTCATGGAATTTATTCGTGTGCTGGAAGAATGCCTGGGCAAGGAAGCCCGCAAAGAATTTTTGCCCATGCAACCCGGCGATGTTCCCGCCACCGCGGCCGACATTGACGATCTCAGCCGCGATTTCGGCTTTCGGCCCTCCACGTCCATTCAAGAAGGGATTCGAAAATTTGTGGCCTGGTACCTCGACTATTACGGCACCGGAAAAAATGTTGGATCTTGAAACATGTTTCTAAGGTCGGGGCATGGCGCGCCGTGCTCCTCGCCCTTGCCATGGCATGAGCGAGCCCTTCCAAAAAAGACTCCAAAATTTTCTCAAGTTCCTTCCCGAAACCTCCGATAGATAACTCGAGGGTCGAAGAGACCCACGTTTCCGAAAGGGCAAACCCGTTGTAAGGCGGGGACGCAAAGCCACGGATCCCGATCCGTCGGGATGGCCGGGTTGCCGAAGAAACGGGAACACCTCCTTCCTGCCTCGGAAGATGGCCTTCCCGTTTCCTGCCCAAACATTCCAAAATCTCAGGAGGTGTATCATGAGCGGTTTGAAACGGTTTTCCAGATCTCTTTTTAGGTTTCGAGCCTCAGCTTTCGCCTTGAACGCCTTTTACCTCTGCATGCTTCTGCTTCTTGCCGGATTCGGTTTTTCCCTGCTTGCGGAAGGTTCTATAGCCTGGGCCGAAAAACCCCAATGGGCTCAAGGACGCATTCTGGTCCAAGCCCGGGTCGGGGTCGATGACACCGAACTGGACGATGTGCTTTTTGAACATGGAGCTCGTCGTGTTGGGGTTTTGGAAAAGATTCGAGTCCATGTGGTTTCGGTGCCTCCCCAGGCGGAAGAAGCGGTGGCTCGAGCCCTTTCCAAGCATCCCAAGATCGCCTTTGCCGAACCGGATGCTCTGATTCCGCCCGACGACACTGTTCCCAACGACCCCAAGTATAGCAGCCAATGGCATCTGCCCCTGATGAAGGCTCCCGCAGCCTGGGACTACACCTTGGGAGACGGCATCATTGCGGCGGTTCTGGACACCGGTGTGGACGGCACCCATCCGGATCTTGCCGGAAAACTTGTTCCCGGATGGAACATGTATGACAACAATGCCGACACTTCCGATGTTCATGGGCATGGCACCTACGTGGCTGGGGTCATCGGGGCTGCAGCCAACAATGCCCTCGGAGTGGCAAGCCTTGCTTGGAACGCCAAGATCATGCCTGTAAGGATCAGCCAGCCGGACGGATATGCTTATTTCAGCACCATCGCCAGCGGACTCACCTGGGCGGCGGATCACGGGGCACGGGTTGCCAACATCAGCTACGGAGTCACCGGAAGCTCTACTGTCACCAGCGCCGCCAACTATTTTCGAAATAAGGGCGGGCTGGTTTTTGCGTCGGCCGGAAACTCGGGAGCCTTGGAAAATATCTCGGAAAACCCTGCTATCGTGACTGTTTCCGCTACCACCAGCTCGGATGTCAAGGCCAGTTGGTCCAGTTACGGCAACTATGTGGATCTGGCGGCTCCAGGAGCTGGCATTCTCACCACAGCTCGAGGCGGCGGCTATGCCAGTGTTTCCGGAACTTCTTTTTCCAGTCCTGCAGCAGCAGGCGTAGCGGCTCTTGTCTTTTCCCTCAATCCCGCATTCACACCGAATCAAGTGGAAAACATTTTGAAGCAAACAGCAGTGGATCTGGGATCCGACGGCTGGGATATTTACTACGGGTACGGTCGCGTGGACGCCCACGCAGCAGCCCTTATGGCGTCACAAACACAAACCCCGGATACCGAACCGCCCAAAGTGACCATCACAGCGCCCAAAGCAGGGGCCGTGGTTTCCGGCAATGTGGCGGTGGATGTCTCCGCCTCGGATAACGTGGGTGTCGAGCGCGTCGAACTCTACGCCAATGGACAATTGGTCGGCGAAGCTACGGAAGCTCCCTATGGGTTTACCGTGGATACGCTTGGATTTGCCGATGGCTCCCTTACCTTGACGGCCAAGGCGTGGGATAAGGCCGGAAACGTTGGAACATCCTCAGGTGTGACAATCACCGTGGATAACATTCCGGATCCTGTGGACGCCGAGCCTCCTCAAGTAGTCATCACAAGCCCCACCGACGGCGCAAAGGTTTCCAAAAAGGTCACCATTTCCATCGCGGCGAAAGATAACGTGAAAGTCGCCGGTATCAAATGTTACATCGACGGCGTGCTCAAAGCCTCCACCACCGCCTCGTCACTCGACTATGTCTGGAACACCTCTTCGGCCGCCTCGGGCACGCATACCATCACGGCCGTCGCCACCGACACCGCAGGAAACCAGGGGCAAACTTCGATCCGTGTGATCAAATAAGGTTTCAAGCACAGCCTTTGGCAAAATTTAAGCCCCAGGGAGCCTGAAAGGCTCCGTGGGGCTTCCAAACTCGGCGTGCCTTTCGTTCAGCGATTCCACAACCGATTTTGCCTCGCCCATCTCCGCCGCAGCAAAACAAAGCCAAGCCCACCGCCTGCATGGAAATGGAAGTCCGAGACTCCCGCACGGAATCCCTTTCAGGGAATGTGCAAAACTTTGCACCTTTTGATGCACGGCTTTGCACATATGAGAACGTCTTTGCACACTCAACCCAAGACCCTTAGAACACGCGACACACTAACCTATCGATTTCATGACACATATTGAACCGTTTTTAAAAAGTGAACTCTGGCGTTTTTCTTGCTAAACCCGTTTTCCAAGCCCCGACAACATCTCCTAGCAGAAGATTGTGGATGAGGATCGGTCATGGGATGTGTAGGGGCGGTCTTTAAGGAGGTTTTGAGGTCAGAAATGAAAGAACAAGGTTTAATGGTGTGTTCTTAATTCAGTTTCCAGAACCTGGAAGTACGCTCAGATTTGCAAGACTATGAGGTTTTGAGCAGGAAAAGACTTTCTAAAAGGGATAAGGCGCTTAAGGAATTGTGATGCACCGCACTCGTCTTTAAAGAAAGGAGAGATTATGCAAAAACGGCTTATGATGGCTTTGCTCTTGGTGGCGCTGGCGATGATGCCCACAACGGGCTGGGCAGTGCCTATCCTGCAGTTGGGCGCCCCTGCCGGCCCGGGCGATACTGGATTGTACGCAGACTATAATAACTGGTCAAACCCACCGGAAGAGGAGACTGCTCGTACATCTGGATATATCATCTATGCCGCAGCCAGCTATGGTGTCAACAATCAAACTTTGTTGATTGGAGGTCAATACACAGGTTCGTCCGGAACAGGGAAGGATTGGTATGATGATAATGCCGAATATAGCTTTGGATTTGATGCATCCTTTAAAGACGCTGGAGCTATTCTTTTAGTTTCGATTTACACCGATAACGCTACCTTCGCCTACAACAATCTAAAGCTTGATCGAGATGACGACGCCCAAGGCGCATACGGAGCCTTTTACTATACCGACACATCCCTTAATACCCTATCGTGGTGGCCCAGTCAATACAATGATGTGCGCAATCATGCTCCAGTTCCGAGTGCCAATGCCTACTTATTCTTCGACATTGGAAATTTCACGAAATCCACTCTAGTTCCTGATTTTTCCGACGAAAGCACAGGGAACGATAATGGTTCTATCAAGACTCTCACACTGTCTGGGCTGGATTCACCATACATATCTTGGGCACATTTCGATTTGCTGGCCATTGTCACAGATTTACAGGGTCAATCAATGATTCGATCCACGCTTGAAAACAATCCATTCTCCCATGATGTGACCTGGGATCCGAACGGGGGAGGGCCACCGAACATAATCCCAGAACCAGCCACGCTTTTCCTCTTTGGAACGGGACTTGCCGGAAGCGTGGCCTGGCTTCGCAAAAAACGAAAGAATTAAACAACAAATCCTTTCCACCGAAAAAAGCTACGGGGGCCTCGACGGAAGCCCCCGTTGTTATTTCTCCTCTCAATCTTCCCTCGAAAGGTTTGCCGAATTCGGGTAACCGTTGTCACTGGAAAGACGATTTGTTACATCCAGAACCAATACCCAGGTGTGCAGGATCAAAATGCGTTTAGAGTCCTTTCTGGATCATGTCATGTGTGGTGGGTTGAGCCCAGGAGGGAAGGCCCTTGACAGGCAAGAATATGCGAAGAAATGACCGTAGAGCCCCTCAACGGCTCCTGGCCGTGTTGCTATGGGTTCTGGGGGCTTTCGGCATCTCGGGGGCGGTCGCCGAGGAAGACCCAAAGTATCGTGAAAAGAGGGAAGCCATGCTGCGCGTGGTGCTGGCCGACATGGCTGCAACGGCTCAGGAAACGGGTCGGGAGACGCTTTCCTTGAACGTGCTTGAGGCCATGCGTCGAGTGCCCAGGCATCTTTTCGTGCCGCTCCATCTCGTGAATGACGCTTACGAAAACCGACCGCTTCCCATCGGGTTCGGCCAGACCATTTCCCAGCCCTTTATCGTGGCGCTCATGACGGAACTTTTGGATCTCCCTAAAGACGCCAGAGTCCTGGAAATTGGAACGGGTTCCGGGTATCAGGCCGCAGTCTTGGCCCAGGTGGCTAAGGAAGTCTACTCCGTGGAAATCCTTCCTGAGCTGGCGCAAGGTGCCGAAACTCGCCTGAAAAACCTGGGGTATGTGAATGTCCATGTAAAAACCGGGGACGGCTATTTCGGCTGGAAAGAACATGCTCCCTTTGACGGCATTATGGTTACCGCCGCAGCCCCGCATATTCCTCCACCCCTCATGCAACAACTAAAACCCGGAGGAAAACTCGTCCTTCCTGTCGGACCTCCATTTTTAACACAGTATCTTACCGTGGTGCACAAGGCTCAAGACGGCACAGCGACCACCAAACAGGTGCTTCCCGTAGCCTTCGTGCCGCTTGTTCGAAGCAGCCCCAAGCCATGATTCCTTTGCCGGCGGTCTTTTTTCTTTCCTGTGCCGCTCTTGCCTACGAAGTCCTTCTGGTTCGTGTTCTGCACATCGTTCATGACCATCATTTCGCCTTCATGATTCTGAGCCTGGCCTTGCTGGGTTACGGAGCCGGCGCCACAGGGCTTACCCTGGCCCAGCGCCTCTTGCTTCGACGTTCAAAAGCCGCTTTTGCCGTGACGGCGGTTTTTCTTTCCTGGATGGTGCTCCTGAGCCCTGCCGGGCTCTCCCGAATTTCTTTTAATCCTCTGGAAATCCTTTGGAACCCACGCCAGATAGGTTCCCTTGCCGCTGTTTTTCTCACCCTTAGCCTGCCCTTTTTGGCCGCGGGTCTCGGAGTCGGATTGGCCTTTCGTTCTGAACCGCAACGCGCTCACCGAGTCTATCTTGCGGATCTTGCAGGAGCCGCCCTGGGTGCCGCTTTGGCGGTCGGGCTGATCCATGTGTTGGATGTGTCATCAGCCTCGAGAGCGGTTTCGGTTTCGGCCGCCATTGCCGCGATCCTTTCTTGTATGGGCAAGGCAGAAAGGCGGAACACCGAAAAAGATTCGGCGGGTATCATACCGTCTCTTTTGCTGTCTTTTTTTCCACCGGTTTCGGCCTGTGTTCTGGCATGTCTGGCGATCCAGGTTCTTGTGCCTCAGAAGGCTTTGGTTCCCACACCCTATCCCTACAAGGGCTTCTCATACGCCCTTAAGGTTCCCGAAACCCGAGTACTGACGGAGCGTTTTGGGCCAGTGGGTTGGGTCACGGTGCTGGAAAGCCCTCATGTGCCCTATCGATCCCTTTCGGGATGGAGTCTTTCCTGCACTGAGGAACCTCCATGGACACCTCGAGCCCTTTTTGTGGATGGTATCGGGCCTGTTCCCCTGTTTTCCGGAGAAGCCTTTGTCTTGGCGCCGTCGTTTCGAGAATGCCTCATGAGCACCCTACCCTACAGACTGGCACGGCTTCACGGGGAAAAACCTGAAGGGCCGCGAGTCCTTCATCTGGGCCTTCACGGAAATTGGGAACCAGCCATAGCCTTACTGGAAGGTGTCTCTGCTCTGGACGTGGTCGAAAGACATGAGGATGTCGCTCGAATGACCATCCACTGGGCATGGGGGCTGACGTCAAAGGATGTTTCCAACCGAGTCTTCGTGCATGGGACGGATACTCGAAGGTTCCTGCGCAATAGGACTCAAGTCTATGACGTGATTCATCCGGTTTCTTTGGGAATACTCAGTGGTTCGGCGAGCGGCGCCGCAAGTCTTATGGAAGTCTACGACGCCACCGTGGAAGCCTTTACAGCTTACCTGGATCGATTATCTTCCAACGGCTTTCTTGCCGTTCTTCACAGTCTTTCCGTACCGCCTCAAGCAACGCTACGGTTCGCAGCCACAGCCAAGGAAGCTCTGGAAAGGCGCGGTATCCCTCACCAGGATCGTCACATGGCCTTGATTCATGATTGGAACACTGCGCTGCTTTTAGTCAAAAAAAGCATGTTTTCATCCAAGGAAAAGGATTTCATTCGAGAATTTTGTGCGGAACGTTCTTTTGACCTGGCCTATCTTGACGACATGACCGCAGGAGATGCTCAGAGATTTCATGTTTCCGGGGGAGAATCCCTCTATCGAGCCATGAAGGCGCTTTTGAATCAGGAAGCCGACACTTTCATGAAAACCTACCCTTTTCGGATCGATCCGGTAACGGACAATCGACCTTATGTGTTTCACTTTTTACGATGGAAAACCTTACGAGAGCTCTTAGGGACACAACATGGCCGAACTGTCCCGCTTCTTTCCTGGGGTGTTCCGGTGATTCTGGCGACTTTGGTTCAAGCCTTCCTTGCAGCCGCACTCTTCTTAGCACTTCCCTTGGCTCTTCGTTTTCGAACCTTTCTTGGACGATCCCCGCAGACGGTCGCCAAGACTTTCTGTTACTTCGGTTCCCTGGGGCTTGCCTTTCTTTTTGTGGAAACCGTGGCGATTCAAAAAAACATCTTTGTGTTGGGGCATTCGGTCTATGGTTTTGCTGCAAGTGTCGGATCATTTCTTTTGTGGGCGGGTTTGGGAAGCCTCGCCTCTTCCTGGTGTGTGCTGCGGCTGGAACCAAAACCCTATCTGAGGCGCCGAAACATTCTGGGTGTCTTGACGGTTTTCACGGGAAGCATGGTTCTGGTATGGGGTACGGCGTGGGTCGCATGGGCGCCGTGGGTTCAAGGGTTGCAAGACGGTTTCAGATGGGCTTTCACGCTCTTAGGGATGGCTCCAGTGGCGTTTTTTATGGGCATGCCCATGCCTTTGGGGCTGCGGGCTTTAGCGCGCACTGAGATGGACTTTGTGCCGTGGGCATGGGCCATCAACGGATGTGCTTCGGTTCTGAGCGCCCTTTTGGCTGCCTTGGGATCCATGACTTTTGGATTTCAGGCCATCCTGGCAGCCGGCGGCTTCCTTTATTTTCTAGCCGCCCTGAACGCTCCCTCGGCACAAAAAGAAAAAGCCGTCGGAACCTTTCCAACGGCCTGAGAGGCTTTCCTGGTGGAGATGACGGGATTCGAACCCGTGGCCTCAGCCTTGCGAAGGCTGCGCTCTCCCAACTGAGCTACATCCCCGGTGTGGAAGCAATGCGTTTATAGCTTTTTGCGCGGGGTCTTGTCAAGGCGGCATCCGCCGGATTATGCGTAGGGCAATTTCAGGCTTTTCCCTCTTGAGTGAAGACTCGGCAGGGCCTTCAAACCTTAAGGAGCCTTCCATGATCAGTGACCTTCAAAAAAAGGCCGCGCAGGCCATCGTGAATGTTTTTGAAACAGGCCGTCCTCAGGGGGATTACGGCAAAGTCACCTATCATCCTATGGATCCCGGAGAACTCACCTACGGCCGATCCCAAACCACTCTGGCCAGTGGAAACCTGTACCTTTTGGTGCGGGACTACTGCTCCTCTTTCTCCAGCGCTTTCGGCCCGGAACTTTCCATCTATTTGGATCGCCTGGCCAAACGGGACTCTTCTCTCAATTACGACGAACGCCTCAAAGGACTTCTCCGTGATGCCGGGCAGGATCCCGTCATGCGTGAATGCCAGGATCGATTTTTTGACCGAATCTACTGGGAACCGAGCCTTACCTCAGCGAAATCCATGGAAATTTCGACGGCTCTGGGTGTTTCCGTGGTCTACGACAGCCGCGTGCATGGATCCTGGCAGCGTCTTCGGGATCTCACCACGCAACAGATCGGAAAACCCTCCCAGGTGGGAGAAAAAGCATGGATTCAAGGCTACGTGCGTTGCCGCCGAGACTGGCTTGAACATCACAGCAACACCCTGCTTCGAAAAACCGTGTACCGTATGGAAAGCTTCGGCAGCCTGATCGATCAGAACAAATGGGGGTTGGAACTTCCGTTCATGGTGCGTGGTGTGCTGATCGATGCCTCCGTTTTACTGGACCCTCCCGTGCGTGTTTCCGCCGAAGAACCGGAATCGGGGCGGCTGCTTCGTTTGCAGACACCGGCTTTACGAGGAGACGATGTGCGACGGCTTCAGGAAGCTCTAGGGCGAGCCGGGTATCCTGTGAGTGTGGACGGCGTCTTTGGGCCGGAAACGCATAGGGCTGTGCTTGCGTTTCAAAAGGCCAAGGGTACCTTGAAGGTGGACGGCATTGTAGGGCCGGCGACACGAGCGGCCCTGGGGTTGGATGTGTAGTTATCGAATTGGTGTGAAACTTCAGGGAAAAAGAACGAAGCATCCGGCAAGCAGGGAGATCATGGATGAATCCCCTGGGCAAAAGATGAGGGAGAAGACCCGGATTCCAGCCCTTGGATCTTCAGATGCCGGCAAGAAAATGGGATTCATAGGACCGTTTAAAGGGTCTAGGGTGGGCCCATCGGTCCGCCACTAAGGGTTTGGAAGTAATGGGGGACAACTCCAACGGTCTAAACTTACGGACGGTTCGGACGTACCGGACAGCCGTTTATCAGTCCAGAGACGGTTTCGATGTTTTCAAAGTCTAGGACGAAAAAAGCGGGCTTAGGCCCGCTTTTGTTGGTATTGAACGAATGGTCAAGACTGCGTTTAGTCGTCGGAAGATTTGGAGGCTCCTGAAGAGGACGCGGAACACGAAGAACCTTCGGAACCGCTGGATCCGGAATCGGCATTTTTTTGGGAATGGGAGTTGTCGTTTTGTTTCCTTCCGGCATAGTCGGTAACATACCAGCCGGATCCCTTGAGGTGGAACGTGCTCATGGAAATCATCTTGCGCAGCGGCCCACGGCAATGGGAGCATTCGGTCAGGGGCGGATCGGAAAAACGTTGCATGGCTTCGGTGATTTGACCGCACTGCGTGCATTCGTATTCGTAAATGGGCATAACCTGTGACCTCCTTACCGCTTGTGGGGCGAAATGACCTTGTGTACGACGCACAAGATGTTTCGTCGGCATTATAAGCTTCGATCTCTCCTTGTCAAGGTTCGCCGCCCTTGTGGACAAAGCTTTTTTCACAAGCTCCGATTGCAATCACATGCCCTTTTCTTTAGAATCCTTCGGCCGATGGAGTTCGAGTGTTCGGGAACTACTTGAAATTTTTAAATGTCTTTAAACCTTACGCACATCTTTCGGGAGGGGGACAATGGCTGTGAAAGGTTCACGAAGCCTTTGGGCAATGGTGTTAACGATCGTGGTGCTTTTGTGGTCCGAAGCACCGGTTCGAGCCGAAGAAAAGTCTTTTGTGTTCGGGCTGCTTCTGGTGGGGCCTTACAACGACAAGGGTTGGAGCCAGGCACACTATGATGCCGGCCTTTACGTGGAACGCACTGTTCCCGGAACCAAAATGCTCTATATCGATAAAGTCAACCCTGCAGACCGACCCGGTGTCACGATTCCCCAGGTGGTGGATGATCTGGTATCCAAGGGTGCCAAGCTGATTATCGCCAATTCCGATGACATGAAGGACGGCATTCGTGAAGCGTCGCTGCAGCACCCTCAGGTTTACTTCGTGCATGTTTCCGGAGACGACGTGCTCACCGGCAAGGCCCCTTCGAATCTTTCCAACCTTATGGGGCGCATGGAATACGGCAAAATGATGGCTGGCTTTGTGGCCGCTTTGACGACCAGAACGGGAAAAATCGGTTACCTGGGTCCGCTTATCAATGAAGAAACCCGCCGCCTTGCGGCGGCAACCTATCTGGGAGCCCGCCATGCATGGACGCAGGTACGCAAGGAACCGGAGGAAAAGTTGGCCTTTAAGGTCACCTGGATCGGTTTTTGGTTCAATATTCCAGGAGTCACGGCGGATCCCACTCAGGTGGCTCAGAACTTTTTTAACAGCGGCTACGATGTGGTTATTTCAGGAATCGACACGGCCGAAGCCTTGACGGTGGCATCCCAGAAGCGCAAGGAAGGTCGAGAAGTGTGGGCGGTGCCTTATGACTACAAGGGCGCCTGTGAAACCGCTCCGGACGCCTGCCTGGGTGTGCCCTATTACAACTGGGGTCCTGGATATGTGTCGCTTCTTCAGGCTGCCATGTCGGGGGCTTGGAAATCCCAATGGTTGTGGTTGGGACCCGATTGGAAAGATTTAAACAATGAACAGACCAGTTCTCTCGGTTTCATCAAGGGGGCCGCATTGAGCTCTGAAGCGGCCAAAGCTTTGGACGGCTTTGTGACGGATCTGGCTTCCGGAAGTCTGAACCTGTTCGCGGGGCCTTTGTATTATCAGGATGGCTCCGTGTTTGTACCGGCCGGAGCCATCGCTTCGGATCAAGACATTTGGACCATGAAACAGCTTCTGAAGGGCATGGAAGGCCAGAGCAGCGCCAAGTAGGACAGAGGACAAGGGCAGATGCTGGAGGCGGTGCGCTCATGGAAGCGAGCCGCCTCTCGTTTTCGTGCGGATCGCCGGCGGAGGAGCCTTCAGGAGCCGAACGGCAGGTCGAATCAGGCAGGCCCTATGCATGTTCCCTGTAGGGTCCGAACACCGTGTCGGCCCATGCAAACCGATCCGCGCAGCACCCAGTAGGAGTCAACCGCGGTGTCGGCCCCAAAACCCGATCGCATTCAGGGCCCTTGCCTGTCATGATAGCTCGTTCCGGCCGAACATCGTGTCGGCCCATACATACCGATCCGCGCAGCACCCATAAGGGCCGACCGCCGTGTCGGCCACGAAACCCGGGCTTCGTCTTCATCTCAAACAGGGGACAGACTGAACAACATTTGACGTTTTGACACAATTTCTTTGGACCTTTTCCATGAACATTGAACTTAGAAAAATCCACAAACACTACGGAACGGTCCATGCCAATCGAGGCATCGATCTCACGGTACGCTCCGGAACCATTCACGGAGTTCTAGGAGAAAACGGAGCGGGCAAGAGCACCCTCATGAAAATCCTCGCCGGGGCCGTTTCCAAAAGTTCCGGAGACATTCTGCTTGATGGAAAACCGGTTCGTTTCGCCCATCCCGCCGAAGCTTTTCAAGCCGGCATCGGCATGCTCTATCAGGAACCTTCGGATTTTCCCTCTCTGACGGTCCTGGAAAATTTTTTGGTCGGACAGCCGGCTTCTTCCCGAAAATCTTCCAAGACATGGGCCGACACACTGGAATCCTTGTGCCGCGATTTCGGTTTTTACCTGGATCCTCAAACTCCCCTGGAATCCCTCACCTTGGGGGAACGTCAGCAATTGGAACTGATCCGCTTGTTATCTCTCGGATGCCGTCTGCTTATTTTGGATGAACCCACCACAGGCATTTCCACGGCACAAAAGGAACTTCTCTTTCGAGCCTTACGGCGCGTGGCCCGAGACGGCAAGACCGTGCTCTTGGTTTCACATAAGATCGAGGATGTGGAAAGCTTATGCGATCAGGTGACGGTTCTGCGCCAAGGGCAGGTGACGGGATCCCTGGAGGCTCCTTTTGATCCTCGGGAAATTCTTACCTTTATGTTCGGCACCCCGCCGGCTCCTTTGCAGAAATCGGCTCGATCCTTTGAGCACATCAGCTTGGAATTTGAAAACGTGAGCGGGCTTGGAGGTCGATCGGGACTGCGGGAAGCCACGGCAACCTTTTACCGAGGCGAAGTGGTGGGGTTGGCCGGGCTGGAAGGAAGTGGTCAGGGCGTTTTTCTGAGGCTCGCCGCAGGCTTGCAAAAGCCTGTCTCGGGCCGTCTACGCCTCTTCGGAAATGATTGCACCGGATGGGAGCATCATGCTTTTCGAAGGCGCGGCGTCGCTTTCGTGCCGGAAGGACGATTGGAGGAAGGGCTCATCGCAGGACTCACCCTCACGGAACATGTCGCTCTCGCTGCTTGTCCCCCTACATGGCGTGTCCCATGGCAGCACGCACGCCGCATGGCCGAAGAAAGGATAGCAAGGTTTCGCATTCGAGGATCCAGCGAATCCCTTGCGGACGCTCTTTCCGGTGGAAATCAGCAGCGCCTGCTTCTTTCACTTATCCCTCTCGAAGCTTCCGTGTTACTGCTGGAACAGCCTACTCGAGGCTTGGATGTGGAATCGACCCACTGGGTTTGGGAACATCTTCTACAACTGGCGGATTCAGGCATGACCGTCCTTTTCAGTTCCGCGGAATTGGATGAGATTCTTATGGTTTCGGACCGTGTGCTGGTCTTTTTTAACGGGCGCATCTTGTTGGATGTGGACGCTCGAGACGCTCACCCGGACAAAGTCGCGGGGGCCATTGCCGGCCGTGTGTCCCTCTGATGCCAAAGGACGCTATGAAGCCACAATCTTTTCGACAAACCCTTCAGCACCTTTTTTGGACTTTGGCTCTAGCCCTGGGGCTCAGTTCCGCCGTGGTGGCTCTAAGCGGCGCTTCCCCCTGGGACGCCTACCGCCATATTCTTTTCGGATCTTTGGGATCCTGGCAAAAACTCGCCCAGGTTTTTCGAGTCTGGATACCCTTGACCCTGTGTTCCCTGGGTTTGCTTTACACGTTTCAGATCGGATTGTGGAACATCGGCGCGGAAGGTCAGGTGGTTTTGGGGGCTGTGGGGGCTACGGCCATGGTGCGCTGGTTCAACGGAGCTCCCCCTGAGTTGGTGTTGCCTGCGGCACTTTTGGGAGCCGGTCTTTGTGGCGGTTTCTGGGCTCTCGGGGCGGGACTTCTGAAAACACGAGCCGGTGTCAATGAGATCTTTGCAGGTCTGGGCCTCAATTTTGTGGCGACAGGTCTCCTTTTATGGCTCATATTCGGTCCCTGGAAACAACCGGGTATTGCCAGCATGAGCGGCACGGAAACCTTTCCGGAAGCCTACTGGTTTCCCGGCCTGGCCGGGTGGGCCGTGTCCCCATATGCTTTGGGTGCCACCTTGGCTTTCATGGGCCTCACCGCCTGGATCCTGAAAACCACACGCCTTGGGCTGGCTCTGAAAGCCATCGGCCGAAACCCGCAGGCCTCGTATCTTCTGGGATTAAGTCCTTGGCGATGGATGCTGCTGGCTATGCTTGTGGCGGGAGGGCTCGCCGGTTTGGCCGGAGCTTACCAAGCCCTGGCTGTTTATCATCGGCTTATTCCCAATATTTCCAGCCAATACGGATACCTGGCTTTGTTGGTGGTCATGCTGGCCGATGAACGATGGCAGCCGATTCCCGTCATCTGCTTTTTCTTTGCGGCCTTGAACGTGGGAAGCATTCAACTGCCCATGATGCTGCGTATGGATTCTTCACTTGCCGGGGTCATTCAGGGCAGTCTGGTGCTTTCGGCTTTGGCGGTCCAGGGCCTGACCTCAAAAAGGAGAAACACCTCGTGAACGACTGGCATGTTTCCCTTTTTGTGGCAAGCCTCCTAGCTGGGGCAGCTCCTTTGGTGTTGGCCGCCATGGGGGAAACAGTCACGGAAAAGGCGGGCATCATTAATCTCTCTCTGGATGGCACCATTCTTCTGGCGGCCATGGCGGCTTTTGTGACGGCTTTGGAAACGCAGTCTTTGCTGCTGGGTTTTGGCGCCGGAGCCGCAACGGGAGCCTTCATGGCGGCTGTGGTGGCCTTCATGAGCCTTCACCTGAGGCAATCGCAGGTGGCTGTAGGCTTCGTCCTCACCCTCATGACCAAAGATCTCGCCTATTTTTTGGGAAACAACTACGCCCGACTGCCGGGACCTCAAGTGCCCATGATCCCCGTGCCGCTTCTCAAAGATTTGCCTCTGCTCGGTCCTTCTTTGTTCCAGCACACCGCGGTCACGTACGTCTCGGTGCTATGCATTGGACTAACATGGGTTTTTCTGTATCGGACACGGTTTGGTTTGATCCTCCGAGCCGTGGGAGAAAATCCTGGAGCTGCTTTTGCCCGTGGAATCCACGCGCCACGAGTGCAGTTTCTGTATACTGTGGTTGGTGGTCTTCTTGTGGGGCTTGCGGGAGCGGCGTTTTCGTTGAGTGTAAAGCCCGGTTGGGGACGGCCTCAAGGGGCCGAAGGGATCGGGTGGATCGCCTTGGCTTTGGTCATCTTTGGAGGCTGGCATCCCTTGAAGGTGGCTCTTGGTGCCTATCTATTCGCTTTGCTGCAAATGCTGGGAATCACCCTGCAGGGTCTTTGGCCGAGTATTCCTTCTCAGGTCTTTCAAACCGCTCCTTTTCCGCTCATGATTTTTACGCTCGCCTTTATGCACTTGGCTGAACGACCTGAAATGGAACGCTGGGCTGCCGCTCGGCCTTGGGTGGGAAGGGTTGTGAGGTTTCTCAAGGCGCGAGCCCCTCGAGCCCTTGGACGGCCGGTTCTTCCCGAACAACATCCCTAGGGCAAGGAACCTAAATCGGGTTGCGGCCGGCTTGGTCGGCATCGATCCGAAAAACGGGATCTTAGGGGCGCACCGACGTCTGCTCCTCGGATTCGCCCCAGTTGCAGGTGCCTTCAGGAGCGGACACATCGGTCCGCCCCCACGGAATTTTCACCAAATGTCAAGACTATCCTGGGGGCCCTTTTTCGTCCGCGGACACACGGGGCTGCCCCTACCGGCTATGGGCTGCGGACCGACGGCGGTTGCTTCAAAACTCATGCGGAGGATGTTACCTTGCTGCGAAGGGTCAGAGCCTCCAGGCGTGCTTCCAGGATTTCCACATGAAGTTTTTCTTCCTCGATAATTTCCTGCAGGGCTCGAGCACTCTCCCCTTCGTCCATGAATCCCGTGAGCATATCGTAAAAGAGGATAGTGTCCTTTTCAAATTCCAGGGCCGTCTCTAGAATCTTTGCCACACTGTCCAAATGCGCCGGATCCACTTCCTTCAGACTGAAGCTCTGATCTCCGATCATGGATTGCAAAAGATCACCGCTTATCTCTCGCACCCACAGTTCTTCCCCTTCAGGCTTGCCGAGACGTTCCCTCAAATTCTCGAACCACACTCCATGGCGGGCTTCATCTTCTGCGAGATCCAGAAGAATTTTTCGCAATAGAGGATCCTTTTGCATCCGCGCTGCGTCGCGGTAATAGTTTTCGCCGTTCTTTTCAATGCGAACGGCCATCTTGAGCACTTCCTCGGCACTGAACACGAATCCAACCTCCTCTGTCCCCCGTCCCCTCTGCAGCTCCCTTGTGGAGGTTCGCCCTTGGACGGGCGAACCTCGCGAAAAACACTGTCAATCACTATGACCGCGGGCCGCTTTCAATGTCAAGACCCACCATTGCGGTTCCTTTGGCCCATGCGTCGTTTTCGCTCGGAAACCGAAGCTCGCCGTGTCGTCCGTTCCAGGAGACAATCCTTTTGGTTCGAGTCACCGGGAAAACATGAAAAGTGAAGCAGCCTTTCCGACCATACCAACCCGGATCCGATAAACTCCGCCGAATCCACGCGAAGATCGTTTCCGGCACCGGGAGATGGAAAAATCATTGCCGAACTGTGCAGCACGCCGCGCCACCAATCAGCAGCCTTTTCGAAAGCCGAAGGGGGATTCGGCGGCCTATAGAGCACCTCGAAGGCAAAGCTTTTCAGAATCTTGGGGAAAGCCTTTTGAAAGAGATTCTCGGATCCCAGGAGTTCTCCACCGAGAAGCCCTTGCGGTCCGAAAAAGATGGCTCCCACTTGATTCGACTCGGGTTTTAGTTTTTCCACGTACTCTTCCATAAGCCCATCGGCACGGTTACGGGCTTCTTGAAAGTCCTGTGTTGCCGATCGGGCTCCCGCTTCCGTCAGCCGACAGGCAACCTCATCCCACACGGCATGCTGATCACTAAAATAGCCCCTGTTATGTCTTAAGGACACCGTGACACTTTCCTTATGACGACGGCGAGACATTGCAGGAAAAACGGCTTTGGCGGCTTCGAAATCCTTGCGCTTGGCCCGCCACCGTCCAGCTTCCATGCACGAAACCGGCATGGTGAGGGTCATGCCTGCAAGCACCAGAATGGAGGCATTGACAATACGGTTCTGCTTCCCTCCCTTGAGCTCCTCACCGTCAAGGACCAGGATCGGAGCTTGACCACGGTTTTTGATGCGAAGGAAAGGAACTTGACCGGCTTCATCGGTTTCTGTGATTTCGGCCCATCCCTGTTCCAACGCCTCGTCCAAGAGTACTACCGCAGCGAACTCATGGACCGCTTCGCCGTCCCTGATGGGAAGCATTCCCAGGGAGGCGTGCTGAATGATGTTCCCCAGCGACAATGATTTAGGAATAAATTCTGAGACTCTGGCCATGATCGTTTCCTCCTTTTTCGTGCCGTAGGTTTGTCGCCCCGGCGGAGATCGTGATGGCCGTTTATAACAAGACTGGTCCCCCAAAGAGTGTCCGAGTATTGACGCCCAAAAAATCTTTTCTTGAAACCCATCATCGGCAGGGATCCGGGCAGAAAACACGTGCATCATGTGTTTCCTATTTGGGGAAGTTAGAACGGCGGGGGAGCGCCAGCTCGGGAGCAGATCTTTGAACTGTAAAACGTTAGTGGGCTCGAACGATTTCGTGCCCTAAAGCGCTGTTAGAGGATTTCATGCATTTGTTTGGCAAGGTACCGAATGAATAAAAGGACTTTTTCTCGGTAAGCCATGCCACGGGACGTGAGGAAGGGATTTTGCTCGGCACCGAAAAACTTCGACAAAAACAGAAACATTCGTTCCATGTCTTCTTGAAACCGGCGTCTTTTTTCCATCCATTCTACACTTTCCAGGAGCTGGGTGTCGGTCGGGCTGCTCGGAGCTGTTGCGTCCGAAGGCGTCTCCCGGTTTGGGCATTGTTTCTTGACTTTTTGAAGCCTTACGTAGATTTCAAACGCTCTTTGGATCTCATCTTTTTCACGCAAGGCTTTGCTCAGCTGTCGACGAAGTTCCTCGTTTTGCTCCCGCACCTTGTCCAGTTCCCGCTCCAGTTTAGACACATAGGTTTCCAGATGCTTCGTATAATCCGAGAGGTCGGTTTTTTGGATTTCGCTGAACAAAAATCCCATCAAGGCCATCTGGTAGGGGTGGGGCCAAAGCATAGCATGCTCCTCTTCATGATTCCCAGCGACTGTGGGCAGGCTGGAAAGGGGCTCCACGGGAGTCCTTTCCACCCATTCCTCTTATCTGACAATATCAATCCCATTCAAAGCTTTGAATAACTAGCATACCGGCTTCACGAGCCTTTTCCAAGACCTTTGGTTTGGCGTAATGGGTCACGACCAGGGGGATGAGCTCTTCCGGCATCAAGGCGCTCACCTTTTCCAACTTCGCTTGAAGGCTTTTCAGCTTGGAAGCATCATCTAGGCGAAGCACCGATTCCCCGATGAGAATCACGGGTTTTCCGTTTTTTCGAGCACGAGCAAAAAAGTTGATTTCTTCATCGGCGACGTCGGCTCGAACGATACGGTCCTGGACCACAATGCCGTGAAAGGTTGCCAAGTGGGCCGGAAGTTTTCGATAAGCTTCGTTTTCGAGAGCATAGGCCATGCTGCGGGCCAACCCACCGACTTGCTCCCGGGTGGCCTTGAGTCCACGGGCCAAAGAGGCCACTTCCTTCTCCGTTTGTTTTTGAGCTTCGGCCAGCTCTTCCAGGCGTTCTTCGGTGCGCTTCTGCGCTGCGGCCAGCTCTTCCAGGCGTTCTTCGGTACGCTTCTGCGCGGCGGCCAGCTCCTCCAGGCGCTCTTCGGTACGCTTTTGCGCTGCGGCCAACTCTTCGACCCGGGCTTCCGTACGCCTCTGCGCCTCAGCCAGCTCCTCAACCTTAAGCGCTAGGCTGTCCAGACGCTCTTCCGTCTTTTTCTGAGCTGCGGCCAGCTCTTCCAGGCGTTGTTCCGTACGCTTCTGCGCGGCGGCTAACTCTTCCAGGCGTTCTTCCGTGCGCTTTTGCGCTGCGGCTAACTCTTCGACACGGGCTTCCGTACGTTTCTGCGCCTCAGCCAGCTCCTCAACCTTAAGCGCTAGGCTGTCCAGACGCTCTTCCGTCTTTTTCTGAGCTGCGGCCAGCTCTTCCAGGCGTTCTTCCGTACGCCTCTGGGCTGCAGCTAACTGGTCAACCCTAAGTGTCAGACCTTCCAATCGCGCTTCCGTTTTAAGCTGAGCCTCGGCCAAATCTCGCACGATTTCTTTGAGTTCGTTGAATTCTCGCTTGGTCACAGATTCTTCACGGTTGCGCTCCACTTCCTCAAAGAGAGTTAAAAGTGCGTCCCGAAGATCCGGACCGATCCGTTCTAGTTTCCTGTAAAGGGCGACACTCATTCCCATTACTCTGGCACCTCTTAGCCCAACAAGGGCCTTCCTCGGAAGTTGCATGTTTCAGTTTATTCAGGAAAAGTTACATTTTTTTACCTTAGAAGGCCGTTCGAAGCAAGGGAGGGAGTCCACCTCAAGACGCCGGCATTCAGTGCCCTCCGACAATCCCAAAGGCTAGAAGCGTATCTGAGAAATGATTTCTCCCTGGGGGCGGGGCATGCCAGCCGCTCGAATGGCGGGCCTAGGGCCTACCGTACCGAAAAAGGACACTGTTTTAGGTTTTTTGGGGGCGAGGCGGTGCTTCACCCTTACTTTGAAACTGCATTGACGACATTGGTTCTGCAGGTTCTCGGGCAGGTTCCCAGGGTCGAGGCTCACAATACGCTCAGGTATCCTTATCCTGACTGTAAATATTCAGCATGGCCCGAAGCTCGTTCCGTAGTTTTTTGCGAAACCACGAAGGAGCCACGAGCTCCACATGGGATCCGTAGCGCAGGCTTTCGGCCAAAACTTCTGTTTCATGGGTGGCGGGAAAGGTGACTTCCACCTCGCCAGTATCCAGAATCTTTACGGATTGATCTTGATGCCAGTATTGATCCCTAGCCCATCGAGCCAAGGACACGTCGAATCGCAACGTGACATGGAAGCGCTCACGACCTCGAAAAATGCCGAAACTTGTCTCCAGCCGCTCCTGCCACTCTCGGAAATCCCTTGGCACAAAGCTCTCCACGGAGACCACACAACGTTGCATGCGCGCCAGGACAAAATCCCTCCAGTCTTCACGGAGAAGGCACCAGGCAAGAATGTGCCAGGTGCCCTGATAATTCACCATGTGATGGGGTTCCACGGTCCGCGTTGTTTTTTCGTTCCCATACGGGGAGGTGTAGTCAAAGATCAGACGGCGGCGTAGAATCACGGCCTTGAGAACACTTTGGAACGTTTCTTCGTCACAGGGAGCCACGTTGGTCCAACGAAGGGAAAAGGCTTTTCGAGGGTCAACACTGTTGAAAAAACGTTCGGCAAGAACTTTCTGAACCTTGCCGACGATCTTGGCGAGTTCCTTGCCCAGAGCCCCATGGGAAGCGTCTTCCAGGAGCTTTTGAATGGCCAACAGGTTGGTGAGTTCCACCGAGGTGAGCCCTGTTACCGGCAAAGCAAAATCTTCCTCGTAGCGGTATCCCTTTTTGTGGGGGACATATTCCAAAGGAGCACCGAATCGGTCCCGTATCCAGTCAATGGTTCGCTGGGCGGTTTTCTGAGAAATCTCAAACTTTTCGGCCATCTTTCGAGCATTTGGGAATTTTCCGGCTCGAATCTGAGCGTCCATCCATGCCAAGCGTTCCAGAAACAGTAATTCCCCCATGATGTCCCCTCCGTGTCTGTTGCCGTCGATGGCTCCCTGACACCCCAACAAGGCCTAAGCATGCCCCAAGGCACCACTGTAAGGTTTTAAATCATGTGGTCCAGATTATGCCTCAGGCTCAGCGTGCTTGTTCCTGCTAAGGCAATTGGGTAAAAGGAAAGGCGTTTTGTCAAGCTGGAAAGGGCACGGCATGGGAATGGTGGCACATAGGGTGTTCGAGTGGCTGTGGTATGGAACCACAGACGATTTGGGTCGTCGAATCGCCGCCAGGCTGTTAAGGCCTCTGGAAAAACTTTATTTGGCAGGGCTTCGCTTCGATCAAACGGCACGGCGTCGTCAATGCCAAAGCCTTCCCTGCCCCGTGGTGAGCATCGGGAACTTGACCGTTGGGGGCACGGGAAAAACCCCGGCTGTGCTGTGGATTGCCCGCCATCTCGCCCATCGGGGCTTGACCGTAACCATTCTCAGCCGAGGCTACGGTCGCTCAGGATCTGAAACGGTCAAGGTTCAACTGGACGCACCTACGCATGAACTTGCCGGACGTTACGGCGACGAACCCGTGCTCTTGGCCCGTACCCTTCCCCACGTTTCGGTCTGGGTCGGCTCAGATCGCGCCAAGTCCGGAAGCCATGCAGTGGATCACGATCACCCCGACATCATCGTCTTGGATGACGGATTTCAGCATCTTCAGCTCCATCGCGATCTCGATTTCGTGTTGCTGGACGCCGCTCGACCCTTGGGTAACGGAAAACTGTTACCTGCAGGACCGCTTCGAGAACCTCCGGAACACCTGGTTCGGGCTCATGCCATCGTTTTGGTGGGGGAAACCCGGAATGAACGGCAAGCAGTCAATCTTATTCGTGGGTATGTCTCGGCCGAAATCCCCATTTTCCGGGCTCGACTGGAACCCGAAGGGTTTTATCATGCCGCAACCATGGAACCGTTAGGGATCGCCGCCTGTCCGACATCGAAGGCCGGCGATGACTTTATTGGAAGCAAAGACTTTCGACCCGCCATGTATGCGGGCGGGACGCCCGAGCTTCCAGGAACGGGCTCTCTTTCAGACACGGTCCCGGGGAAAAAGCCGCTTTCCCGCGAGCTTCTGAGCGAAAGGGCCACCCACGGGGAAGGGTTCGACGGAAAGTGTGCGAGCTTTAAAAATGAACCCGCAAGACTTAAGGTTTTGGAAGAGCCGTGCCTGGCTGTTGCCGGAATTGCCAGACCGGAACGATTCTTTAACATGCTTCGGCATCTGGGTATCACGTGCCGAGCCTCTATGGCCTTTCCGGATCATCATCGGTGGACATTGGAAGACGTGCGGGCTCTCAGGCGGAAGCTTCAGACCACGGGAGCCCGCTGGGTTGTCACTACGGAAAAGGATGCTGTGCGCATGCCTCCTGCCTTGGCAGAGCGGGCCTTGTTCCTTCGCATCCGCATGGATTTTGGGTCGGATACGGAACCTTTGGTGCGTATCCTCTGGACCCGTTTGAAGGCGTGACCTGTCCAAAACGATATAAATAACTTCAATGGCTTATGGGGAACTCTTGTTTGAAGTACTCTGTAACGGACTATCGACAGCTTAACAGGAGGCATTTTTCATGCTGGATCACGTTCCCGCCCTTGTGCGGGTGCTCATGGTGTTTGTGGGCATGCTTATCGCCATTCGGAAGAAGGTGCCTTTGGGCCACGCCTTCTTTTTCGGTTCCGTTACCTTGGGATTTCTGTTCGCCATGGGTCCGCTGGAAGTGGCGGTTTCGGTGTTTCGATCTTTTACCCATGCCAAAACCCTTTCTCTGGCAGCCATCGTTTCTCTCATTCTAGTGCTCAGCCACAGTCTGGAAGCCGTCGGTCAAATGGAGCGTCTTCTGGCGAGCTTTCAGGGTTTAGTACGAGCCCCGAGGTTGAATCTGGTCGTTTTTCCATCGCTCATCGGTCTTTTACCCATGCCGGGAGGCGCGATCTTTTCCGCTCCCATGGTCAAGACTCTGGGACAAGCCTTTCGATTCACTGGAGATCAGCTGAGTTACATCAACTATTGGTTTCGCCACATTTGGGAATACTGGTGGCCTCTGTATCCTGGTGTACTTCTGACCACCACCATGGCCGGCTTGGATCTGTGGGTCTTTGTTTCAGCCCTTTTTCCCATGACCGTTGTGGCTGTGGCCGCAGGCTATCTGCCTCTTTCTTTCGCCGAAAATCCCTTGAAAAATCCCCGTGCCGCCGAGCCTGAAAATCATGCGAAAAATCGCCCTCCTCTTCAACCTTTTCTTCGGGAATTGACCCCTATCGCCATGGCTATCGCAGGTGGCCTTGGCTTGGGGTTCGTCCTTTCCGTGATCCTGCCGTCCACGGTGTCCATCGCCAAAGAACTGGGCCTGATGCTAGCGCTGGCTTTCAGCATCTTCTGGGTGTGGCGCACGGGGGGACTTGCGACCTCGGAGCGCCTGCGGATCCTCAAACGCCGCCAGCTTTGGGACATGTTTTATATGGTCGGTGCCATTCTGGTTTTCAAAGGCATTTTGGATGATGCCCAAGCCGTGCAAGCTATCAGTTCAGAACTTCTGGCCATGAAAATCCCTCTCATGCCTATCACCATGATTCTTCCTTTTCTTGTTGGCATGGTCGTGGGCATCACCATCGCGTTTGTGGGCACCACTTTCCCCATTCTCATTTCCTTGGTGCATAGTTTTGGAGAAGGCCATGCCATTTTGGGGTACATGATGCTTGGACTGGTAAGCGGCTTCGTGGGAGTTCTTTTGTCACCTCTTCACCTGTGTCTGCTGCTTTCCAACGAATATTTCGGGACCTCACTTACCAAGGTTCTGCGTTTGGTAGCCGGTCCCAGTGCAGTCCTTGTGGGGTGCAGCACCGTCTATTTCTTCATTCTTCGACACATCTTGTGACAAAGCCTTTGGATCCCTTGTTTCGGCAAGGAACTTTCTGTAAGCTTGCTTGCTTGCCTCGGCATGGGCTGAAGTGGACATCCATAAGAGCGTGGAGGAGACTCATGCAGCCAAAATCCAAATTAACCTTGCAGACCCTTATCGCCTGTGTGCTTTTTCAAGGCGTGGTGCTTGCCGCCTTTTTCTGGATGATGCGTCAAGGGCTTCAAAGCTTTCTCACCTGCCTTCAACCGTTCCAAGGAAACCAAGCAGGCATGCTGCCCACTGAATTGGCAACAGCCTTGAGTCGATTAGAAACCCTGATCCACCAAACACAACTTTATGCACCTTGGATCCTTTTCGGATTGGGATTCTTGGGGACCCTGTTTCTCTGGATCGTGGTGCAGGCTTTGGGACGCCGAGCTGTGGACGAAGCCGTCCAAGCAGCTTCTACCCAGGCCCATTCCGTCAAGGTGACGGTGTCTTCTCAAGAACCCAAAGATTCGGAAGTGCTTCCGCAAGACATGGATCCCAAGACGGTGGGTGCTGTGCAAATGCTTTCTGTGTTGCAAAGACAAGGACGCTTCATCGATTTTCTTCAGGAAGATCTCAGTCAATACCAAGATGCTCAGATCGGAGCCGCAGTCCGAAGCATTCACGAAGCCTGTAAGACGGCCTTATGGGAGTGTGTGGAGTTGGAAGCTGTCATGTTACAGGAAGAAGGGGCCATGGTCACGGTTCCTTCAGGATTTGATCCGGCGGCTATTCGGCTGACGGGTCATGTTTCGGGGGATCCTCCGTTCCGTGGTGTGCTACGTCATCGCGGCTGGCGTGTTCGATCCGTGCAACTGCCTCGCTTGACAGCCCAACTTGGCAAAGAACGCATCGTAGCCCCAGCGGAAGTGGAAATTCTGGAAGAATCTTAAGGAGGCTTGTTTTGTTGCACTCGCCTTATGTTGTGGGGATCGATCTAGGCACCACCCATTCGGTCATGGCTTGGACGGCAGAAGATGCTGCTTCCGGCGGCGCTTCGGACATTCAAATCGCTCCTATTCCTCAGGTAGTAGCTCCCGGAGAGGTCAAACCTCGGCCGCTTTTGCCGTCCTTTTTGTTTTTGCCCGGCCCTCACGATGTGGCTTCAGGTAGCTTGGCGTTACCCTGGTCGGAAGATCCCGGCTGGGTTGTGGGGCAATTCGCTCGCGAACGGGGTTCGGAAATCCCCAATCGTCTGGTATCTTCGGCAAAATCTTGGCTCTGTCATGCCGGGGTAGACCGCACGGCTCCTATTCTTCCATGGGATAGTCCTCAAGATGTGCGCAAGGTGTCCCCCGTGGAAGCTTCCACACTTTATCTCAGGCACCTCAAAGAGGCTTGGAACCATCTAAAGGCTCGGAACAGTTCCGCGTTTCTTCTGGAAAATCAGGATGTTTACCTGACCGTTCCGGCCTCGTTTGATGCCGTCGCTCGAGAACTCACGGTGCAGGCCGCTCGTGCTGCCGGTCTGGAACACCTTACTCTTTTGGAAGAACCCCAGGCGGCCGTTTACGCCTGGCTGGCGGCTCATGCCGACACCTGGAGGGACCTTCTTCGCGTGGGCGATGTGATTCTCGTGTGCGATATAGGAGGCGGCACCACCGATTTCAGCCTTATTGAAGTCATCGACGAAGACGGTGCTTTGGGACTTCGGCGAATCGCCGTCGGGAATCATTTGCTTTTGGGCGGTGACAACATGGATCTGGCCTTGGCTCATGGAGTGCGAGCCAAGCTGGCGGCATCCGGCATGAAGCTGGATGCCTGGCAGTTTCGAGGACTTTGGCATCAGTGTCGTCAGGCCAAGGAAAAACTTCTGAGCAAACCGGCCTTGGACAGTGTGCCCCTCACGGTTCTGGGACGAGGCACCTCGCTTATCGGAGGCACCCTACGCACGGAACTGACACGGGAAGAACTGGAACACATTCTTCTGGAAGGCTTTTTCCCGGAATGCAAACGGAACGCTGTGCCAAAACCTGCCGTCAAGGTAGGCGTGCGGGAAATGGGACTGCCCTACGAAACAGACCCTGCAGTCACACGCCATTTAGCGGCTTTTCTTTCGCAACATCTTCATGGGCATGACACAAGCCGATCCCAAGCTCCCACCCATGTGCTCTTTAACGGGGGTGTCATGAAGCCTCCCCTTGTGCGCGAGCGACTCCTGCACATTCTCGGGCTATGGTATCCAGACGCACCACCTCGAGAACTTCCCGCGGAAGATCTGGATCTGGCGGTCGCCAAGGGTGCGGCGGCCTATGGACAGGTGCGTCGAGGGCGAGGCTTACGTATTCGAGCCGGTGCTTCTCGAACCTATTACATCGGCATTGAATCGGCTATGCCGGCGGTCCCGGGGATCCCCACACCGGTCAAGGCCTTATGTGTCATTCCTTTCGGGCTGGAAGAAGGAAGCACGCTTACCCTGGAAGACCGGGATTTCGGTCTTGTGGTAGGGGAACCGGCCGTGTTTCCTTTGCTGGCTTCCACGACACGTAAGGAAGATGCTCTCGGTGAAGTGGTGGAAGACTGGGCGGGAGAAATCACCGAAGTCATCACCATGGAGACCGCTCTGCAGCCTACAGAAACAGAAGAAGGCGGCACTGTCGTCCCTGTGAAGCTGGAAGCCGCCTATACGGAAACCGGCGTGCTGGAACTGTGGTGTGTGCACCGGGATGATCCGAAACGTCGTTGGAAACTTCAGTTTAACCTGCGAGAGTCCAATCATTCCTCATGATATCCGAACATTCTTCGTCTCGATACATCGTAGGCATTGACCTGGGCACCACCAATTCGGCCATGGCTTATGTGGATTGTGCCCGGGCTGGCCAGGTGAAACTTTCTTCGGCCATTCGCGTCTTTTCGGTGCCTCAATTGGTGGCTCCCGGCGAAACGGCCAAGCGTCCTTTGCTTCCTTCGTTTTTGTACCTTCCGGGTCCCTATGACCTTCCGGCCGGAGCCACGGCTCTCCCCTGGGATCCGTCCCGATCCTACGCCGTGGGGGAATTTGCTCGGGAACAGGGCGCTCTGGTTCCCGGCCGATTGGTCTCGTCCGCCAAATCCTGGCTGTGTCACGCCGCCGTGGATCGGCAAGCCCCCATTTTGCCATGGGGAGCCGGCCGTGATATTCCTCGAGTGTCTCCCGTGGAGGCGTCGGCACGGTATCTTCAACACCTTCGAGAAGCCTGGAACCACGAAATGGCTCGAGGCCCAGATGATGAGGAAAACCTTCTCGAAGAACAGCTGGTCATTCTCACCGTGCCCGCTTCCTTTGATGAAGTGGCCCGGGAACTGACCGTCGAAGCCGCTCTTCAAGCGGGCCTCAAAAAGGTGGTGCTTCTCGAAGAACCTCTAGCCGCTTTTTACGCGTGGCTGGCTGCCCATGAAGATTCCTGGGAACGTCGGGTTAAACCGCAGCAATTGGTGTTGGTCTGTGACGTAGGCGGAGGCACCACGGACTTTACGGCCATCGCCGTGCGAGCGGGTCGAAGCGGCCTTCGTTTCGACCGTCTTGCCGTCGGCGAGCACCTGATGCTGGGCGGTGACAATATGGATCTGACCTTAGCTCGGCGTTTGGAAATAGCCCTTTTGGGTGCTCCCGGGAAATTGGACGCACAGCGCTGGCATCAGCTCTGCCACGGATGCCGACAGGCCAAGGAAACCCTTCTTTCAGAAAAGGCCGACAGGGATCGTTTCGATGTCACCGTGATGGGCACGGGCGGCAAACTCATTGCTGGAACCTTGAAAGGCACCCTGACTCGAGACGAGGTCTTTCAGTGGATCTTGGAAGGCTTTTTCCCATCGGCTCCTTATGAAGAAGACCCTCAGGAAGGGCGTCGCTCGGGCCTTACCGAATTCGGCCTTCCCTACGTGCAGGATCCCGCCATCACAAAACATCTCGCCTTCTTTTGGCGTCGTCATGAACAACTTTTGCGCCAGGAGACCGAACGGGCGCATCCCTATCCGGATTTTATTCTCTTCAATGGAGGGGCTCTGAGCCCTGCAAAGATTCGACAACGTCTTCGAGAAGTCCTCGGCCGATGGTTTCAAGACCGAACCTTTCCGGGCTGGATGCCGGAAGAACTGGAAAATCCGAGACCGGATCTGGCTGTGGCGGTCGGGGCGGCTTATTACGGTCTGGTGCGAACGGGAGCCGGGATCCGAGTCGGGGCCGGAACGCCTCGAGCCTACTATCTGCTGGTGGAATCCAAAGATCCCAAAGGCATCGGTGAAACGCAGGAGGCTTCGATCCATCACGCCGTGTGTCTTCTGCCTCGAGGCACCGAAGAAGGTTATGAGAGCGTGTTGCAAGAACCCACCTTTGCCGTGCTCACCAATCAACCGGCTGGTTTTCAGATTTTTAGTTCCCACACCCGCCTGGGTGACGCTCAAGGCGATCTGGTCACCTTGAACCCGGAGGAAGTAACAGAACTTCCGCCTATTCGCACAGCTCTGCGTTTCGGCAAGAGCGGTACCGCGCAAAAGCTTCCGGTGCGTATCGCCATAAAGCTCACCGAAGTGGGCACCTTGGAACTCTGGTGTCGATCCCTGCACACACCTCACGAATGGCGATTGCGCTTTGATGTAAGGCGTCAGAGCCCGGAATCCCCAACGGATCTGAGATCCCCCGCCGAAACCCTCGATGAAGCCGTCGTCCAAAAGGCCAAGGAAAGAATAGCCGCCGCATTTTCAAAAGCTTCCCAGCCCGACACTTCCAAAGTTTCTCCGGAAAAACTCGTCAAGGATCTGTGTGACCTTCTGGAGATGCCTCGGCACAAATGGTCCACAAGCCTGATTCGCACTCTGGCCGATGGGCTTCTGGAATACCGAGAGGGCCGTGCCTTGAGTGCCCAGCATGAGGCGCGTTGGCTCAATCTTTTAGGCTATTGTCTCCGGCCCGGTTACGGGGATCCCGTCGACGAATGGCGCATGCAGGAAGTCTGGAAAATCTATCCGCAAGGTCTTTGTTTTCCCCGACATGTGCAGTGTCGCGTGGAATGGTGGATTTTTTGGAGACGAGTGGCCGGAGGCCTTTCTGCAGGGCGCCAATGGCACATGGCTCAACAGGTTTTACCCTTACTGGTCGCTGAAGAAAGCGGAAAAAAATCCAAGAAAAAGTCAGGCCTCCGTCTTTTTCCTCAGGAAATGAACGAAGTCTGGATGGCTTTGGCCACTTTCGAACGTCTTCCTGCTAATGTCAAAGAATCCCTTGGAAAAACCGCACTGGAACGGGTCCTGGTGCGACGCCCCACACCTCAGGACCTATGGGTGCTTACACGGCTGGGAGCTCGAAAACCTTTCTACGGGCCCGTGGATCGAGTCCTTCCTTCTGCGGTGGTTTCCACCTGGATCGATCGCATTCTGACGGCACATCCTGCGGCGACGGAATCTGTGGCTCAAATGGTGGTTCATCTGGCCAGAAGAACCGGGGATCGTGCTCGGGATCTTTCAGAAGAGATCTTGAAGCGCATCGAACGATGGCTGGACGGTTTGGGATCGGGTGCGGAAGTGTATCGGGATCGGCTGCTCAACCCGGAAAGTTCGCTTCGGCCCGAAGAAGAAAGCTGGCTGTTCGGAGAAACTCTTCCCTTGGGCCTGAGCCTTCTGACTCAGGACTTGGATCCCAACGACACATAATTTCTTCCAACCCCGTGTAAGGAGAAGTAGACATCCTCGGTCGCTGAAGTTCTGGTGACAATCTTGTTACAATGACGTTTCCGTTTACTCCATGAGCCCTTGAGGTCACACCTCATCCACGGCGGCGGGCCGCTTGCCAGCGGCACAAAACCTTTTCCAGGGCGGCGATGGTTTCAAATAGAGCCGCTCCGAGAAGGCTCATGCCCAAAATGCCCACAAACATATTCCCGTAATCAAGGCGTCCCCATGCATCCATGATGAGGTATCCCAAGCCGCGGGATGTGGCGAAGGATTCCACGAAAAACAACACGGCTACGCCTGTGCCTGTTCCCAATCGTAAAGCCGTAAAACCATGGGGCAAAGCGGCGGGAAGAAGCACATGGCGAAACAGAGACCATGGGCCGGCCCCGAGCGTTCTTACGGAATCCAAGTACTTAGGATTAAGGCCGGCCACACCGTCACGCACGGCCACCAGCACCTGGTAACCTACAATCAAGGCAATGAGAAGAACCTTGGAAAAATCCCCAAGCCCGAAAAGCAGCAGCACCACCGGAAGAAGGACGATCTTGGGAACGGGATAGGTGAGGAAAACCAGAGGAGCAAGCCAGGCATCCACTTTCTTGTGACTACCCATGAGGATTCCCAGGGGAAACCCGACGCTCCAAGCCGCAAGCATGGAGAAAACCACGCGCCGTGTGCTGGCATGAAAGTGTTCCCAAAAGCTTTTGGTCACCAGAGCCTGCAGGAACGCCGTAGCGGCCTTACCCGGTCCCGGAAGAACCTGGCCTCCTCGATACCCTTGGGCGAGAATCCACCAGATCAAAGCCAGAAAAGCCAGAGCCGCACCGAAACGAAAAAGGCGTGGCAGGAAAGTGTCAGCATCATTTTTCATGAAGCCCCATCTCCCGGCACGGCGTGATCCAAGGCGGCACGAACCTGCTGGACCAGACTGTAAAAGGCCGGATTCTTTCGACCCCGAGCATTCCCGAAATAGGGATTGTCTACGACGGTGACGAACCGAGCCGGATTTCCTGCCATGACACAAATCTTTCGCCCAAGAAAAACCGCTTCATCCACGCTATGCGTCACAAGGACGTAGGGAACGCGCACACTTTGCCACATGTCCAAGAGTGTGTGCTGCAAACGTTCTCGAGTGATGGCATCCAGGGAGGAAAAAGGCTCATCCAGAAGCAACACTCCCGGTTCCGCGGCAAGCGCACGAGCCAACGCCACGCGCTGTTGTTCCCCGCCACTAAGCTGTGCCGGAAAACAGCGTTCCCGACCTTTGAGGCCCAGTATTTGTAACCAAACCGAAGCACGCCGAGTTCGTTCAGCCCTTGACACTCCCTGAATGGTCAAGCCCAAAATCACATTGTCCCAGACCGTCTTCCACGGTAGAAGGCCATAATCTTGAAGCACCACGGCAATATCCCGCCTCGGGCGATCCACCGGATGTCCCTCATACATGACCGTACCCGCATCGGGACGCGTCAGGCCGCATAGCAAATACAGCAAGGTGCTCTTGCCGCACCCGGACGGTCCCACCACGGCATAGGTATCGTCTCTTCCCAGACGGAGGGACACCTCGGACAGCACCATGCCTCGATGAGGGTAGCTCTTCACCAAATTCCGGGCTTCCAAAACCACGCCGTGGCTCACGGCCTGCCACTCCACGTGAGATCCGCAACTTTTATAGCCTCCGTGACAAGGCCTCGAGCCCGCATCCAACTCACGAGCCGTTCCACGTCCGCATAGGGCGGTAACCCCGCTTCTGGAAATACGGGCATCTGGAAAGTGGCTGCCAGTTGTTCTGGAATGCGGCAGGAAGCTACCATGAGAGAGCGGTATTTTTCGGGATTTGCAGCCAGAGCGGAGAGGGCCTCCCTGTAAGCATTTAAAAACTTTTCTCCCGTTTGGGTATCATCGGTCAAAAGTCGATCCAATAAGCCTACGACAGTGAGTGTCACCTGAAGATTTTCGTCGGTAACATAAACGCGTGCCCCTTGCGATTCCGCAAGGGTCACCAAGGGTTCGGGAAGAATGGCTGCATCGAGACGGCCTCCAAGAAGCATCTGCATGCGGACGGGAATCTTTTTCACTTCCAGACGTTCCAAACGGCCGCGTGGTACAAGACCCTGTTCTTCCATGAGGTCCAAAAGGTATTCCATGATGGTGGCATTGGAAAGTCCGACGGTTCCGGAGGGAAGAGCGTCCAAGGACGTTGCTTCCAAGCCTGGTCGTCCCAGTAACGCGAACTGCCTTTGGCCAGGGCGACTGGCGTAAGCCACGGTGACGATGCGCATGGGAACCCCGCTGCGTACCATGAGCACCGTATTCACCATATCCCCGAAATAACCTTCCAGTTGCCCGGCCTGCATGGCCGCATCCCGTTCCAGAGCGCTGTCAAAGGAGATCAGCTGAACGTTCAGACCATGTTTGGCAAAATAGCCTTCTGTGAAAGCGATCTGAAGGGGCAGAGTGTCCAAGACCGGAAGAATTCCCACACGCAAAGGCTTTTGAGAGGCGTGCGAAGGTCGCCCAAGAATTCCAAGAACCAGAATTCCAAGCAAGATGATTGAAGGCAGCCTGCGGTAGAATGCTTGAGGACGTTGCTTAGGCGCGGGGCAAAAGGCGTTTTCGTCCACACACAGAAACGTCATGGTTCTGTCCTCCCTTATGATGCCTGTTTCTTGGGAACATTCGCAGGAAAGCTGCCACAGGCGGGCATTGGCGTCAATGACCAAGGTTTATGGAAGGGTCGTTCGGATGGGCGAAAAACCTTTTGCTGTGGGGGCGCACCGGTGTATGCGCCCCGTCCCATTCCCTGCGACCCGATAATCTGCGGGCGGATACATAGGTCCGTTCCTACGATGTTTAGTGGTTGTTCGAACATACGGAGCTGCATATACGGGTTGATAGGGATCGGGGAGACCCCATAGGTGCGGCTCCACCATGTTTGGGGAGGTCCAAAAATATGGGGCCGGTGGATACGAAGCGGTGGTGATCGGGGCGGACATAGGGAGCCACCCCTGTAGGATTTGGGTCTGGGGAAGAGGCCTGCAGGCAGGGTTGGTGCCTTGGGCGCTTGTGTGATAAAAAGGGTTCGGTTAGCTGACTTGCGCGATAGGCGCTTCGGAGATCCCCATGCCACCTTCTTTTCGACAGCTCTTTTTGGATTTTGCGGCTATACGCCGGCAAAGCTTTGCCGCCTGCAAAGATTCGTCGGGTTTCAGCGCTGCTCTTCTTTACGCTCAGAAGACTTCATCACAGGGCTTGGAAAGCGGTGTCCCGAAAGGCCTTCTTCAGGCACTGGATCGTTTGCTTCAATGGCCCGGGGCTTCGGCCGACAAGGTTACCCTCACTCAAGCCCTTCTCGACCCTTACTTTCCAGCGGAAATGATTCAAGGGACAATCTTTTCCCATGTCACCGGCATGCGCTTTTATATCGACAAAGACCGTCCAGAAATGCAGCCGCTGCTCCTGAGAGACCTGACCCGATTCGCCGAAGCTTTTTTAGAAATACGCCATGATTTGGCACGGCTGCCCTCTTTTGCTTCTTTGCTTCTTTCAACGGACAGTCGCCCGCATCCTGTGCCTTCAGGCCAGTGGTGCCACATGTGCGGCACATGCTGTGAAATCGGCGGTGTGCCCGCTGTTGCTCCTCCAGGCGTGACCTACCCTTCCCATTGGCGAGCCCTTCTGGAAGGCACGCGCTTGGACAACCAGCAGCTTTGCCCCTTTCTCTTTCAGTCTCCGGGTTCCAAACACCATTTTTGCTCCATTCATCCCATCAAACCCCTTCCATGCCAGGCCTTTGATGCCGAGGACTGCCGCGCTCGACGCCGTAACGGCTCCCTGCACCAATCCATCTTTGACCCTAGTCCTTCGACACTGACGCCTTCCAATAGCCTCGCCGCCCCCACAATTCCCCGCAGCTTTACCGACACTGGGTTCTGAAACCACGTCCGTCTCGTCCCTACAAAAGCCTAGGAGCGCGCCTGAGTACTCGAAACACCAAGGTCTTTAATGTCATTTCAATGGAGGGACAAGGCCGCCTCGCCCCTTCAAACCTGAAACTGTTTCTGAAAGCGCGGACCTTCGGCTCGTCATTTGTGGGGGCGGACCGCCTGCACTCACAGGAAGAAATGCTTCTCGGACAAGCTCCTACTCTTTCTTTTGGCGTTCTAGCAGACGGGAAAATCTGCTCGAAAAGCCTGAATCCGCTGTTACAAAGAGTGTGCGCGAAGTCTGTGGGTAATGCTTAGTCAAAAGGAACGTTGTCTCTGCAACCTCCTGCAACGCCATGCATGATCGCATGCTCTTTCCGTCTCTGCTCATTAAGTCGAGACCTCTTTAAGGTTATCGTTCCCCCTCTTTTCACGTTTCCCATGGCTGCAGCCAACGCAACCTGCGCCCAAACAGATCCGCGGCCACTTCTGTCATGTCTCTTTGAACAAGGGGCCACGCACATCGTTTGTTTCTTGGCTCTGTTCGCAGCGCTCGAGGGGTACATGGAAAGGAGCTATCCGCCTTAGGGTGTCTTCAGTTTGTGCAAAAGCCTGGACAGATAAGAATCGCTGATAGCTAGCATGGGTTTGGTTCGCGCTGTAAGGAAAGGGCAGAGGATGAACTTTGAGACCCCTTCAAGGATTTCCACAGGCATCCCGGGCACGGACACCGTGCTTTACGGGGGTTTTGTCAGCACTTTTTCTTATCTCATTCGAGGGGGCCGTGGCACCGGGAAGACAACCTTTGGACTCCACTTTCTTACAGCCCCGCAAATCGACTCCGAAACCTCTTTATTCATTACCCTCAGCGAACCCGCCGAAAAGATTCGCCGCATCGGGGTCGCCATGGGCTTTGATTTTTCTCGTGTCCACATACTGGACTTGAGTCCGGGACCGGAATTCTTTGGCAAGATTGAGTCTTACGACATCTTCGCTCCAGCTGAAGTGGAGCGGGAACCACACAGCGCATCGTGGAAACCGTGCAATAAATCAAGCCTGGACGGGTTTTTATCGATTCCATGACTCAGTTTCGGTATCTCTCCAGTGACCCTTTCATGTTTTGGAAACAATCCTTGTCCTTCATCCGTTTCTTGTGGAACAAGGAGCCACGGTTCTGTTTTCGTCGCAATCCAGTCCGGAGACACCCGACGAGGACCTGCAGTTTCTCTGCGACGGGATCATTCGTCTCCATTTGTCCAAAGATCTTCGCACTATTCAAGTGACCAAGTTTCGAGGTTCCCGGTTCCGACATGGCAGCCATGAATTCGAAATCACTCCCCGGGGTGTCGTAGTTTATCCCAAAGTACGAACCGGGGAGATGAGTGTGGAACGCTCAGCGGAGATGCTGTCCTGCCGTATTCCGGAACTGGACCAGCTGCTTGGTGAAGGTCTTCAGCGATGCACCACCACGTCCATTGTCGGTCCTACAGGAGTGGGCAAAAGCACTCTGGCCATGGCGTTTGCCAAGGAAGCGGCCGGCCGTGGAGAACGCACGGTCATGTACGCCTTTGATGAAGAGCCGCATAAAATTCTTCTGCAATGCGACCGAGTTAACATTCCGGCTCGAGCCATGAGTTCCCGGATGCGTGAGACGGTCAAAATGCTTCGATCGACCTTGCCATTTACCATTGAGGTTCGGGAGCACTACGCCGATTTTGTTCCCACGGTCATGGCGGATCCAACGCAAATGCAGCAGATGATTATGAACCTGTGCACCAACGCTTTTCATGCCATGAAGGACCATGGAGGCACGCTGAACTTAAGGCTGAAAACGTGCGGCTGGACAAACACGGTGAAGAAAAGACTTTGGGGTTGGAACCAGGAGATCATGTGATTTTGTCGGTAAGGGATACGGGGCACGGCATGAGCCCCGAGGTCATGGAGCGAATTTCTGAACCATACTTCACCACCAAAGAAGTAGGCGAAGGCACCGGTCTAGGCCTTTCGGTGGTGCACGGCATCGTTCGTAGCCTAGGACGTACCATCAACGTAGAAAGCCGCCCCGGGCTGGGAAGCCTTTTTCGCGTTTTTCTTCCTGCATCACCACAGGATCGAGCCGTCTGCAGTACGGACAGAACCGTGGGGACGCTCATGCGCGGCACGGAACGCCTCGTGGTGGTGGACGATGCGGTCATGTTGGTTCACTTGACCAAAAACCTTTTGGAAAACCTTGGCTATACCGTCAAAGGTTTTTCCGATGCGGAAGAAGCTCTGAAGTACCTGAAAGAAAACGTTTTCCACACGGACCTTCTTATCACTGACCTCACCATGCCTAAGCTCACAGTCGAAAAACTGGCCGAAGCCGTTTGGGAACTTCGGCCGGATCTGCCTGTGGTGCTGACTTCGCGATACGGCGAAGGTCTTTTGCAAAAGAAAGGGCTT
Organism: Desulfosoma sp.; assembly: GCA_037481875.1. Classification (NCBI taxonomy): domain Bacteria; kingdom Pseudomonadati; phylum Thermodesulfobacteriota; class Syntrophobacteria; order Syntrophobacterales; family Syntrophobacteraceae; genus Desulfosoma; species Desulfosoma sp. The sequence goes on along the minus strand of JBBFKY010000004.1, from coordinate 182,167 downwards.
ATAAAAGGCTTCGCGTCATTTCTAAAAAAAGCCGTACACATCCGTGGATCTTTCCATGACGGGTGGATCTTTCCATGGCGGTCCGCCACGCCCTTGAGCTTAAGAAATCGGGCTCCTCAGGTCCAGGGCTCATAGCCACGGCCTTGTACAGGGCTTTCAGCGCCATGAGCCCTCTTGAGTGTTCCACCGCTGAGGAATCAAGGGCATCCGAGGGAAAACGTTTCACAGGGCACGGCCAACTTGGAAGCCCTGATGGACGGCGTCAAAGGCCTTACCCACACGGGCGGCGTCCCCCACCACATGAACGGAAAGGCCTTTTTCCCGAAGCTTTTCTTCCAAGGGATTATACGAACGGGATCCGGCTGCCAGCACCACTGTATCACATGGCACATACCGCGTTTCCCCTTCCGGGGTCTGAACCTGAACCCCTTCGGGCGTGATCTCCAAGGCTTTTGTTGACTTGTAGACTTTCACGCCGTGCACGGCGATGTTTTGAAGCATGGCCCAGCGGGTGCTTCGGCCGAGGTCTTTGCCCACGGCATCGAGCATTTCCACCAAGATGATTTCTTTGGTGCCGCGAACAGCAAGCCGAAAGAGTTCTTGGGGATCTTCGGCCTGAGCTAAAGCCAGAAACTTAAGGGCTTCCCCGGAAAGTGTTCCCCGTTGGGCCAGATAGAGCGCGGTCTCCACGCCTACGGCACCACCTCCGATAACAACCACGCGGCGTCCTGCGAAAGCTCTTCCTGCCAATATGTCCCAGGCCTGGACCACATGGGAAAGATGGCTTCCCGGAACGGGCGGCGTAATGGGTTCCGCTCCGGTCGCCAGAACAACCTCATCCGGTTTTTCCTCTCGAATGACGGCTTCCGTCACCTCCGTATTGAGCACCACACGAACACCGCGCACGGCCAGCTGCGTTGCCAGGTCCCTGGCAAGTTCGGAAAATTCAAACCGTCCCGGTGGCGCCGCCGCCAACCAAAGCTGTCCGCCCAATCGGTCCGATTTTTCGTAGAGCACCACGTCGTGGCCGCGATCGTGAGCCGCCAGGGCAGCGCTCATGCCTGCCGGGCCGCCTCCTGCCACCAGAACTTTCTTGCGTGCAGGCGCCTTGACCACTTGGCGGTCCCTTTCATGCCCCGCCAAGGGATTACAAAGGCACTCCACGGACTTCATCTCAAAGAGGTTGTCAAAACAGCCTTGAGCGCATGCAATGCAATGGACGATTTCATGTTCTCGACCTGTGCGTGCTTTTTCGGGAAGTCGAGGGTCGGCGATGAGACTTCGACCCATGGCGACCATGTCGCAAAGATCGTCGGCAATGAGTTCTCTGGCCACGCGGGGATCATTGATTCGGTGCCCGGCGATCACGGGAACGGAAACCCTTTCCTTGATACTTCGGGCCAGGTAAGCGAAGGCTCCTCGAGGCACGTCCGATATGATCTGGGGCACTCTGGCTTCATGCCATCCCACATTGATGTTCAAGGCATCGGCACCATGCCCGACCAGGGCTTGCGCAAAAATCGCCAATTCCTTTCGGCCTACGCCGCCCGGCATGAAATCGTTGCCGTTGGTCCGCACCAAAATGGGAAAATCCGGGCCCACAGCATCCCGAACCGCACAGATCACCTCCAGGCCGAAACGCATGCGTCCGTTGAGATCTCCTCCGTATTGGTCGGTACGTTTGTTGGTCAGCGGCGAAAGAAATTCGCTGATGAGATAGCCCGTTCCACACAGAATCTCCACCGCATCGAACCCGGCCTGTTTGACTCGGCGAGCCGCCTGGGCGAAGCGATCCACAATGCCCTGAATCTCTTCCACCGTGAGCTCTCGGGGCGTCTCTCCGGTAAGCCTGGATGGAACGGCAGACGGTGCCACCGGTTGTTTTCCACCCATGAGAATACTAGGATTGTATCGACCCGCATGGTTCAGCTGCACGGCACTGAGAGAACCGTTTTCTTTGATGGCTGCCGAAAGCCTCGCAAGTCCTTCGATAAAAACATCATCATGGGCGCCGATGTTTCCAGGGCTTCCCGACAGTTCGTCTACCGTCGCATAGCCCACGCAAATGAGGCCGGCGCCGCCTCGAGCCCGTTCGGCATAGAAATCTACGAGGCGGTCGGTGACTTGGAACTTCTTGGCCATGTTGAGATGCATGGCAGGCATGACGATGCGGTTGGGAACTTCCATCTTGTTGATTACAACAGGTTGAAACAGTGGATCCTTCATGATCGTCCCCTCCTTTGAAGGCATAACAATGTCTAGAAATGGCTTGGATGAGCGCCGAGACCCCTCCTTCCCCAGCTCGGCATCCTTTCACGTATCACGTATGGCGCCAGACGGGAGCACGTTTTTCCACAAAGGCGCGCATCCCTTCTTGGGCATCCTCGGCAAGACAGTTGATGGCGATGGCTTCCTTGGCAAAGCTGTAGGCCGCTCTTTCGTCCAAATCCACCTGCCGGTAGAAGGCGTCCTTTCCAAAGGCAAGGGTAAATCGGCTGAATCGCGCAATCTCTTCGGCCAGTTGAATGGTGGTTTCAGCCAGCTGGTCCTTGGGGACCACCCGATTCACCAAGCCCCATTCCAGAGCTTCCTGGGCGGAAACGAACCGACCGGTCATAAGCATTTCAAGGGCTCGACGCCGACCGATAAGGCGCACTAAAGGAACCATGGGCGTGGAGCAAAACAAACCGATTTTGACACCCGGCGTGGCGAATTGAGCTTCGGTCTCCGCAACAGCCAAATCACAAGCGGCCACCAATTGGCAGCCGGCGGCGGTAGCAATGCCATGCACCTGAGCGATAACGGGCTGCGGCAAAGTATGGATTTGCAACATCATTTGGGAACAGGTGGAAAACAGTTCACGATAGGTGTGAATATCGGCTCCTTCCGCCACCATGTCCTTAAGGTTATGACCTGCACAAAAGGCCGGGCCTTCCCCGCGCAGAATCACCGCCCGAACATTCACGTCTCGAGCCAAAGCGTGCAGATGTTCCATGAGGCTGTGAATCACCGGAAGCGACAGGGCATTTCGTGTTTCCGGGCTGTTGAGTACCAAATGAGCTACAGGACCGCTCTTTTCCACGTACACAGCAGGCATCGGTACCTCCTTGATTGATAGTGAATCTTTTGACCTCGTCCCAGGAGAAACCGTTGACATGTTTTCGGGTTTCTCCCATAAGGGGAAACCAGCTTGCCCTTGGACAACGATCTTTTTCACGGCAAGCTTTCATCGATAAGAACCCGGAAAAAAAAGAGCTGAGCCTATGGACTTTATCGACCTTAAGACCCAGCAAAAACGCCTACGTTCCCTTCTTGAGGAACGTATCGGTGCGGTTTTGAACCACGGCCAGTATATCCTCGGCCCCGAAGTTCAGGAACTGGAAATCACCCTTTCTCGGTACGTGGGCACCCGTCATGCCGTGGGCTGCGCTTCGGGCACCGATGCCCTTCTGATGCTCCTCATGGCTCTGGACGTAGGTCCAGGCGATGTGATTCTCACCACCCCTTTCACCTTCATCGCAACCGCGGAAGTGATCGCCATGCTCGGCGCCATCCCCGTTTTTGTGGATGTGGATCCGGAAACTTTCAATCTCGATCCCGACAAGCTTCGGCTGGCTTTGGAAGCTCTGAAAAGAGGGGATCAATCCCTCCATCCTTTCCCCAACACCGCCCGAAAGGCTTCTGTGCGCGGTGTGATCGCCGTGGATCTTTTCGGTGTTCCGGCCGACTACGCGGAATTGGAGAGCATCACCGAAGAGGAAGGAATCTTCCTGCTGGAAGATGCGGCCCAATCCTTTGGGGCCACTCTTCACGGAGTTCCCGCGTGCCGTTTCGGGCATGCCGCCGCCACATCCTTTTTCCCTGCCAAACCTTTGGGAGGTTACGGTGACGGTGGCATGTGTTTTACCGACGACGATACCTTGGCTCAAAAACTCATCTCCATACGTGTCCACGGACAGGGAAGCCACCGTTACGAACACGTGCGGCTGGGAATCAACGGGCGGCTGGACACGCTTCAAGCCGCCATCGTCTTGGCCAAGTGGACGATTTTTAGTGAAGAGTGTCGGCTTCGTCAGGATGTGGCGGCCCGGTACCTTAAGCTCTTGGAAGATGCTCGGCCGGATTTGACGGTCCAAAAAGTTCCCGAAGGCGTGACCTCGGTCTGGGCACAATTTTCTCTTCTGGCTCCATCAATGCAGGAACGAGATGCCATTCGGGAACGACTCCGCAGGGCGGGAATTCCCACCGCCGTCTACTATCCCATACCTTTGCACCTGCAACCGGCTTTCGCCTATTTGGGCTATAAGGCAGGAGATTTTCCCGTCAGCGAAGAGCTGGCCAATCGTATCGTCAGTCTTCCCATGCATCCGTACCTGGAACCCGAGGTGCAGGAGCGGATTGTCATGAGTCTTTGAAGAATTATTTATGTTCGACGGTACACCACGTCGGGGCGATCTCGAAAAGCCGCTTCAACCCATGATCCAACCACTTCCCGATAAGCCGGATCCTCAATGCACACCCTCGGACGCCCTCCGGAACGGGCCACCACACGCACCTGATCCCTGGCAATCCAGTTGACCACTTGAGCGTACATCATGTGTTCCAGGTGCAGACCACGCTGTTGCACCTCTTCGTAAGAATCTTCGTCCCAAATGGGATACACGGCCTGAGCGATCACCGGGCCGGTATCTTCGCCTTCATCCACAAAATGGATGCTGATGCCGCCCCACTTGCATCCGTAACGGTACGTGTCTCGATACCCATGTTGTCCGGGAAAAGCCGGTAGAAGAGCCGGGTGAATATTGACCACACCAGGACGGTCCCCTTGACGAAAACGGTTAAGAAAATAAGGCGTCAGCAACCTCATGAAACCCGCAAGACACACCAGTCGAGCCCCATGGGATTCCACATGAGCCATGATTTCCTTTTCCGCCGCCATAAGGCGAACGAGGCGGTCCCGGCGTGCCTCATCATCCTGGTCATGGAGGATTCTCTGACGTGCATCCACCGCCGCCACCAAAGCATCATCCATCGGTTCGATCTTGTCTGCTTTCAAATATTTTTCATAGGAAACCACAAAGGTGGGAATCCCCGCTTTTTGGGCGCGCACCAACCCCTGCGCGGACGCTCGATCACTGCCCACACACACAATATCGGCCTCCAGCTTTCCTTCCTGAGCGCGATCGATCAAAGCCTGAAGGTTTGTGCCGCCGCCGGAGATCAAAACGGCAACCCGCAACCGGTTTGACCCCCTTGAGGACGCATTCTCAAATCCGGCGCCTTTTTCTCCAGGATGGGCAACATGTGATGCCATTAGCGGGCTCCTTGATTTCTCACATAGTCCACGGCATTTCGAAAAAGGCGTACGCCGTCGCCTTCACGGGGCAGAGGCAGCCCGAGACGCCGTCGACGCTCCTTTTCCCATGTCCAGTCAGGATGGTTGGTCCAATGATGAAAGGCTTCCGGGTGAGGCATCAGTCCAAAAACACGACCGGTGGCATCACAGATCCCAGCGATGTCATGAAGAGATCCGTTGGGGTTTTCAGGAAAGGCGCCACCTGCCGGCCGACCGTCAGAAAAGGCATAACGCAAAACCACCTGATGATTTCTTTCCAACTGATCAAGGACTTCAGGTTCGGCGAAAAACTTGCCTTCCCCATGTCGAACAGGAAGGTCCATAGATTGCAAGCCGTAAGTGAAAACACAGGGCGATGAGGCTTCAAAGACGCAATGGACCCACTGATCCCGAAACCTGCCACAGTCATTGTCAATTAAGGCCACCTGGCGGGATAGGCTTCCCGGCTCAAACCCAGGAAGGAGCCCCGTATTGACCAGGACCTGAAAACCATTGCAAATACCCAGAACCAAGCCTCCCCTTTCCACGAAGGAAAGCAAAGCGTCCCGAAGCCGATACTTCAGGCGAACGGCGAGAATGACACCTGCTCCATGATCGTCCGCCCAGGAAAATCCGCCGCCGATGACAAAGATGTGGTAATCGTCGAGACGTTTCACGCCCGATATGAGCTGATTCAGGTGCACACGTTCGGCATGCGCCCCGGCCAATGTCAGGATGTGCGCCGTTTCCCAGTCGCAATTAAGTCCGAACCCGGTCAGTACCAACGCTCGAACCTCTGCCATGAAAACCTCCACTAGGAATCATGAAGTCTTGAAACTCGTAAATCGCGAAATCGAAAATCGTGGAGGCGTGAGGGCTTGGAATGGTTAGAAGATTGCGGCACAGTTCGTTGGATTCAGCCTTGGACCATTCGCCCCTTTCCAATTGCCGTATCCACGATTTCCCGACTCACAACCTACGATCTCTTACAACTTCACAAGCCATCACTTCATAATTCACGACTTCACGATTTCATGAGTTGGCGATAACGCCAGGCTTTGTCCAGAGTTTCTACGGGCTCCTCAAACACTATGTGTCCCGAAGCATTCCGAACCTTGAACACGGGCTCGGCGGTGACTCTGCCGAGACATCCCATCGGAAGGCCGCGACAATGGGCTTCAAAGGCTTCCCGACGATCCGAAGCCACGGTGACCAAAAAACGCCCTAAAGATTCACTGAAAAGCACGGCAGCTGTGGAAAGATTTCCATCCGCCGGAACAGCACCGAGATGCCACTCCATTCCCAATTCTCCGGCGATGGCCATAAGGGCTCCGTGCACTGCCAAACCGCCTCGACCCACGGCGTGACACGACGCCACAAGCCCTTCCTGCACGGCGGCCTCCATGGCACGGTATAGGTTCAAAAACGATTCCGGATGGGCTTTGGGAACAGTCAGGCCCACGTAACCGAACTTTTCGTAATATTCTGAGCCTCCCAACTCGTGCCGGGTCATCCCCACCACATAGACCCAATCTTCGGGCATCTTCACGTCCATGGTAAGGCAGCGTTCAATGTCTTCCACAATGGTTGTGGCCGTAAACTGCATGGTCGGTAATCCCGACACTTTATGGCGTTCCCCGTAAGCTCCCGGCAAGTGCCCATCCACATACATGCTGTCTTTTCCTGAAAGAAGGGGAATGCCGTAGGCAAGACACATGTCTTTAAGGGCCCAGTTGGCCCGCACAAGCTGCGCGGCTTTGTAGCGTCCATCGGGATTTCGTTCTGGGTCGTATTGAATGGAAGGCCAGCAGAAGTTGTCCACACCGCCGATTTCGTCCAAAAGTCCTCCGACCGCCACCAGTCGGCGCACACATTCATCAATGGAAGCTTCCACCATATGGTAGGTGTCGATCTGGCCATAGGTAGGATGAAGGGCTTGGGTGACAGTAAGGCCGCGTCGCGATGTGAGCACAGGTCTCAGGACCGCAGCATCGTTCGGCACATCGCGTCGGCGGCCCACCAGGAACTTGACCACGCTGGTTCCCTGAACCTCATGGTCGTATTGACGTTGAATCCACTCGCGGCTACACAGGTTGGCGGACGCCAGCAACTCAGTCAAAAGCCGACCGTATGCCTTGGGTTCACTTATCACGGGTTCCGTCAAGCCGCGGGATTCAGGGGAACGCCAATGGGCCTCGAATTCCCATTGAGGGAACTCTTCTCGGAAAAAGCTGAGGTCCAGGTAAGCGCAGGTTTTTCCGTGATATGTAAGATGCAATTTTCCCGTAGCTTCATACCGGCCAATGGCGGTGCATTCCACTTCGTGCAAGGCCGCCAGTTCCATGAAACGGTCCAGATGGTCCGGCCGAACCGCCACGGTCATACGTTCCTGGGATTCTGAAACCCAGATTTCCCAGACATCGAGACCTTCGTATTTGAGCGGCACTCGGTCCAAAGCCACATGGGCTCCTCCTGCCAGCTGGGCCGATTCCCCGATGGACGAGGACAAACCACCCCCCCCATTGTCGGTAATAAAGGTGATCAGTCCCTCATCCCGAGCTTCCAACAGAAAATCGTGCATTTTTTTCTGTGTGTACGGATCGCCGATTTGAACATGGCCTGCGGGGGTGTGTTCACTGTAGCTTTCACTGGAAGCCGTCACTCCGTGAATCCCGTCCTTACCCACACGGCCTCCGGCCATGATGATTATATCCCCAGGATTGGGTTTCTTCCGTTCTGCAGGTTCGCCATGAATGGTTCGAGGCATGAGGCCGATGGCGGCGACAAAAACAAGACATTTCCCAAGATAAGACGGATGGTACAACAGATTCCCGAACACAGTGGGCACCCCGTGCTTATTGCCGCCGTCCCGAACCCCTTCCACGACCCCATCCAAGAGCCGTCGTGGATGCAAATGGGGTCGAAGAGGTCCCGCATAATCCCTCGGCCCCACGCAGTAACCATAAAGGCCGGCGATCAGTCGTGATCCCTTGCCGGTGCCCATGGGATCACGATACACGCCCACAATGCCAGTCAAGGCGCCGCCATAGGCTTCCATATTGGACGGACTGTTGTGGGTCTCTCCTGTGATCACGTAGAGATGTTCTTCATCGAACCGGGCGGCTCCGGCATTATCCCAAAGCACCGAAACAACCCAGTCCTTTTGGGCCTGCACGGCTAATGTGGGAGCTTCGATACAGGTCTTGAAAAGATTGTCCACGATGGTTTCACGACCCGTATCCATGTCTCTATAAAGGAAAAGGCCGCGAAAAGTGTTGTGGTTGCAGTGGTCGCTTCGAGCCTGACCGATGGCTTCCAACTCCACATCAGTCGGCAGACTTAAACCCACGCGTGCTCTTTGTTCCAGCACATCCGGTCGCAGAAAATAGCGGCGAATAACGGGAATATCCCGAGGATTCAAGGCCAGATTACGCGCATCGCTCAGGGCCTTGAGTTCCTCATCGCTTCCAATGGCGATATTTTCCACGGTTGGAGTGTGTCGCAAAGCCACCTTGGGTAAAACAATCCCGATCCCCTCTTCGGGATTCCAATCATTTTGAGCGAAAATGCGCCATTGCTGAATGATGTCGTTGGCCAGAAGTTCCCGTGCAATGGTTTCCACCTGAAAGCGATCCAGGTTGGCTTCTTGAAGGAGGTAGAGCTTGGAGGTATAGGCAGCATCGCCTCGAGGTAGAGGACGCCTGAGATAGTCAGCGATGGCTTCCAAAGCCACACTGCCCGCCGTGTCTCTAACACCGGGTCGAAAGCCGACCCAAACGGCCCACTGAAAACCCAGGGCCGTGGCCAGAGGACGAAAGGAAGAGACTTGGGTGACGGGATTGGTAAAAATCTCCGTGCGCACCGCCTCCAGTTCCTCCGCGCTCAAACTTGTTTCCAGCATGATGACGCGAATGACTCGAGCCTTCCCCACATGCCAGCCGAAATAATCGGCGATTTTGCGGCACAGCTCGGAACCTTCGGCATCAAAAAGGTGAGGCTTTAAAGCAATTTCCAGTCGAACCGCCATAGTCTTCCCACCGGTTTGTTCAGCATTCAGCCTAGCAAGAGCTTAAAAGCAATAGCGATCAGGACCACGCCTCCGAAAACGCCCATGCGACGCCCCCACAAAATGGAAAGTCGGTTACCGACGCGCATGGCCGCCCAGGTCATCAGCCCGGCGGTAATGCCGATGCACACCGCCGCTGCCAGCAGGTCCCGACCCAAAATGCCCAAACTGAATCCTACCCCCAAAGCATCCATGCTGGTAGCCACAGAGAGCACCACCAGGCTGAGGCCCCGAGTGGGATCCGCACACACTTCTCGGGATTCTTCACCCTGAAGGCTTTCATAAGCCATTTTCCCACCAATGAAAACAAGAAGAAAAAAAGCCAACCATGGTCCCCACCTTTGGACCAGGCCCACAAGGTACAGACCCAGAGCCCAACCCACAAGGGGCATCAGAAACTGAAACAGCCCGAAATGAAAGGAGAGACGAAAGACCTGTCGCGGCGCACAAAATCGAGTGCCCACACCCAAGCCCACGGCAAAAGCGTCACAACCTAAAGCTACGGCAAGAAGAAAGGTTTCCAGAGGGGTCATGGAATAAATTTTTTCAAGAGAGTGTTCGAAAGGCTTGAATCAATTATTGACGCCGCGCGTCAAATTTCCAGAGACCTGCAGGGACGGACCGTTGTGTCCGCCCAAAGATGGTGGAGGACATTCCTTTGGTACGCGGATGGTTTCGGTTTCATGGAGATGGTATCTGGACTTTCGGCAATCGAAAGAAATACGCATAAGGTCTCTGCCTTGAAAAGAAAATTGTCAGTTCAACATTCTCCCATCAAGCCATGGGCTTGCCCATACCCTTTGGTATGTTCGGGACAGTCCCATGGGTTCGCGCTTACAGTGTTCTTGATGAACGGGCTTACGGAATCGTTTTCCCATGGGCTCTGTTTATGGGCGGACACATGGGGCCTCCCCTGCCGGATCTTGCTGCGAGGCCGATACTCCAGATCATCTCATTAGGCCTTGAGTATGGGGTAGACGAAATGGATCGCTGGAGACATCGATTCCCGCACGTTCTAAGTGTAAAAGATTTCGTACAGATTCCCGTAGACCCTGTAGCGCTCCGAGAAATCGGCTAAAAGCCTCGCCTTGGCCGGATCCAGCTCCAGGAATTTCACACCCATGCCCCGAGGTGTCACGGTGTCATCGGCTCCGTATGGATTGGTCCACACCACCTCGCCTTCGACATCAATGGGATGTTTCAAGCCGGGAAAATGAAGGCTCAGGCGTAAACGAGCCTGCAACGGCGCCGGATCTTGACAGAGCACCAGCATGCCGATTTCGTTGAAGTGAATGGAACGGCCCATGCCCTTATGGGATTCGTGAACAAAGGTCACCTGAACTGCTTTGGGGCGATCCCCTTCCCCCTTGTCCTGGATAAGACCGTTTCCAAACATGTGTCCCTGTTTTTCTTAGCGGAGGGTGGCCTGAAAGCGATCCAAGACCTGGTCCGTGATGCGCCGATGCACGGCATTCACTTCTTCGTCGGTGAGGTTCCGATCGGCGGCACGATACACGATTCGGTACCCCACACCTTTTTGATGATCGGCCAATGGTTTTCCTCGGTACAAATCAAAAATGAAAACAGATTCCACAAGAGGTTCCGAAAGCGAGCGAATAAAAGACAAGGGCTCGGCCACTGGAAGTTTTGCTTCCACAATCAATGCCATATCCCGGATCACCGAAGGAAACTTAGGAAGCGGCGTAAATCCAGGATGTGGATTTCTCAAAGCAAAAAGAGCTTCGAAATCCAGTTCGAAGTAGTACACTTCCCGCTTCAGGTCAAAAGCCTCCTGCACATCAGGATGAAGACGCCCCAAAGAACCTACCGGAACACCCTTGACCTCAAGTGTTGCCGAAAACCTTGGATCACTGTAAGGTGGAATCTTCTCTCGAGTAAACCTGACCTGGGATTCATCCAAATACAACGCTGCCAGAACCTCTTCCACCACGCCTTTGACATCCGTGTAATCCACCGTATCCTCGGCCCCATAAACCGCGCGAGGATCCCGGCGTCCCACCATCACCCCAGCCAGGTGATGGTCTTCTCGAGGCAATAACTGCCCAGGTTGCGGCAGGAAGACCTTACTCAACTCAAAAAGACGCACATCCAAGTTCCCGCGATCCAGGTTCAGGCGGGCTGTCTGAAGCAATCCCGCCAGAAGTGATGTGCGCATAACAGCCTGCTCTTCGCTCAGCGGATTGAGCAGCCGAACTGGCTGAAGCCTGAAATCGTCTTCGGAAAACCCGAGAGATCGCAAAGCTTTTTCAGACGTGAAAGAAAAAGTGAGCACTTCATGGTAGCCGGCGGCTTCCAAAAGTCTTTTAATTTCCCACCGAGTCTGTGCATGGGGATCCACGGGATCGCTGTAAAGAGGCACCTGGGCGTGGGTCACGGGCACTTGATCGTAGCCCACCAACCGAGCCACTTCTTCGGCCAGATCCACTTCTCGAGTGACATCCAGGCGAAAAGACGGGGGTGTCACCTGAAGGGTGTCGGCATCCACAGCTTCAACATCCATCTCAAGGGACCGTAACACATCCGCCATTTTCTGGGCGCTCAGATCCATGCCCAGGAATTGGTTCACCTTGGGGACACGAAGCGTAATGCGAGGGCGAGCTATAGGAACGGGATACGCATCCAGGCACCCTTGCGCGATGGATCCTCCAGCCAGTTCCAGCATGAGCTGTGCGGCACGGTCGGCGGCACGCAGCACCCCTTCGGGGTCTACACCACGTTCAAAACGATAACTGGATTCGGTGCGCAATCCGAGTTTTCGGCTGCTTCTACGAATACATTCCGGCTGAAAATAAGCGCTTTCAATGAGAACCCGTGTCGTGGACGGAGTGATTTCCGACTCCAGTCCTCCCATAATACCGGCAATGGCCACAGGACCTCGCCCGTCGCAAATGAGCAATGTGTCGTCAAAAAGGGTGCGTTCCACACCGTCCAAAGTCACGAATTTTTCTCCGGCATAGGCACGACGCACCACTATACGTCCTTCGTGCAACCGGTCGTAATCAAAGGCATGCAGGGGTTGTCCCAGTTCCAGCAGGACGTAGTTGGTCACATCCACGATATTGTTAATGGAACGAATGCCTGCCGATTCCAGACGGCGTTTCATCCATTCCGGGGAGGGGCCCACGGTGACCCCTTGAATAAGGCGCGCCGCATATCGTGGACAACCCACAGAATCTTCCAGAGTCACGGAAGCCAGCGATTCTATCTTCGGGCCTGTTTCCTGGACCGTGATGGTCGGATAACGCACGGATGTTCCGCAAATAGCCGCCGCTTCTCGAGCGATTCCCACCATGGACAAACAGTCTCCACGGTTGGGCGTAATGGACACATCCAGGCGCACATCGTCCAGGTCGAAAACTTCGGCAAGAGATCGGCCCACAGGTGTATCTTGAGGCAAGATCCAGATCCCGGAAGCGTCTTCGCCCAGCTGCAGTTCTTTTTGGGAACAGAGCATGCCCTGAGACAATTGCCCGCGAATGGTCGTTTCCTGAAGCACCATGCCTGAGGGCAAAACCGTGCCGGGAAGAGCCAGGGGAACATGTTGCCCCACGGCCACATTGGGCGCACCGCAAACGATGCGCCGTTCGCCGACTCCGTCTTCGACACGACAGATTTTCAGCTTGTCGGCCTCGGGATGCGCCTCCACAGCCGTCACACGCCCCACCACCACAGTCTTCAAGTAGGCGTAAGGTTTTTCCACGGCTTCCACTTCGAGCCCCACCATGGTCAACCTTTCCGCCAGCTCTTCCATGTCCATGGTGAGATTGACGTAATCTCGAAGCCACGCACCACTGACAATCATGGATTCTCCCCTCGTCACAACCTTAACGGGCGGTCACTCTTGGTCTTTCTACGGCAAAGGGCACGACCTCTTTTCCGTCGTGCCCTTTGCCCGCAAACCTTAGTCGCCGCCCTAACCCGGTCTTGGTTCCGTCAAAACTGGCGCAAGAACCTTAGGTCGTTTTCAAAAAAGAGTCTGAGATCATTGATGCCGTATTTGAGCATAGCGATACGCTCAATGCCCATGCCAAAGGCAAACCCGGTGACTTCCTCGGGATCATAGCCCACCATCTTGAACACTTCAGGGTCCACCATTCCGGAGCCGAGGATTTCCAGCCAGCCGCTCTGAGAGCACACACGGCATCCGGCCCCTTTGCAGATCACACACTGAATATCCACTTCGGCGCTGGGCTCCGTAAAGGGAAAGAAGCTGGGACGAAACCGCAACCCCACATCCGGCCCGAACATCTGGTGCACAAAGACCGTAAGGACACCTTTAAGATCCCCGAAGGAGACCCCCTTGCCCACCATAAGGCCTTCCACCTGATGAAACATCGGGGAATGGGTCACATCGGAATCGCAACGATAAGCCTTGCCCGGGGCGATGATCTTGATGGGAGGTTTTTTACGTTCCATGGTGCGCACCTGAAGCGGGGAAGTATGTGTGCGCAAGACCACGTCTTCAGACACATAAAAAGTGTCTTGCATATCCCGAGCCGGATGATCCTTGGGGATGTTCAGGGCTTCGAAATTATAATAATCCAGCTCCACTTCCGGGCCTTCCACGGTTTCAAAACCCAGTCGATTAAAAATGGAGGCGATCTCCATGGCCGTCTGGGTGATGGGATGCAGACGACCTCGAAGAGGACGCCGACCCGGTGCCGTAATGTCCACTGCTTCACCCTGACGGGCGGCCCGTTCCTTAGCTCCTTGAATCGCTTCTTCCAGAAGCATCTCCAGGCGGGCTTTCACCTCGTTCAGCACTTTCCCCACAACGGGACGCTGGTTCGAATCCACCTGGCCAAGATTTTTAAACAAAGCCGTCAGTTCGCCTTTTCGTCCCAGAAAACGGACTCGAAGCGCTTCCAACGCCTTGAGGTCGTCTCGGGCGTCGGTGATGGCCTTTTCCGCCTGAACGAGCAGAGCACGTGCTGTGTCTTCCATGGATTCTATGCGGCTTCTTTGGCTAGGGCCACAAGCTTGGCAAAAGCGTTGGGGTCATGGACCGCGAGGCTCGCCAAAACTTTTCGGTCCAAATTCACATCGGCCTTCTTCAGTCCATCCATGAAACGGCTGTAACTCATGCCGTGCTGACGGGCGGCGGCGTTGATTCGCATAATCCAAAGGCTACGAAAATCGCGCTTTCGAGCCCTTCGATCCCGGTAGGCGTACACCAAAGCTCTCTGCACCGTCTCTTTGGCCGTTCGCAGCAGTTTGCTTCTACCCCCTCGATACCCCTTGGCCATATGGAGGATTTTTTTGCGCCGCTGGCGCGATTTCACCGCTTTCTTCACTCGAGGCATGTTCCGACTCCTTCACTTGTTCATGGTGCTCGCCGCTCAAAAGACGGCGTCTTCCTTTCAGGCTCGTCCTAGGCGTAGGGAAGCATGCGCGAGACAGCTCTGAAATTGGCGGAGTCCACAAGGGCGGATTGACGTAGAGCTCTTTTTCTCTTCGCACTTTTCTTGGTCAGAATATGGCTCTTGCCCGCCTTGGCCCGCGCAAATAAACCGCCGCCTGTGCGATGAAAGCGCTTGGCGGCCCCTCGTTTCGTTTTCAACTTGGGCATGAATTCCTCCGCAATCTTTTTCTCAGTAAGTCACAACACTTCGGGCTCGACGCACGTCGCCCTGTGCCCGAGTCTCCCGGCAATCGAAGCGTGTAATCTATTGACAGGTCCCTAGGGTGTCAAGCGTTTTATCGGACGAGACCAGCCCTTCACGGATGTGAAAAAAACCTAAGATTTAGGGGCCAGGATCATGACCAGGTTTCGGCCTTCCATCTTGGGTGGCATTTCCACGACAACCTCGTCCTTGAGTTCATCCAGCACCCTTTGAAGAACCATCTCCCCTCGTTCCTTGAAGGCGATTTCACGGCCTCGAAAGATCACCGTCACCTTCGCCTTGTCCTTCTGAGCTAAAAAACGGCGAATATGGCGCAGTTTGGTCTGGATGTCGTGCTCGTCCGTCTTGGGCCTGAGTTTGACTTCCTTGACCTGAATGACGGTTTGTTTCTTTTTGGCTTCCTGGGAACGCTTGCTCTGCTGATACCGGAATTTTCCGTAATCCATGATCTTGCAGACCGGAGGGTCCGCATTGGGGGCCACCTCCACCAGGTCCAGCCCTTCTTCTCGAGCCGCGTTCAAGGCCTCATCGATGGACATGATGCCCAGCTGGCTTCCGTCCGCACCAATGACGCGCACCTGTCGTGCGCGGATCTTTTCATTGATGTTTTCTTGTTCTTTTTTCAGAGTCCAATCCTCCCTTTCCTCAAGGTTCAAGGTTGCGCTTCATCCCTGGGGCCGCTACACCGCGCCTAACCCTATCCTTCCACCGGAACCTTCCAGGCATTCGTTGCGAAGGAGTTCAATCACTTGCTCAGGCCGCATCAGTTCCAACTGCTGCCCGTCCCTTTTTCTGGGTCGCACCGCTCCGGCCTCCACTTCACTGTCCCCGATCACCAACATGTAGGGTATCTTTTGCATCTGCGCTTCACGGATCTTAAAGCCTAACTTTTCATTGCGTTCATCCAGTTCCACTCGCACCCCGGCATCCCTCATTTGTGCATACACAGAACGGGCAAAGGGGAGCTGCTTGTCCGTCACTGTGACAATGATGGCCTGCACGGGAGCCAGCCACGTGGGGAAAGCGCCGGCATAATGTTCAATAAGGACACCAAGGAAGCGTTCAATGGCGCCGAGAATCACACGATGAAGCATGACCGGGCGGTGTTTTTGCCCGTCCGGGCCCACATAGGTGAGGTCAAAGCGTTCGGGCAGGGTAAAGTCGCATTGAATCGTCGCACATTGCCATTTGCGTTCCAAAGCGTCTCGAAGCTTCACATCAATCTTGGGCCCGTAAAAGGCGCCTTCGCCTTCACAGATTTGATAAGGAATCCCCTTGTCTTCCAAAGCGGCCATAAGCGCTTTGGTGGCCCGCTCCCAATCTTCATCGGTTCCAATGGATTTTGCCGGCCGTGTACTGATCTCCATTTCGTAGGAAAAGCCAAAAAGCCCCATCACCTCGATCACGAAATCCACAATGCCTTGAATTTCGGAATGCAACTGTTCCGGGGTGCAAAGAATGTGAGCATCGTCTTGGGTGAACTGACGAACACGCAGAAGTCCGTGGAGCACACCCGATTTTTCATGTCGATGCACTGTCCCTAGTTCGAAATAGCGAATGGGCAAATCCCTATAGCTGCGCACCTTGGACTTGTAGATAAGCATATGCGCAAGACAGTTCATGGGCTTGATTCCGTAGGACTGCCCTTCGATTTCCGTAAAGTACATGTTTTCACGGTAATTGTCGAAATGGCCGGAGCGCTTCCATAGATCGGTCTTAAGCAGGGTCGGCCCCATGACAATCTGGTAACCTCGACGTAAATGCTCTTTCTTTTCAAAGGTTTCCAGGATATGCCTTAAAAGGGCGCCTTTGGGATGATAAATGACCATTCCGGCACCCACCTCGTCGGAAAAACTGAACAGATCCAGTTCCCGACCCAGCCGACGGTGATCCCGTCGTTGCGCTTCGGCAAGAAAGTCCAGGTACTTCTTGAGCCCTTTTTTGTCCGGAAAAACAGTCCCGTAAATACGCTGCAGCATGGCATTGCGTTCATCCCCGCGCCAGTAGGCTCCGGCCAAGGACAACAGTTTGTAGGCCTTTACATAACTGGTGTCGGGAATGTGAGGGCCGCGGCATAGATCCACGAAATTTCCCTGACGGTACACGGACACCGTGGGTTCCGCCAGTTCTTCGAGCAGTTCCACCTTATAGGTTTCGCCGCGATCTCGAAAGAGTTCGATGGCCTCTTCACGGGGCAGTTCCTGACGTTCAAAAGGCAAACCCGCCGCGATGATTTCCGCCATTTTGGCTTCAATCTTTTCCAGATCTTCCGGGCTGAAGGATTCAGGCACATCAAAATCGTAGTAAAAACCGTTTTCAATGGCAGGACCGATGGCAATTCTGGTGCCGGGGAACAGCTCTTGGACCGCTTGAGCCATGATGTGGGATGTGCTGTGGCGAAGGATTTCCAACCCTTCCGGCGTCTCTGGGTTCAGAGGCTCCAGGGTGCCACTTTCCTCAATGGGTGCTCGAAGATCTTTAAGCTTTCCATTCAGTCGCGCAGCCACCCAACCGTTCTTGGATTTTTTCCACTGCGCCAAAGCCTCTTTAATGGTGGCTCCTTTAGGGAGTTCCAGGGAGGTTCCATCCGAAAACTCGACTCGAACCGTTTCTTCGACCATGTTTGTTTTCTTCCTCGTTTTCTCGTGCAGACCTTGAAGGTCCTGAGGGATCTGCCGCATCCATAAAAAAAGCATCAGCCGCCTCAAGACGGATCTGATGCTTTGGGCTCCGTTCAACCTGCCTGGGCGCTGGAAGGAAAAACCCGTACAGCGTGCTGTTCCACCCGCGAGCCTTAAACCATTCTTGAATACGTTGTTCTGAGCAGGATCCTCATTCCATGAACCCCGTCAGGTGGTTCTCATGGTAGGCACGGGCGGGATTGAACCGCCGACTTCTACCGCGTCAAGGTAGCGCTCTCCCACTGAGCTACGTGCCTACGAAGTTGGCCTTCCTATTAGCCAATGTGAGCCGATCGTGTCAAGGCAAAAGCTGCATGCTTCTCGACTCTGTCATGCCAATCCATCCGTTCCCGCAGGCCGTCCTCTTTCCCAAATGCGAAACCCCAGAACAGTGTAGTGCAATCCACTGGCGACGGTGATGAGCCCTGTCAAAGCGTACAAAATCTTACGAACCGTCGGTGACCAACCCATCAGGGGTTGCGACAAGGTGAGGAGCACGGTAACAATTTGGGCCAGTGTAGTTAATTTGCTTAAAAGGCTGGGGCGAATCTCCAAAGGTATCTGAAAAAACCAAAAAGTCATGACTCCGGTAAGAATCAACAAGTCTCGGCTCACAGCCACAATCACCAAAGCATTGGGCACCAGTGTCAAATGCCCTAGCAAAATAAAGCTGGTCACCAAGAGAATCTTATCCGCCAAAGGGTCTAAGTAGGCGCCCAGCCGGCTCTTTTGATGAAAGACTCGAGCAATGAATCCGTCCAGCCCGTCGGTGATGCCTGCCAAGAAGAAAACCGTCAAGGCTCCCGTGAGCCTTTCGTTCAAAAGAAGCCAGACAAGCAGAGGTGTCAGCAGGATTCGTAGAAGTGTCAGAAGGTTCGGTATGGTCATGGAGTTTCTGATTTCTGGGCTGGGGAAGCTTGGGATTCCTCGGCAACAGGAACCACACTGAAGGTGATCCTTCGAGCCGCCGGATCGATTCCTTCCATCCTTAACACCATTTGTATGCCCACAGGCATGCCATCCAATCCCTTGAGCGCTTCAGGATCCACGTTTTTGGCTCGAGCAGCCACACCCTCGGTTTCCAGGATCACCGAATCCACCGCAAAGTCTTTGTTCGTTTCTTTGAGGCGTTTTTCCATGGACAACCACGCGGCGTAGGAAGCATCACCCTTGAGGACCACTTCCCAAGATCCTGGGCCGGCTACGGGCGCAGGGCTTGGGGACGGTGCCGCCTGAACCTGACTTGGTTCCTGCGCGGCAAAAGTCCCCTTGGAAAGAACCGGTTCCAGTTTGGAAGCCAGGACCTCCGCTAAAAGGATCATGCCTTCACTGGATTCATGGCTAAAACCGGAAACCCGTTCGTCCAAACGAGCGACGGATTGCCCCGAACCCGCGTCCACCACTTCAAGCCGAACCTCCAAAGCATCTCCTGCTTTGCCGGCAGTTCCCATGATCAGGTGGGACACTCCTCGCCGTCGAGCTTCCTCAAGCCATGGAACCAGCTGTTCCGCGGTTGAAGGAACTCCTTGTGGTGATTCTTTAGGAAAAGTCACCTGCCATCCATAATCCCGGGCTTCGTCGGCAAACCACACACCCAGTTCTCCCTGGGTCACGGAACCCTCTTGGAGAGTCGACGTGCTCGGCGGGTCCCAGTTTTCCGTCACAGCCCAAAGAAGGCGTCCCTTAGGCGCCTCATGGTCCTTGGAAAACGGCGGCTGAACTTCAGGAACCACGGGAGCCGACGCCGAGCCAGCCTCTTCCCGCGCCGCAGCCTCGGAACCCGTCGTCTGAAGTCCTTCCCCTAAGGAGGGTGCGGACTGCAATGCAATTCCCATTTTTTCTAGATCGGCTCGCAGCGTCCCCAAAGCCACATCCACAGCCCCTTGGACGCGGTAGAGATCCCCGTCCGTGTATTCGGCTAGAATTTTAAAGCTTTGGGCATAGCGTTCCGCCTGAGAGACAATGCCATTTCGAATTTCTTTGTTTTTTTGAGCCAGTTCTTGTCCTGGAACCAAAGTTCCTACGGCTTGAAGCACCGCCTGCCGAAGAAGATCTTCAAGAGCTTGGGTGCGGGATTGAGCGCGATTAGCCGGTTGCAAAGGGGATGTTCCCTGGGCTACAAATGTCTGGCTCAGGTCTTGAGCGGCCCATGGCGCCCCTCCTTCAAGCCCTAGAATGATGCATAGAAACCCAAGAGCACATCGGATACCGAGACTTTTTCCCATGAGCCCCTCACCCTTTCCGCACGCCATCCTCTGCAAACACACTTGGGTCCTCTCTCACGAACATCGATCCTTTCCTCTACCACCCTTTCATTGCTATCATAAGCTGATTCTCAACTCAAAGTTCAAAGTGGCAGGACTTGGACTCCATGAACATGGATCGATGCAAGGTTTTTGAAGTGTGGATACACCCGCGTAACATTCACCTGCTGACCTCCATTGTCGAAGCCTATGAAGGTTTGGGCGTTGTGACGACGGAGGATCCTCGACTAGCTCTGGTACGCATCGCCGTGGCACCGGGCTGCGAACCGGAACTGCAAAAAATTCTTCAACAAGAAAAGGATCGTCTGGGCATTCGATCCTTTACGGAGAGCGGTCCCTTGAAATAAGGTGTGTGTTGGACTAAGAGGAACAGGATCCTGAAGATCATCGTGCAACTGGAAAAAGTGCGGTCGTGGAGACCATAAACCCCTACAAGGCGACATTCCATGAATGACCAAAGCTCCCCCCCGATAGACAATGGCTCTTACGCTCAAGAGGAATCGCAGCCTTATTCGGTGGAAGCTCGCACCTACCAGGAAGGTGAGCTGATCGTGGTGGAGGATGAGCCTACGCAAGGTTTTTTTGTCATCCTTGACGGTAGAGTGCGCCTTTCCAGAGGGGATCGAAAGATCCGTGTCCTTGGAGAAAGGGACGTGTTCGGCCTGGAAGCCATGGTGTTCAAAAGAAAGTCTCCCTATACGGCAAGAGCGCAAACCCCATGTCGGCTCATGGTCTATGAGACCGAAGCCTTTGACGACTTTTTGTACTCACGCCCTCGAGCCTTCCGAGAACTGGTGCTTTCATTGTTGCGACAACTCACGGACGCCTCGTTTTCCGCCAATGGAGAAGAATCTTTGGTGCTCCCAAGTGACGTGGAAGTTCGTCACTATCGGGACGGGGAAAACATCGTCGTGGAAGGTGAGCTCAGCCAGGAGTTTTATCGCTTGATTTCTTCCGACGCCGGCCTTCGCGTAACCCTTAGAGGGATGGAAATAGGCCGCATCGATCGTCCGGGAGATTTTTTTGGGGAAATGGCCTGCCTGCTCAAGGCACCACGCCAAGCTACGGTCACCAGCATGGGAGACAGTCTCGTGCAAGTCTTTCGCCCACAACAGCTGGAAGAAATCATAAGCGAAAACCCCAAACTGGCCATGAAGCTTATCGGCACACTGGCTCGAAGGCTTGCTTCCGCCAACATCCTATTGACCGAAAAGGACATAAGATCAAAAGAATGGAAGGACTTTGTTTAGATTCAGCAGCGCAACCTCTGAGGCTTTATATCCACACCTTCGGCTGCCAGATGAATGTTTATGATTCCCTACGTGTGCAGCGGTTGCTGGCTCAAGACGGCTACACGCTCACCTCAAGCGCAGCCGATGCGGACGTTATTTTCATCAACACATGTTCCGTACGGGAAAAAGCCGAACAAAAGGTGTATTCCCTTCTCGGACGACTGCGGCGTTTGAAATATCGCACGCCTTCCCTGGTGATTGTGGTCGGCGGTTGCGTGGCTCAACAGCTGGGAACTTCCCTTCTGGAACGCTTCCCTTATGTGGATGTCGTTCTGGGAACTCGAGCTTTGGGATCTTTGCCGGACATTCTTCGTTCCGTCCGTGTTGGCGGTTCCAGAGTGGCCCATGTGCCGAATGAGGATGAAGAAGGCTGGCGGGAACTTTTTGGCCAAACAGAAGCGTGGGCAACGGATGTAGTCGCCCCGGTCACGGTCATGCAGGGTTGTGACAACTTTTGCACCTACTGTATCGTGCCTTATGTGCGCGGTAGGGAACGAAGTCGTCCGGTACGGGAAATTCTTCGAGAGGTTCAGATTTTGGTGGAAAAAGGAGCCCGCGAAGTTCTTCTTTTGGGCCAAAATGTCAACAGCTACGGCAAGGGATTGCACGAAAAAACACGCTTTTCCGATCTGTTACGCCTGATCGCTCAAGAAACAGACGCGCTTCGTATCCGTTTCACTACGTCCCATCCCAAGGACCTGACGGAAGATTTGATCCAATGCTTTGTGGATGTGCGAAAGTTGTGCCCGCACATACACTTACCCTTTCAGGCGGGATCCGATCGCATTCTTGAGAAAATGAACCGAGGGTACAAGCGGCAGGATTACTTGAGAAAAGTGGAGCTCCTTCGAGCCGCATGCCCGGAGATCGCCATTTCTGCAGATGTCATGGTGGGTTTTCCCGGAGAAACTCGACAAGATTTTGAGGACACTCTGGAACTTATTCGCACCGTGCAGTTCGATAGCTTGTTTTCCTTTCGCTACTCCGACCGTCCCTTGACAGCGGCACGGCTCTTTCCCGACAAGATCAGCGAGGAAGAAAAAGCCTACCGACTCACGCAACTGCAAGCGCTGCAAGCGGCCATCACCTTGAAAAAGAACTCGCAAGAAGTCGGCAGAACCCGCGAGGTGCTTGTGGAATCCACGAGCAAGGCCGGGCAAGGAGAAATGAGTGGGCGCACCCCGCAGAACCGCATCGTCAATTTTCCAGGTCCTGAAACATTGAAAGGTTGCATCATCCCGGTAAGAATTATCGAAGCCTATGCACATTCGCTCAAGGGAGGGCCGGCTTGCTCGCTTCAGGAAGACAACGGTGAGACTTCCTTGAATTTCGGGAAGCTTTGAGGCCGCCAGGGCACCGTCTTCGCTTCTTTCATACAAGGAGACCCCATGTATCGATTGATGAAGGTCGCCGGTTTGGTTATGGACCCGCAGACCAACACGCCCATCGTTATTTTGAATGATCCTGAGGGAGACGAGCATCTGCCCATCTGGATCGGTCTGCTGGAAGCGACATCCATTGCCACAGAATTAGAAAATATCAAGTTTCCTCGGCCCATGACTCACGATCTGATGAAGAACCTTTTGGATTACCTCCATGTCCAGGTAGAAAAGATCGAGGTCTGCGACCTGAGAGAAAACACTTATTATGCCTTGATCTATCTGCGTACGGAAATGGGAGTCAGTCCCATCGATTCACGTCCCAGTGATGCCATTGCCATTGCCTTGCGCACCAACGCCCCCATTTACGTGAAGGAAGAAGTCCTGCGGCGTTCCCACAAGGTGTCCGAAAAGGAAACCCACCCTGTATTTCGCCAGGAAGACAAGGACAATCTGGAAGAACTGCTGGAAAAACTGGATCCCGAAGACTTCGGTAAATACAAAATGTGAGCCTTCACCATGCCTTTCGGGAATCATGCCACCATGGTGGATGGGGAAACCCTGACCGAATTCATCGCCGTCGCCCGTGGTCAGAAACCAGCCGAACTGTGTTTGAAAAACGTCCAAATCGTCAATGTCTGGGCGAGTGAAGTTCTGTGCGGAGATCTCGCCGTGCATCGAGGACGGATAGCAGGCTGGGGCAAATACCAAGGCGTTCAGGAGATACCCCTGGACGGGGCTTATGTGGCGCCCGGCTTCATCGACGCTCATCTGCACTTGGAAAGCACACTTCTCTGCCCCCATGAATTTGCTGCCGCCGTGGTGCCTCACGGCACGACGGCCGTTGTGCTGGATCCTCATGAAATCGCCAACGTTTTAGGTCTTAGGGGTGTTCGTGCTCTTATGCAGGCGTGTGAAGGATTGCCTTTGGATTTTTTTTTCATGCTTCCAAGCTGTGTTCCGGCAGCGCCATTGGATCCTTCGGGAGCCGTTCTACGAGGAAGCGACCTGCACACCCTTCGAGGCCATCCAAGGGTCTTGGGCTTGGCGGAAATGATGAATTTTCCCGGAGTGCTCGCCCGCGATCCCGATGTTCTGGAAAAGATCGTCCTTTTCCAGGACACCCTCATGGACGGTCATTGCCCGGGCCTGACGGATCGAGATCTTAACGCTTATCTTGCCTGCGGCATTCATTCGGATCATGAAACCACGGCGCTCAAGGAAGCTCAGGAAAAGCTTTCCAAGGGTATGATCCTTATGATTCGAGAAGGCAGCCAGTCCAAGGATATGGCCGCTCTGCTGGACGCCGTGACCGACAGCTCCTGGCCTCGTTGCCTTTTCGTGTCCGACGACCGACATCCCACGGATCTCTTGCACCAGGGACACATGGACGCCATCGTGAACCGTGCCATGGCCCTGGGCCTAAGCCCTATTCGAGCCATCGCTCTGGCTTCATGGAATCCCGCCCATCTTTTCGGCCTTCGACGACGAGGAGCCCTGGCGCCTGGGTACATCGCCGATTTTTCGGTAAGTCCGACCTTGAATCCTTGGCAACCTACAATGGTTTTTAAAGAGGGCCTTCTTGTGTCTCGTAACGGATGCTTGTGCCACCCTCAAAAACCCCCCAAAGACAAGCTGCTCCAAGCCATGCCCAGCCCCATGGCCGTTCAAGACGTGGATCCAAGCCGGCTTCGCGTTCCCGCTACAGGAAAAAATCTGCGAGTCATCGGATTGCGCGAAGATAGTCTCATCACGGATCACCTGCATCTTCCAGCCACCATAGAAAACGGAGTGGCAGTCTGTGACCCCACACGGGATCTTTTGAAGATTGTGGTCTACAACCGTTACGTCGCTTACGAAGGAGCCGCTCAGCCCGCCATAGGTTTTGTGAAAGGATTTGGGTTAAGAGAGGGGGCCTTGGCCGCGACGGTAGCTCACGATGCTCATCATTTGATCGCCGTGGGAGCCAGCGATGAAGCCATAACCCATGCGGTGCGGGCTGTGGTGAAAAGCCGTGGAGGATTAACCGTCAGCGATGGTCAGGGTGTCGTCGCGCACATGCCCTTGCCTCTTGCCGGGCTTATGAGCTTGGAGCCCCTAAAAGAAGTGTGTGGAGCTCTGGAAAATGTCACAAAGGCGGCCCAGGCTTTGGGCTGCCCCCTAAAACATCCCTTTATGGCCTTGTCTTTCCTCGCACTGCCGGTTATTCCGGCACTCAAGATGAGTTCCCAAGGTTTGGTGGATGTGGAAAGGTTTGAAGTGGTTCCTTTGTTTGAGTAAAGCGATGGCTCCCGTCATGTCCGTATGCGGTGTTCGCAAAGGTAGGAAGTTTCACATTCCGTAGTGGGTCGAAGCGCTGAGATTGTCTCTATGGAGGGCACAAGCCTGGAGGGGCGTACCGGTGTGTGCGCCCCGATAGGGCGACCCTGGTGGCGTGGTTTGGGGCCGACACATGGGTCCGCCCCTACAGGCAGGATGGTGTGTCGGAATGCAAACCCGAAGGTCCACCGGGTTTCCTCGGTCATGGCAGGCAAAAACGGGCACCACCCCGAAATCGGTGAATCCGCACGGATGGGCATGATCCTGTAGGGGGCACCGGTGTGTGCGCCCTGATAGGGCGATCCTGGTGGCATGTTTTGGGGCGGACCCATGGGTCCGCCCCTCCTGGGTGTCTATGATGACCCATAGCCTATGGGACTGCCCCGAGGCCGAGAGTGACGATGAGTTAGGAAAGCGGTTGCTTCGAGCCTGACGGTTCTGTTATGAGAATTCAGGTTTGCGGCTTGACGCTTCAAAGGAAAAATTTCCAACAACGACCGAAAGAGGAGGCCATCATGTCCGTCTTGACCTGTCGATCCTTTGATGACGTGGTAAACTTCGCGATCAAAAAAGAAGAATTGGCCATGGATTTTTATCAAAAGTGCGCCGAAAAGGCTAAAAATCCGGGCATCAAAGAATTTTTTCTTGAAATGGTCGAAGAAGAAAAAAGGCATCGCGAACTCCTGAAAGGGCTGGATCCTGCCGGGTTGGAAGATTTCAAGCTGGATAAGGTCGAAGATCTCAAGATCAGCGACTATCTCATGGATGTGCCTTTTCGAGAGGATATGACCTACCAGGAAGCCCTCACGCTGGCCATGAAAAAAGAAGAAAAGGCGCATGCCTTTTACAGTGCTTGGAAAGAAAAGTGCATGCACGAGAAAACGGCCAAAGTTTTTGAGATGCTGGCGCAGGAAGAAATCAAACACAAGAGAAAGATCGAGGAAATTTACGACGACCAGATTCTCAGCTGGGATTGATGGCGGATTGCCTATTTTTGAGGAGAGAACCCGTCGAGGCCCTTGAGCGGGTTCTCTCTTTTTTTGGTACCCTCGAGAAAAACAATGGATCAGAACACGAAAGGTTATTTAGCGGCAGCAACGGCATGCGTGATTTGGGGAGGTTCCTTTGTGGCCACCAAGGTGGCTCTGCTCACCTTTACACCTCACCTGTTACTCGCTCTGCGTTTTGCCATGGCGGCCTCGTTTCTGGTGCCAACTTTCATGTTTTTTCGAAGGGAAAAACTGTGTCTGCGTGACCTGGGACTCTTTTGCCTTTTAGGTCTCATGGAACCTGGTTTGTACTATCTTTGTGAAACTCGAGGACTCCTTTACACGACCGCTTCCGTGGCTTCACTCATTATCGGCTCCATTCCCGTTTTTGTGATGCTTTTGGCCTCCATTTTCTTAAAAGAACCCGTGCATGCCAAAACGGGTTTCGGTATCGCCATGACCCTTTTAGGAATCGCCTTTCTTGTGCATAAAGATTTGGATGCTTCGTCGGTAGGACCGGCCCCCCTTCAAGGCAATCTTCTTATCCTGGGTGCGGCTCTGTGCGCTTCGATCTACACTATTGTCAGCCGATCCTTGAGTGCACGGTATCGGCCCATGACCTTGACAACCATTCAGGCGACCTTCGCCACAACCTTTTTCACTTTGTTGACTCTTCTCGACGACTCCCAGCCTGTGACCGGACCCCTTATGGTTCCTGCGGTCATCAGTGTTCTGTTCTTGGGGGTGTTTGCCACCCTAGGAGCTTTTTGGCTTTACAATTTTTCTTTGAGTATCCTTCCGGCATCTCAGGTGGCCGTGATGATCAACCTCATTCCGCTGGTCACGGTGCTATGTGCTCGCGTAATCCTGAACGAAACCTTGGCTTGGGCTCAGCTGGTGGGCGCCCTTTTCATCCTCATGGGTGTGCGCGTCAGCACGTTGTCGGAACAGGGATCCGTGAGCGGAGCCCTTTCCAAGAAACTGCAAGCATGGGTTTCAAAGAGCCGGGGTGCGTACGGGTGTTTTTCCCTTGTGACGTCGCAACAACACGTAGACGGCTCCAGCCCCGCCATCCCATGTTCTCGCACTGGCAAAGGCCAGCACTAGGCGTTTGAGCGGAGCTCGAGTCAACCACACCACCAGTTCTCGTTTCAAGACGGGTTCTTTATCCTTGGAATTCAGCCCACGGCCGCAAATGATGAGCACGCATCGGGCGCCTTGAGTGTGGCTGCGCAGGATGAAATCGGTTACGGTCATCTGAGCTTCTTGGCGAGTGAGTCCGTGCAGGTCCACATGATCTTGGTAGCTGAAATCCCCGTTACGAAGCCTTTTAAGAATACTCGGGTTTAAGCCGATCACCGCTCCGTCCATGTACTCGTCCGAGTAATGCACGGAAAATTTGCTTTCTCCACTGACAAGATCCGCCAGATGGGCCAGCACCTCCCAGTCTTCATGCATGGCAAAACGCGGAAAACCGTGTGTCGGCCCTTGAGGAGGAATACGTTCCCGGTGTTCCTTAGGCCAAGGCTTCACATCTGAAACGGCTTTCAGGAAAAGAGTCTCTTCACTTTCCGGTTCCTTGATCGGCTCTGCGGCCTTTGGGGGCGTCTCAGGAAAGTCGTCCTGAGCATTCCATCGACCCTTCTTGTGTTTCACATATTGCTTCAGGCAGGAGAAAGGAGTATAGAAGCCATGCTCTTTGGCGGTCGATGCTTTATCCTTTGTCGACGCTAACGAACTGCTGTTTTTTTTGAATCTTCGGCTCATGGCCGCTCTCCATGGGTTTCCAATCAACACCAAAGGGGTAAAATCCAGGACCTTTTGCATGCGTCCTTATATTCTCATTGAATCGGACCCGAAGCTCCATGAAACGATCCATAAACTCCTTGCGTGCCCTCGTATCGCTGTGGATACAGAATCCAACGGCTATCATGCCTATCACGAAAGGGTGTGCTTAATCCAGATTTCCACGGATCAGGACGATTACATCATCGACATTCTAAGCATCACCCGCCCGGATTGCTTGTCAAATCTTTTTGCCGATCCGGCCGTGGAAAAGATTTTTCATGCGGCGTCCAACGATATCGGGGCCCTTAAAAGGGATTTTCAGTTCACCTTTCGCCATGTTTTTGACACCGCCATAGCTTGTAAGCTCTTAGGGGAAAAACGCTTGGGCCTTTCCCATGTTCTTGAAGCTCATTTTCAGGTGCAGCTTGACAAAAAATGGCAACGTTGCGACTGGGGTATACGCCCCTTGAAGGATTCCCAACTCCATTACGCTCGATTGGATACCCACTACCTCATTCCCTTACGGGACAAACTCCATGACGCTTTGGTTCGCCGTAATTTATGGGCTCAAGCCCAAGAAGCGTTCGCCAAAGTCTGTGACCAGGCTCCTCCCCGAGAACGCTTTCCCTCCAACGGCTATGAGCGACTGCAGGGCTCTCGAAGCCTTTCTCGTAGAGCCAGAGCCGTCCTTCGTGAAGTGTATGCCTTTCGAGATGCCACCGCCAGAAGGTTGGACCGAGCTCCATTTCGTGTGCTCCCCAACGAAGCTCTGATTCGGTTGGCGCAACGCATGCCCAAAACCATGGAAGAACTTCGCACGATCAAAGGGTTGCCTCAGTCCTTTAAAACCGGCCTTCAAGCTCGCCAGCTCTTGGACGTGATTCATGAAGCTCTGCAAACCCACGACAGTACTTCCCCCAAAGAATGTCCTCGTGAAGGCAGCGCTTGATATTCTGAGGCTCGTTTTTCAACGCCGGTTGGCCGATTCCAAAAAAACATTTGAGACTCATGGAGTTTGCCATGCATCTTGATTCCCGTATCAAACTGCAAAACTGCTTCAAGATCTTTCGCCATGATCAGGAAAAAGCTCGAGCCCCCCAAGAAACAGTGCAATGGGTTCGCCGACGGTTGGAAAACCTCAACATGCGTATTCTTGCCAAAACAATGCGTATCGATACTGGGCGTCTCAACATCCCCGTCTACATCAGTCTGTGCGGGCCCGATGCATCCGCTTTGACAGGGACCAAGAAGCAGATGGGTAAAGGTGCCACTCCAGCCCAGGCTGAAGCCAGCGCCCTCATGGAACTCATAGAAAGATTCAGTTTTTTTTCCTTCATTCACGGGCAAGAGTTCCTCACGGCCTGCCTGAAAGAATTGCACGGCCCGGCCACATCACTCGAAGTGCTTCTCAAGTCCGTCCACGACACGAAAACCCCTTTGGATCGTGCCAAAATCTTTCTGGATACATGCCCTCTGCGATGGGTGCCGGGACGAAACCTTACGGATGATCAGGATCAATGGATTCCCATCGACTGGTTTTATCTCATCAACGAATACAATGGACCTGCGGCGGGAAACACGCTGGAAGAAGCCGTGTTGCAGGGTTTATGCGAAGTGGTGGAGCGACACGTGGGTTCCGTGATTTCCCATGACCGTCTTATCACTCCGGCCATTGATCTTAAAAGCGTGCACGATGAGGCGGCCACCGAGCTGCTGGAAAAGTTTGAACGGTGCGGGATTCGTCTGTTCGTTCGCGACTTTTCCTTGGACACGGGCATTCCCACGGTGGGCGTGCTGGCCTATGATCCCGAAACCTTTCCACAACGCAGTGAAATCGTCTTCACGGCCGGCACCACGTCGCATCCCGCCAAATCCTTGTGTCGGGCCCTGACCGAAGTGGCACAGCTGGCCGGTGATTTTGAAAATCGCACCACCTACAGGCCCACGCTGCCCAAATACGAGACCCTTCAAGAAGCACGATATCTCATGGAATCCAAGGGCACCGTCCCCCTTCAGGCTTTGCCGGATCTAAGCCATGACAACCTTCACGTGGAAATTCAACGGGCTGTCGAAAGTCTTGCCCGTTTGGACTGGCCTGTCTTGGTGGTCAATGTGACCCATGAAGCTTTGCAGGTTCCAAGTGTTTACGTCATTGTTCCCGGAGCACATTTTTTGGATCACACTCGTCACACGGATTTCCCTCAACACATGGCTCGAACAGTCCTTCGAAGCTTGGATGCCGATGAAGCGCTCAAGCAACTTAAACGTCTAACGGATCTTTTCGGGCCACGTTTCGATCTTACCTTTTTCACCGCTCACGCCCTGGAACGTCTGGAACACTTTGAAGATGCCCTGGCTCTTTTTGAACGTTCGCTCTCCCAAAAGCCAGACCCGCAGGAAATCGCCAGCATCTATGTCCACATCGCTTCCTGTCACAAGAGTCTGGAACGCTACGAGGCGGCCCTGGAAGCTTTAAAGGAAGCGGAGAAATGGAACCCGAGCCTTAAGGAAATCTACAATCTCAGGGGTTTTTGCTTTTACCGGCTCAAGAAACACCATGAAGCCATCGAAGCCTTTGAAAAGGCCATTGAAATCGATCCCGGATCCGCCATCGACTATGCCAATATCGGATCCAACTTGAGGGAGCTAGGCCACTTTCAGGAAGCTTTGCGACTCTATGAGATGGCTCTGGAATTGGATCCATCCTTGGATTTTGCACGGGAGAATGTGCATCGACTACGAGCTGGGCTTTCCGCCACGTTTTCCCCTTCGCCATGACGAGTGTATCCTGCAGCATCGTCATGAGACGTCGCAAAAAATTCAGGGAATCTCGGATGGTGGAACTATTCAGACAGGAAAGCACGTGGCTTGTTCGAGAAGGACCTTATCCTCGAAAGCGCTGGTACTGGCGTCCCGCTCGCACAATAAGCGGGCCGGAGGCCATGCTTTCAAAAAAACACAGTTTCAGGCTTGTAGGGGCGAGGCGCCGTCTCGCCCCTACTTCATGTTATGGCACGTTCTCGGACAGCCTTTTCGAGGGACGAACACGTCGGTCCGCCCCTACGAGTTCCAAGGCGTAGACGGACATTCAGGCATGACCACACAAATGGGTTGCTGCTGGACGGACACGCGCTCCGCCCCCACAAACCATGTGTCCCGTGTGTCACGGAGTAAAGGTAGGGCCGCCGCCACGAGGCTTCCTTATGGCGGAAAATGCAGGAGCGGCCGCACCTTTGGTGTTCACCGTACGAATCCAGAGGAACCTGGAAAGCGCTTATACCTTGGCGGATTTTTAGCGCACGTGGTTTGTGGAAGGCATCTGTTCCGGCAAAACTTCCACAGGATTTTCGGGAACCGCACGCACGACAAGCCTGTCTTTCAGTATTTCTTGGGCAAGGGCTTGAACATCATGGGCTGTCACAGCACGAACCAGTTCGGGATACCTCAAAGGATAATCATAGCCTAGGCCGAGAAGTTCGTTCACGGCGGCGCTTCGTGCTCGGGATTCCAAACTTTCCAACCCGAGCAGATGCATGGTGACGACCATATCCTTGGCTCGCTCCAGTTCTTCGTCACCGATGGGTTCCCGACTTATCCGGTCCAAGTGCTCATGAATGATGGATTCCACCTGAGATGCATTTTTCAGCGTGGTCTGAGTGATCACGCCGAAGTATCCCGCACGGTATCCGCTGAAAGGAAAAGCATGCACCACATACACCAGATCGTTTTCTCCGCCGCGTAGAGCGCTGTGCAAGCGCCCTCCGGGATACCCCACTCCGGACAGCACAGCGTCCAAAACATCCAGCACGGGGACACGCGGATCCTTAAAATCCAGACCCGGAGTCCCCACGAAAAGCCCTAGGGACGTTTTGTCGGTGTTTTTTTCCACCACATGAATGCCCTGAAACACCAGGGTATCCGAAACCACGGAAGGCATTGAGGAAGCACCAGAGGGACGCCAGGATTCAAAAGACTTTCGTAACAACGGCATCAGCTTATCCGCGTCAAAATCCCCATAGATCGCCAAAACGGCCCTCTGCGGTACCACCATCTTGGTGTAAAAACGCTGCACAGCCTCCCTCGTGATCCCTCGAATAGAGGTTTCAGTACCGAGAACGTCATGCCGATACGGGTGAGTGTGAAAGTAATGCTTCCTGAAGAACCGCACCAGTTCCGTTTGCCAATTCTCATCCTGTTTCTTAATGGCCAACAAGGTTTCCTGCTTCTTCTTTTCCACTTCCTGAGCTGGAAAGGTGGGATGAATCACCACATCGGCCAGCACGTCCAGAGCCAAGGGAAGATCTTCTTTAAGGACTTTGGCGGTCACCGCATAGGTGTTGTGTTGAGATCCACTGGAGATACTGCCTCCTACCGACTCCAGAGCTTGAGAAATCTCCAGTTTGCTTCGCTTCTTTGTTCCAGCCGTGAGCAAGGAGGCCGTCATGGCGGCGTGGCCTTCTTCGTCCGGCCCTTCCAAAAGGACACCGCCGATGCCGTAAAGCTGCAAGGTCACAAAAGGAAATCTATGATCTTCTTGGAGAAGCACCTGAAGGCCGTTGTCCAATCTCTTGCGCCGAACTTTGCCACCATCAGCTTTCGAGCCGACAGCCTTTGATGCCGTTGCTTCCAACGCCGCCTCGTCGGTCGCCTTCAGGGGCAAAACGGCGGCAACGGTCATTCCTGATTCCACGAGATAGCGCTTCGCCGCTCGACGCACATCTTCCTTAGTCACCCGCCGAATTCTTTCCACATACCGGTCCTCAAAGTAAGGATCGCCCGTGTCCAGATAGGACGAGCCCAAGGATGCGGCCATCTCCTTGGCGGTTTCCTTGCCGAACACATGCGCGGCGATCACCTTCTTTTTCGCCTTTTCCACTTCGGAGTCGGCGAGTTCTTTGTCCTGAATCTTTTGGATTTCATGCTTCAGGCTGCTCAAGACACGAGGCCAATGCTCCGGTGAAAGAGTCATGGAAACCACAAACTGACCCGGAACAAAGGAGGGTGTCCAATGAAAGGCTTGAACCTGAAGCACGGCCTGATCCCGTTCTTTAAGCCTCTGATACAGGCGGCTTGTGCGTCCTTCGCCCATCACAATGGCCAAGACGTCCAGAGCATAGACGTCCTCATGACTCAGAGACACAGACTGAAATCCTACCATGGCTTGAACCATACGGGCCAAGGGTAGAGGTTTTTCCGCCCAGCGGCGTCCCATGGGCGAGGGTTCCTTTGGCAAAACATCGGTGTTCCAACGTGTTCTTGTGACTTGAGCCGTTTTCTCACCAACAAAATCGATGACCGCCTGGGGATCCACATGCCCGACCAGAGCCAAGACCATGTTCTGAGGTTGATACCGAAGGGTGTAGTAGGACACCAGATCGTCTCGAGTGATTTGAACAAAAAGATCCTCATAACCGATGACCGGATGCCGTATCGGATGGATGGAATAGGCCGTTTTCATGAAGAGCTTCCAGAGCTGCCTTGAAGGATCGTTTTCGCCCATTTTGAATTCCTGTTGAATGACGGCTTTTTCCCGCGCCACCTGAGAAGCATCCAGAGTGCACTCGGTCACGTACGACAACAGCAAATCTAGAGCATCACGCCAGTGATCCGCCGAAGTGGTGATGTAATAAACGGTTCGATCATGACTCGTATAAGCATTGGAAGCCCCTCCCAACTTTTCAAGCCGCCGTCGTGCTTCTTCTTCCGTGAAAGACTTGGTGGTTCCGCCAGCCACCACATGTTCCAGATAATGGGATAAACCGGCGCCCATTTTCTCCCCTTCATAGAGTGATCCAGCTCGAACAAAAACCTTGGCGGCGACCACATCGGTATCGTCACGAGGACGAATGAGCACCGTCAGTCCATTGCGTAGGGTGACAAAAACATCTTTGCCCTGAGAAGGCAGGACCTGGTCCAGAAAAGACTGCGGCACAGAAGACGGCGCCGCTTCAAGGCCGGAAACCCACCCGTGGAAACCCATCACACAGAACAAGGTAGAAAGACTCATTATACGGAAAAAGCGCTCACGGAGTCGTCGCATCATATGATACCTCGGTATAAGGGTGGCTCATGCCTTCAAGGTTCAGAAAGGGGCTCCCGGTTTCACGAAGGATCACCAGGGTTGGGCGGTAAAAGACAAAAGTTCAGGTCTTCCGGGCCTCCTGTCCATCGATGCTTTGAAGTTCTTCCAGGATCCAGCGAATCTTTGCCTCGTCCCGCATGTCCTCGGGCTTTTCCTGTTCGGTTCGCAAAAGATCTTCCAGTTCGAACCGTCTCCTTTCCCGAAATCCCGAAACATCCTTTCGAAAATGACGCTGGGCCAACTGCGCCGATTTTTCATATTCTTTTTCCCATTCATCCACCATCACTGTTCACCTCTCCGTCCGTTTTTCTAAGTTCATCACCGGCTTGAGCCTGATTTGGAACTGTTTCAAGCACAACTTTTGTGCGCGGCCTTTGTGAGCATCCACAGGATTCGAAGTCAAGGTCCTTTTCTTCAGGCAAACCTTCAGCATGTCACGGGGTGACGGCCCCATTCTGCATGCCTTGAACCAAGGCATCAAAGGCGATCTCATGCCGTCCCAGTCTTTGACCTTTCATGCTGACAAACGGCGGGGGTCTATGCATGCCTTCAAAGAAACAACCACGCCCTTCTTCCGTGCGCCCCCAGCACAAGACGGCCTCGTCGATGTGCGCCATACAGCACACCTGCCGGCTAAGATGAAAGATCTCCTCCTGAGGGTTCTTCTGGTACACCCACACCCATGGACCCCACAAGGGCTCGTCCACACCGTTCCAGTGCCCGATTCTGTGAGCTACCACCATGCCACAAACCACCCACACCTCGTCTTGCCAGCGGTACGGGGCATGCTCCAAAACTAGGACGGGATCCCATAACGACGCTAGGGCCTCCCATGCGTCATGAGATTTCACCAAAACGATAGGGTCTTGTCCTGCCCGAGGGCCCAAGGCTCGAAAAGGAAGTTTAAAGTTTGAAAGAACGTCTCGCTTTCCTTTTTTTCCATAACACAAGCGGGCTCGAACCATGGGAAGCCCTAAAAAAGACGCGAGGGTCCACTGTAACGGCCTCCACCTTTGATACCGATAAGTGGGCCCTGAAGGAAAACATCGGCATCCGCCGGCTTCCAAGACCTCGGCGAAACGCATCGTGGGAAACAACACACAATGGGCCTCTCGAAGCTTTCGCCGCTCTTCAGGAGTGTAATCCCCCAAGGTGGGGCGAACCCCCAGAGTCAACACACGGGAATCGTGCCTTAGAAAAGATGCCAAAGCCACAAAAGAATAAGGCTGCATTCGGTCACTAACCATAAAAGTTGGCTGCTCCGTGCGTTCTCTGTTCGGCGATCGGCACAGGGCAAACCCTCGTGTCTAGCCCATCAAGGTTTGTGGAACCCGCCTCAATCCATCTATTTTGGATTCATGGCCATTTATCTAAAGGGTGTTCAAGAATCCCCAATACCAAGGTCTCTGATGCCCTTTTACGGTAGGGCGAGGCGCCGTCTCACCCTCGCAAACTCGAAATTGGGCCGTTCCCTGGAAGCGCACCCGTCCCGCCAGCACAAACAGCGGGCCCTAGGCCCGCGCTCCCAGGAAAAAATCCGTTCTCAAGGCAACTCCTCAGACGCCTTGACTCAGGGTTTCCTAGAGGCCCCGCCGCCTGTGGTGGCTTCTGTGCCTGAATCCTTTGGTCAAGGCTTTAAAGGACGGAATGGCAATTAATTGTTATTGAGAAGAATGTCGGGGTGGACTCCGTAATTGTAGCTGCGCATGCGGAAATAGTTTTCAAAAAGGCCGATTTTCTGATCCACGTAGTCATAGATCTTGACACGCCGCCCATTGGAAGAAGCCCCGGAACCGTTGCCTCCATGACCACCGCAAGACATCAACAGGGCCCGAAGAGCCTGTGTCACGTTCTTTTTGAAAAACAGAGGCACAGCCAAGAAAAGCACCTCCATGATCACATGCCGATAGCAGCGTAAAAGATCATCGGCTTTCATGATCACGACGGCCGGACCCTGAGGAAAATTTTCTAACCACCCACGGGCCTGATCTTCATCTGTATCCAGTTCCTCTTCCTCATGATCCCTGCGCTCTTCCCACCGGCATTCTGGAATATGCACTTCAATACCCCGTTGGTTCAACTGAGCTCGAAGCGTCTCGGTCTGCTCTTCTCCTCCGGAAACCACCACAAGAGGACCTTCAGCCACCTCAAGCTCCGCTTCAATATCGTTGACAATGATACGTGTACGTTCTTCATCACTCATCAAGGCCTGCAACATGGGCACGTAGTCGTCTCGACTCTGGTACGGATAGTCAAAACCGGTGGGGCGAGCCACCACCTGGGCTCGAAGAATACCACGACCTTCCCGTGCATCCTGCTCATTGATCGAGTAAACCACATCACCCATGTAAAGAAAGACAAAACGCGACAGCAAATCATAACGCTGTGTGGCGTTGCACAATCCCAGCAGGTAACGACTATCGAAGTTGGGAATCAACTGAGTAAGCACCTTGGCCGGACTTCTTTGACATTCGTCTAAAACCACAAAACCCACGTTTTCCTTGACCTTCCTCCAAACCTTCATCATTTCAGCCGTATGGGCCACCGTGATGCGTTCCCCCATCTTGTGCAGACCCTGAACAAAAATGCCGATTTCCTCCAAAGGAATCTGTAGGAAATTGACAATCTTGGTGAGCCATCCTTCCAGAAGATCCATACGAGGAATGAGCACCAGGGTGGGCTGCTTGCGCTGAGCTATCACATAGAGGGCAATGACCGTCTTGCCGCTCTTATAGCCGCCGAGAAGGGTGGCCGCATCGCGTTCCAAAATCTCTTCCGCCGCCTGAAGCTGATACTCTTTCAACTGCCCGTGAAATTCCATGGGCACCGATGCCAACAATCGTCGATTGTCAAAAATCTTGTATGGCTGCTGAAACTTGCGGCACAGATCCAACAGCTGATCCAAAAAGCCTCGAGGCACCACGTAGCTGGAACCCAATTTTTTTAGACAATGAATCTGGGGCGGAATCCCTCCGATCCATTCCCCTCTGAGATGCCTCTGCTCATATTCAGGATTGGTAAAAACGAGCCGATCCTGTATCCTTCGCATGACCTGAGGCGAAACGTCACTTACGGGAAACCGAACCTGCTCGGCCACGTAAATTTTGAGAAGCTTAGCCGCCATGGGACTTTCAGCACCCTGATGGAAG
The DNA here is from genome assembly GCA_037481875.1 of Desulfosoma sp. Taxonomy (NCBI): domain Bacteria; kingdom Pseudomonadati; phylum Thermodesulfobacteriota; class Syntrophobacteria; order Syntrophobacterales; family Syntrophobacteraceae; genus Desulfosoma; species Desulfosoma sp. The sequence goes on along the minus strand of JBBFKY010000004.1, from coordinate 145,178 downwards.
TCCTGATAACCGCGATAGCCTTGATCAAGATATCGAAAAGTATGAATTTTCCGCATCGTTCAGTCCATAGCTCCTTGATGTCGACGTGATGACCTTATTCTCATATCAAAAAACTCTAAATTTGCAAGGCACTCCCGCTCTCGGAAAACCCCCAGTGTCTGCATCATGGATTTTAAATATTATTAATCACGACCGAGACCCTTGTCACGCGCCACGGCGTCTTTAGGGGTGAGCGGCTGCTTGGAGGTCTGCCATGACAGAGTTTTCCTCATCGGCCCTGAATGAACTGGTTTCCCTCGCCAAAGATTACGACTCGAAACGTCGCCAGTTGGATGAGCTGGCACACGAACTTTCCCCTGACCTGCTTTTTCGTCACCTTTTAGCTTTTTCAGAAAGGGCGACCGACCGGTTTCGAGCGGCTCAGCAGGTCCTGTTTGAACACCTTGAAAAAACATCGCCCGATCCTGAAACCATGGAAGCCGCACGAACCATTTGTCGATGCTTTGACGAAATGCTTCTGCTGTTTCATAAACTTGCGGATCACTCAAGTCCATCGGCCTAATTGGAAAGCGGCGCCTCTTTTTTCAGGATGATGTAAAAAGTACCGGGGGATTTAAGGCGACCGGCAACCCGTTCAGCTTCAAGGCCAGTGCCGCAAAAAAGATCCAGCCGATGAGGGCCTCGAATGGCGCCTCCACTGTCTTGGTGCAGCACCCATCGAGTGAAAGGCGTCGTGGCTGTGGAGTTGTTGTCCTGCGGGGCCGGCAGAGTCCCTTGAAGAAAACCCAAAAGGGCCTTGGGGTAAATCTCACTGTCTAAGGCGACGGATCGTCCCACCGTCAGCGGCACATTGAGGCTTCCCACGGGCCCCACATCCACCCATCGAAAGAAGATGTAACTGGGGTTTCGCCCTAAGAGCTCCGCGGTCCTTTCCGGATGGGTCGCAAAATACTGACGAAGACTCTGCAAAGACATCTCTTCTTTGGGAATCACTCCCTCTTCAATGAGCACCTTGCCCACGCTCACGTAAGGATGACCGTTGGAAGCCGCATAACCCACGCGTTGCAACACGCCGTCTTCAAACTGAAGAACGCCGGAACCCTGAATGTGCAAACTGAAGACATCAAAGGGATTGTCCAACCAAGCCAAAGCCGTCGCCTTTCCCTGAAGGACTCCGTCCCCGTCGATTTCCTTTCTGGAGTAATAGGGCACAAGCAGGCGACCCTCCACACGCCCCACAAGGGTCCGCACGCCGCCGGGATCCAGCTTCACCCCGGAAAACCGCTCCAGGGCCACTCGAATCAAATCCGAGGGCGGTTCGTAAATGGGATACCGGTACTTTTCATCCGGATGCCGGCGCGCCGAAAGGATGGGTTCATAATAGCCGGTAATCAGCATGCCCTGAGCGTCTTTGGATGTGACCTTCGCCTTATACCAGTCAAAGTCCTGAGCCAAAGTGCGCCGGTTGAGCCTTCCCTCTCGAAGCCTTTCCCGAAAAAGGAGCAGGGTTTCCCGAACCCATTCCTTACTGACCGGGCGTCCGTTTATTTCAAGGACGCGATAATCCCGCACACGGTCCAGGTACACCAGCGACTGTTCCAGGGCCGCTTCCAATCCCTCTGTCTGTAGGTCGTCGGTCACTTCCGGTATCTTGCGCGGTGAGACCTTTTCAAAGCGGTCCGGGGGTTTTGGCCGAAGTTTCAATAGGCCGCATCCCCCCAGAACCAAAACGGTCACCAGCAGCCATAACACCCATCCACACTGGTTTCTCGACAAGGTTTGTCGATTCACCCTTTCGAGAGCCTTTCTCGATCTTGGGGGCATGGCCTATCCGTTATGTCCCCATTTCCCAGGAATGAAGGTATTTTTCTTGTTCCTCGGTTAAACGGTCGATAGCCACTCCCATGCTTTCCAGCTTAAGTCGCGCGATTTCCTTGTCTATGGCTTCGGGCACACCATAGACCTTGTTTTCCAGAGTTTTGGCGTGCTTGATCAGATACTCCACGCACAAGGCCTGGTTGGCGAAACTCATGTCCATGACACTGGAGGGATGGCCTTCAGCGGCCGCTAAATTGACCAGGCGCCCCTCCCCCAGAACATAGATACATCGGCCGTCGGCAAGCCTGTATTCTTCCACGAAGTCTCGCACCGAGCGCTTTGTCACAGCCATGGCCGCCAGAGCGTCCAGGTCCAGTTCCACGTTGAAATGGCCGGAATTGGCGACAATGGCGCCGTCCTTCATGATTTCAAAATGTTCTCGACGAATGACGTGAATGTCTCCGGTAAGGGTGCAGAAGAAATCCCCGATGCGGGCGGCTTCCGCCATAGGCATCACCTGGTAGCCGTCCATGACGGCTTCCAAAGCTCGCAGGGGATCCACTTCCGTAATCACCACCTTGGCTCCCATGCCGGCCGCCCGCATAGCCACACCACGACCGCACCACCCGTAGCCGCTGACCACAAAAGTGGAACCGGCCAACAGTCTATTTGTGGCCCGAATGATGCCGTCGATGGTGCTTTGGCCTGTGCCGTAACGGTTATCAAAGAGGTGTTTGGTTTTGGCGTCATTGACGGCAATGATGGGATAGCGCAGCACTCCTTGATCCGCCATGCTGCGTAGTCGAATAACACCCGTTGTGGTTTCTTCGGTTCCGCCGAGAATACCCTGAAGAAGATCCTTTTGGTCCGCATGCAAGGTACTCACCAGGTCCGCTCCATCATCCATGGTGATTTGAGGTCCATGGGCCAAGGCCTGATGAATATGCCGGTAATAGGTCTCCGTATCTTCGCCTTTGATGGCAAAGACCGAAATGCCGTCGTGGACTGCCAGGGAAGCCGCCACGTCGTCCTGAGTGCTCAAGGGGTTGGACGCGCATAAACGCACCTCAGCCCCTCCGGCTTTCAGGGTTTGGGCCAGAGCCGCGGTTTCCGTAGTCACATGCAAGCACGCCGAAAGGCGCAGACCTTGTAACGGTTTTTCTTTGGCGAAGCGTTCTCGAATGGAGCGAAGAACGGGCATGGATCGAGCCGCCCACTCGATCCTCAGACGCCCCTTTTCTGCAAGAGCTTGATCTTTCACATGACAGTCCATGCCATCTCCTCTTAGAGGACCACGAGCTTGAGCTTGCAGGTCAGCTCTTTTTGTGTTTACGAAGCACCGAAACGCCCCGCCCTTTCCAGAAGCACATCCACCATGTCGGTCTTTTCCCAGGTAAAATCGGGATCGTTTCGTCCAAAATGACCGTAACAGGAGGTCTTTTTGTATATGGGCCGCAGGAGCTTTAAATGGCGAATGATGTTGGCCGGTTTAAAACTGAAAACCTCCCGCACTATCTTGGCGATCTCATCGTCCGGAATCTTGGATGTCCCTTGAGAGTTGACCATGAAGGACACGGGTTCGGCGACACCGATGCTGTAAGCCACCTGGACTTCCACGCGTTCGCACAATCCGGCGGCCACAATGTTTTTCGCCACATATCTGGCCATGTAGGAAGCGCTTCGGTCCACCTTGGTGGGGTCTTTTCCCGAAAAACAGCCGCCGCCGTGGCTTCCTTGGCCGCCGTAGGTATCGACGATGATCTTGCGTCCCGTCATCCCGCAGTCACCCATGGGGCCTCCAATGACGAAACGGCCGGTGCTGTTGATGAAATATCGCGTCTTGTCATCGAGAAGATCGGGAGGAAAGACCTTCTTGATGACTTCCTCGATGATCCCTTCCTGAATGGTTTTGTAGGTGACGTCCGGGGCGTGCTGGGCCGCCACGACCACCGTGTCTACGCGAACAGGTTTCCGGTCGATGTATTCAATGGTCACCTGGCTTTTGCCGTCCGGGCGCAGCCATTCCAGAAGTCCGTTCTTGCGCACTTCAGCGAGTTTTCGAGTGATTCGATGCGCGTAGTAGATAGGCATAGGCATGAGCACCGGGGTTTCGGTGCAGGCAAATCCGAACATAAGCCCCTGGTCTCCGGCGCCTTGCTCGTCAAAGAGGCCTTCACCCTCATTGACCCCCATGGCAATGTCCGGAGATTGTTTGTCTATGGAAGAGATGACCGCACAGGTTTCCCAATCAAAACCCATGGACGAGTCGTTATAGCCGATATCGCGAATGCATTCCCTCACGATCTGAGGCATATCCACCCATGCGGAGGTGGTGATTTCACCCGCGATAAAGGCCAAACCTGTGGTCACCAAGGTCTCGCAGGCCACTCGAGCGCTCTTGTCTTCGGCGATAATAGCGTCGAGAATGGAGTCGGAAATCCGATCGGCAACCTTGTCGGGATGACCTTCGGTGACCGACTCCGACGTGAAAAGAAATCGACTCATGGACATGATTCTTCTCCCTTTCCTTTGTTAATGGCATTCAATGCCTGCGTCTCGCCTGGTGGGGTCGAGTTACGCTGGACACCGTTCCACAAGAGCCCTTCCTGGGAGCTGACAAGTCCCCCCGAAATGATCAATTTAAAGGCGTCTTCCACGGAAATTCTGAGTGGAATAACGTCTGTTTCCGGCACCAAGAGGTAAAAGCCGGACGTGGGATTGGGTGTTGTCGGCAAAAAGACGTTAAGAACCCTTTGATCCGTCATTTCCTGCACTTCACCGCGGGCAACGCCGGTAACGAATCCGATGGCATAAATGCCCCGGCGTGGATATTGAATAAGCACAACCCTTTCAAACCCTTCGCCGGTTTGGGTGAAAATGGCCACCAGAAGTTGTTTGACGGCCGAATAGATGGGGCGCACCAGTGGAATTTGATAAACGATTCTTTCCCCAAAATCCATGATGCGGCTTCCCACATAGTTTTTTACCAGCAACCCGATGATAAAAATAACAAGCACCACGACAAGGATTCCCAATCCCGGAATAGGAAAGGGGATCAAACGCCTTGGATTGTAAGCCTCGGGAAGCAAATTAAAAATCTTGTCGGAATTTCGAAGGACAATGCTGATCACGTAAACGGTGAAAGTAAGCGGGACCACGGCGAGCAGTCCCGTTATGAAATAGCCTCGTAGACGGTGTTTCAATCCCTTCAGGAACGCCAACTCTGCACCAGCTCCGGCTTTTTGGGTTTGTTTCGATCATCCAAAAGGATCACTCGGGGAGCGTGCCTTCTGGCTTCTTCCTCTTCATAGTCGGCATAAGTGACGATGATGATAAGATCTCCTGCAGCACCCATACGGGCCGCTGCTCCGTTGAGGCAAATATCCCCGCCGCCTCGAGGCCCTTCAATGGCGTAGGTCTCAAAGCGCGCCCCCGTGCTCACGTTGTAGACCCTTACTTGTTCGTAAGGCAAAATGTCAGCCAGTTCCATGAGCTGAGCATCGATGGTCAGGCTTCCTTCGTAGTTCAGATTGGCATCGGTCACACGGGCTCGATGCAACTTCGATTTCATCATGGTGCGACGCATGGTGTCTCCTCCGTCATGAACGTGGCTTAAAGTTTCAAGGCCGAAGTACGGCGTTGTCGATAAGACGCGCTTGTCCCACATAGGCGGCCAGAGCCAACACTCCCGGCCGATCCAATGAGGCCATCTCTTCCAAGGTTTCAGCATCCCGTAGTTCCGCATAGTCGATGCGCACATGCGTTCCCTGTTCCAGGATCTTTCGAGCCGCCGAAACCAGCATGGAAACGTCGCGTTCTCCGGCTTGAACAAGTCGTGTGACTTCCGCCAGGGCTCTGGACAACAGCAAGGCCTCACCGCGTTCCTCAAAAGAAAGGTACACATTGCGGCTGCTCATGGCCAACCCGTCGGGTTCCCTCACAATCGAATGCCCCACGATCTCCACGTCCATGGCCAAATCGTGAACCATGCGTCGAATGGTTAACAACTGCTGGTAATCCTTCTCTCCAAAAACCGCCACATGAGGTTTGACGATGTGAAAAAGCTTGGCCACCACCGTGGTGACCCCACGAAAGTGCCCGGGCCTTTTGGCGCCGCAGAGAGGCTGGGTCACTTCGCGCACTTCCACGTAGGTTTGAAATCCGTCCGGATACATCTCGGGCACCGTGGGAGCAAAAACCACGTCCACACCTACCGATTGCATCAAAGCCAGATCTCGGTCCAGATCTCGAGGATAGCGTTCAAAGTCTTCTCCCGGCGCAAATTGAGTAGGGTTCACAAACACACTCACCACGAGCCGGTCGCTTCTTTCCTTGGCACACCGCATTAAAGCCAGGTGCCCTTCGTGAAGGTAGCCCATGGTGGGCACGAACCCGATGACCCGTCCTTCACGACGCCATAGGTTCGCCTGCTGCTGCATCTCGCCGACCGTGTCGATGACGCGCATGGCTTCTCCTTTCTTTGCCTGCAGGGGTTGTTCACAAAAAAAGCCCCCGAGACCGCTGCCCAGAAGGCCCTGCAAACAACCCTTGTCCTGGTAAAATCAAGCCCTTCATCGGCCGCGTCCGTCTCGGTCCTTCAAGGATCCAAGCGGCGTTGCCGGCATCGCCCACGATGCCGCAGCTTCCCTATCAAGCTCAGCCTCTAAAGTCAATAAAGACCATCACCTTGAAAAAACCTTTGACACGCAAGCATCCGGCACTCCGGCAATCTCGGTACGTGACTAGGCCGAAAAGGCTTTCTTCTCGCCAAGGAGGCGTTTTCCTTCTGGAAAGCTATGGTCTTCGCTTCTCACTTGGAGCTTCCCCGAGAACCTCGAATGAGCCATTCCAAGCTGAGACGTAGCGGCGAGGCGGCGCCTTGCCCCTACGCCGCAAGACCCTTGTTTTCCTGGGAGCTCGAGCCTCCGACCTGCCATTTCTGTGTGCGGGACGTGCCCGGCCCCAAGGATAAATTTTCGGTCGCCTTCCCAGAGGCGGACCCATGTGTCCGCCCCTAGGCCGTTCAGGCACGACAATCCTTTGGGCCGGACACACAGGTCCACCCCCACAATTGGGGTGCCGGCAGAAACCTTCAAGCTTGCCCGACATTGAAAAAAGACCATGGTTTTCCTGGAAGCCTTATAAGGGCGAGGCGCCGCCTCGCCCCTACCTGCAATTTCCATTAAAAACCTTGGTGTTGCCAGTTCTCGGAAAAACTCTTGGGCGAGCCTCCTGAACGTGGCTTGAAAGACCATGGGGGCTAAGTATCTAAAGAATTGTCATGCCTCGTGGAGTCCCTCTCGACAGAGAGATTCAAAGTCCTCAGGATTCGTGCCAGGGTTGCGTAGGCTTCGGGCTCAACGGCTTCAGGCCGAATTCCAGGATCCATGCCGGCCGCCTCAAGGGCCTTGCGAGCCTTTGCGGCGTTAAGCCCATGAAAGCCGACCAAGCTATTGACCAAGGTCTTTCGGCGCTTTTGAAAAACAGCGTTCACCAAGCTTCTCAGCAGCTTAAAGTCCACGTCTTTCAAATCGCATTGTTCTTCGGGAAAATCGATTCGAACAACGACAGACTCCACTTTCGGGGGTGGATAAAATTGGCCGGGCCCTACCGGAAACAAAGGCTCAACACGACCATAGAGGCTCAACAGCACAGACAAAACCCCATATTCCTTCGATCCCGGGGCTGCGGCCCATCGCCTTCCCACTTCCCTCTGAACCATAAAAACCCCGTGATGGACAGACCGGCGATGTTCGAGAAGACGAAACATCAAAGGGGAGCTAATGTGGTAGGGAAGATTGCCCAGGACCACGAGCCTTCTTTGGGTTTCCTCAGCCAGCCGACTCCAATCAAAATGAAGGATGTCCATGCGGTGGACTCGAACGCTGTCTTCTTTATCTTTAAGGGCTTGCTCCGCGAGCTGGGCCAAGTCCGAATCCACTTCCACCAGGTGAAGACGACGGCAGGTGCCTGCGACAAAGCCGGTAAGAATGCCCAGACCGGGGCCCACTTCCACCACCACGTCTTCGGAAAGAATTCCCGCGGCACGAACGATTTTTTCGGCCGTCTTGGGCTGACTCAGAAAATGTTGTCCAAGAGCTTTTCTGGGACGCTTTCCGGTGATCTTGAAGTATTCCTGCGGAGAAAGAAAACCCTTCATGCGTGCCTTATAGGTCCACCCATCGGGATACAGCATCCAATGACAGAGGATCGCAGAGGAACCCACGACGCTGCCATAGGCGGTACCCGGCCATGGCAATCATCACCGCATTGTCGGTGCAATAGCGGATCGCGGGAAGATACAGGTGGATCCTGCGATACGCTGCTTCCTCTTGAAGTTTTGCACGCAGTCGGCTGTTGGCCGCCACGCCGCCCGCAACAGCCACATGGCGTACTTGAAAATGTTCCACGGCCGCCATGGTTTTTTCCACCAAAACCTCCACGACGGCTTCTTGAAAACTGGCCGCCACGTCTTCGAGCCGGTATGGAAGGGTGGTAGAGTTTTCCAGGGGGGAACCATGTTTTTTGACAAAATAGGCCAGCGCCGTCTTAATGCCGCTGAAACTGAAATCCATAGATCCCTTTTCCAGGTGGGCTTTGGGAAAGGAAAACGCCGTAGGATTTCCGCCTTGAGCAAGCCGATCAATGATAACGCCGCCAGGGTATCCCAACCCCAGCAGCTTCGCCACCTTATCGTAGGCTTCTCCCGCCGCGTCATCTCGAGTATTGCCCACACAGCGAGAGGTGCCGTCGGCATCCACGAAATACAGCGCTGTATGGCCGCCGGAAACCACCAGGCACACAAAAGGCTCTTCCGGTCGAGGTGTTTCCACGAAAGCTGCTTCCATGTGGCCTTCCAAGTGATTGACGGCGATAAGGGGTTTTTTCAACGAGTAAGCCAATCCCTTGGCGGCGCTCAAGCCTACTAGAAGGGCTCCTATGAGCCCGGGGCCTTGCGTCACCGCCAAGGCGTCCACATCTCGAAGTGTGACCCCACCCGATCGTAAAGCTTCCGCAATGACCGGCAGAATGCTTTCCACGTGTTTTCGAGACGCCAACTCGGGCACCACGCCGCCGTAGGGACTATGCACCGCGATTTGGCTTGCGACCACGTCCGATAAGATGATGCGCCCGTCTCGTACCAGAGCCGCAGCCGTCTCGTCACAAGAAGTCTCGATACCGAGAACAAGCATGGTTTTTCTCAACGCTTTTACGCAACTACGGCGCTTCCCCACGAAGGAATCGGGCTGCTTCTTCCACGTCCTCTTGACTGCCCACAAACAAAGGGACACGATCATGCAAGGTTTCGGGTTCAATGTCGAGAATACGTCGCAGCCCGTCCGTGGCGGCTCCGCCTGCCTGTTCGGCCACCATGGCCATGGGGGCCGCTTCAAACATAAGACGCAGTTTTCCTGAGGGCTTCTTGGGATCCTTACGGTCCGCAGGATACATAAAAATGCCGCCTTTCATAAGGTTTCGATGAAAATCGCTCACCAAAGACCCGATATAGCGTGCCGTGTAAGGACGGCCCTTTTCCCTATCGGGGGTCTTCAGGTAATCCACATAGAGGCGAACCGAATCGTCCCAATAGTTGTAGTTTCCTTCATTGACGCTGAAGATCTTGCCTCTTTTGGGAATACGAATATTTTCGTGGCTCAAGAAAAATTCTCCCAAAGCGGGGTGCAATGTGAAGCCGTGCACTCCCTGACCTGTGGTGTAAACCAACATGGTGCTGGAACCGTAAATGAAATAGCCGGCGGCCACCTGCTCCGTGCCGGGGCGCAATACTTCATCCAAAGTTACAGGACCAGTGTCGCGAAGGCGACGCCGAATGGAGAAAATCGTTCCCACACTCACGTTCACATCAATGTTGGAAGATCCGTCCAAAGGATCCATCAGCAAAATATAAGGGCCGCGTGGGATTGTGCTTGGAATTTCAATGAGATCCGCATCCTCTTCTGAGGCGATGCAGCACAATTGCTCCGATTGACTCAATCGTCGGACCAAGACTCGGTGGGCAAAATCATCGAGCTTCTGTACCTGCTCCCCGTAGACGTTGACGTCTCCCGTAAGTCCATAAATGTCGTTCAGTCCGGCCTTGTTCAGTTCTCGGTTGATAAGTTTCGCCGCAACCACCAGTTCGTTGAAAAGGAGCGTGAAGGCCCCCGTCGCCTGAGGCGTCAACCGTTGCTGGCGCAAAAGATGCTCGGTCACTGTAACGCCCACTTTCCTTCCTTGCATGGCCGCTGCCTCCCTTTTCAGACTGTTGTGATAAGGACCTCCTCACCTACGGAGACTCCAACGTCCTGCCGTCCAGACTACGCGATCATGGGCCATAGAAAAAGGCCTCGCGCGCCCCATCCACTGCCCCTTTGAACTTCAGGACGGCTGCATCATAGCACTGAAGCCGCACGGCATAAAAGACGTGTTTACGTTATTCTCACCTTGACATAGCGAGAGGAAAGCGCTTAATAACTTCAAGAGGACTTGGGAGCAACGGAGAGACGTTCAAGGATAGCGATATGCGCACGCAACTTGTGGACGGCTACGCTCGACGCGTGGATTACCTGAGGCTTTCCGTTACAGACCGGTGCAATCTTCGGTGCACTTATTGTATGCCACGGGAAGGTTTTCGTTTTATTCCCCATGAAGAAATCCTGCGTTACGAAGAGCTGTTGCGGCTTGTGCGCATTGCCGTGGGTTTGGGTATTTCCAAGGTGCGCATTACCGGGGGGGAACCCTTCGTGCGCAAGGACATTTTAGATTTCTTGGCACATCTTTCCGCGGTGCCTGGCATTCAGGATGTGAGTCTCACCACCAATGGGGTTCTTCTGGAATCTTTGATCGAAAGGCTTTGGCAGGCCGGCATCCGCAGGCTTAATGTAAGCCTCGATACTTTGCAACCGGCCAAATATGCTGCCATTACTGGAGTGGATGCTTTTTGGCGTGTGTGGCGCGGCTTACACGCGGCGCTGGATCTAGGGTTTTCCCCTGTCAAGATCAACGTGGTGGCCATGAAAGGTGTCAACGATGACGAGATCGAAGCGCTGGCTCAACTCACTTTGACTTATCCATTTCATGTAAGATTCATAGAACTCATGCCCTTTCGCCCGGACGCCTACGAAGAGCGTTACCTGTCCTCTGACCTTGTGATGCAGCGTCTTTCGGTCATCGGTCCTCTGCTTCCTACCGGTTCGGGAAACGGTAACGGCCCGGCTCGCTATTTTCAGTTCCCCAAAGCCCCGGGAAAAATCGGTTTGATCAGCCCCATGAGCCATCATTCTTGTCCCACGTGCAACCGGCTGCGAATCACCGCGGAAGGCTCCCTGCGAACATGCCTCTTTGACGATGGTCACGTGGACTTGCGTCATCCCTTGCGCCATGGTTTTTCCGACGAACAGATCGCCGGAATCATTTTGCAAGCCGTCCAAAGAAAACCCAAAAGCCATCCTCTCAGCGGCGGCGGCTCGGTGCCTCGGCGCAAATGCCATGCCCGCCCCATGACTTCCATCGGAGGCTAACGGCCTGTTTAAGAATAGGAGCGCCCGGTGTTTTTCTTGGAATCGGTGGTGGTTGTCCCCCTCACCATGCGCCCGGAACCGTTGGCGTTCCCCGGAAAAACCCTGTTCGAGGCATCTTGGGGCGAGGCGCCGCCTCACCTCCAGAAGAAAAGGGTGTCGTATTCCGGAAATCACCGGGCAAAAGATCAGCGCCGCACTCCATGCCCTTGGATACGGTGGCGTTGTTTTGGCATCCTCCAATCGCATTTTGCGGACACCATGGCAGGTGTGCCTTTCGATCTGGTGCGATGCGTTTTTGTTTTCAAGGCGACTTAGAGGATGGCGTTTTGGAATCTCCCCTCAATGCTTTCCAGGCCAGATGCGCGGCACCATAGAGGGGAGCCTGGGCACCGAGAGTGCTACGGTAAACTTTGATCTTTGTGGCGTCGAGCATTCGATAACGCGTGTGAAGGGTCTCCATAAGGGAAGGAAAAAACAGTGGCCACGCTTGGCTGACTCCACCTCCAAGGATAGCTGTTTGAATGCCGAGAAAGGTAAAGAGGTTTCCCAATGCGAGACCCAAGGCCCAGCCCATGCGCCGAAAGAGATCTCGGGCCTGGGGATTTCCTGCCTGGGCGGCATAAAAAACATGTTCCGCGGTAAGAGACTTTTCTAGGATGGCCTGCTCGATCGAAGTAGGCATCGGTGTTCCATGCCGGAGAGCTTCCGTCATGTCACGAACCAAGGCGGATCCTGAGGCATGGGCTTCCAGGCATCCTGTTTGTCCACAGGCACATAATGGCCCATCGGGGTCTATGATCATATGGCCTATCTCCCCGACAAAACCCAACTGATCTCCAAGCCAGAGCGACCCATCGGCCACAAGACACCCACCCACACCCGTTCCCAAAGTCACGCCGATCCAGTTGGAGACATCTCGGCCCTGCCCGGCCCATCTTTCGCCAAGACCGAACACATTGGCATCATTTTCCATAAAGACAGGGATTTCCAAAGCTTGCTGAAGGCGCGGTGCCAAGGGGAATCCCTGCATGTTGGGAAGATTGGGGGAAAAGACCACCGTCCCTTCCTTTGTGTCAAGTTTTCCAGCGACACCGAGCCCGACAGCCAGAACACGGCCCTGCGCTTTTTGAGCGGCGATCATCAGATTTCGGCAGGCCTGAGCCAGGTTTTGAAGCAGAGCTTCCGGAGGGCCTGAGGCGTTGGACGGAAGGCGCTCAAATCGGTGCTGATCCCCTTTCTCATCAAAGAGGCCCATCTTGATAAAAGTCCCGCCGACATCAACTCCGATACAATAGACCCTGTTGAACATGGGTGCTCTTTCTATGGATTTTCAGGAGGTTCCTCATCGAAAAGCCAAAGGCACATAGATAACATACTGTGTGGACAAAAGATCAAACTGGATGGCGGTTTCGCGTTCTATTACGGAAAAAAGTTCCTGGAGGCTTTCCAGGGGCTTTAAAAGGGTAAGAAAGCGTTCGACGACGCCGTGGTGAAGGTAGAGGGGAAGAAGAAAACGGTCCACGGATCCCCGCCACACCACTTGCAAAGCCTTTCGTTCGGCCATGATGGCTTCGTAAATACGGCGTAGAAGATCGGAACGCAGGACCGGAGACACACCTCGAGTCACGCATTCCATCAGCCCTGCCAACCGGTACACTCGGCGCATGGCATCTTCGTCGTCTCGATAACGGAAAAGAGCCTGCACCGTGTAGTGGCTGCCTCCGTCAAGCTTCACGTGGTTGGGCAGCCACTGAAGGTGCACATGGCCCAAAAGTCGTTGGGATTCGATCCGGTGTGCTTCAAACTTCGCCGATTCACTGCGAGCGCACAACCAGGCTGGACCTGAAGCCCATACCCCCCAACGAAATTCCACAGGGCGGGCGCAAATCAGGCTGGAGCCTTTTTTTCGTTCCAAAAAGTCGATAAGTTCCGCCATGGTCCCGTCCTGCCTTTTTCAATAGACAAGGCCGTTACGGCAGAAAAGGGGTTAAGTCTTCCACGTATTTCGTGATCACCTTGAAGCCGCGTTCCTTTAACACCTGAGCTGCTCTTTCCAACGAAGCCAGATTCACTCGCAAAATCAGCTGCCACAAATCCTCAAAGCCTTGCAGGGGAAAGGTCATCACGCTTCGAATATTGATACCGGCTTCCTGCATAGCACGTCCCACTTCCGCCAAGATGCCGATGCGATCCCTCACCAGAATAGTCAGACGGCCGCTGTCTTCACTCATGCCCAAAGCCTGGAGGAGCACTTCCATAAGATCCGTTGAAGTGATGATGCCGACCACTTTATCGTTTTGAATCACGGGGAGAGCCCCGATACGGTGCGCATGCAGGAGGCTCGCCGCCCTTTCGATGGTCATATCGGGAGTAGCCGTCAGAACCTTTTTGGTCATGATGGCCTCGACTTTGAGTTTTTGAAGCACATAGGTGAGTTCATAAACACTCAGGGTGCTTGCCGGGGAGGCCCAGGCTTCCTTGAGGTCTCGGTCCGTGACAATGCCAAGAAGCCGAGCCCTGCCGTCGGTCACCGGCAAGTGAGAGATCTTTTTCGAATCCATGATTTCGCGCGCTTTCAGCACGGGTGTGTCCGGAGAAACCGTCACCAGATTTGTCTTCATGTGCCAACCCACGTACATGTTCTGTCCCTCCCTTGTTCCAGAGAAAAGCGAAACGATTCCATTTCCCGCGGCTCCGCGCGTTCGGCCCTCAAAAGCATAATCTTTTTTGAAACAATGATCTAATCTTTTGAAGCCTGAAGCTTTCGCCCAATCTGAGCAGTTTCATGCCGGGGTCGATTTTTGTCGCAGTGTTTCTTAGCTTATGGAAGAGGCTTTCTAGGTTGAAACGATAAAGAGGACAAAAATCACAATGGGGAAAAGGAGTGCTCATGACACGCAAGGACGATGCAGCACACGCTCTTTTTAAAGCCTTGCAGGAAGAGGTGGCGGCTTGGGAGACTTCCCCTTACTATCTTCCCGATCAAGAGATTTTCGATCTCGAACGTTTCCTCAAAGATCGAGGCGCCGAGGCCTTGGTTTTGCAACTGGAACAGGTCTACGGTCGCCCTCTCAATACGTCATTTTGGAAAACGCTGCTTCCTTATCACAAGCTTCGACGGGTGCGTTTGGAACTAAAAAAGGAAGAAGCCGAACACGAGCGAAAACGAGTCCTGTATATGGAATCGGTTCGGGAAGCTCAACAGGGTATTAGGAATCTTCTTGAAATGCTGGCCGACGCAGAAAAAAAACCCCTCCTTCGCCTTGTTCACCCTTCAGAACCCTCAAAAACCTCGTGAGTATCGTGCGGCGGCTTTAGATGCCGGTAAAGCGGGGATGGAAGCGGTTGCGCCAATTTCAGGGTGCTGAAACACTTAAAGCATTTTTGAAAACATGAAATCTTATGGCACTTCCGACGGGTATGCCGGCATGCGGGCACCGTCCAGGTATCGCACGGCGATGGTGTCTATGCCGCGGGCCTTAAGAATGGCGCAAGTGACGTTCAAGGCACAATGACCGACGCAAATCTTGTCATTTCGGTTGAATTCTCCGTAACAATCCATCTTGTCTTGAACTTCCGATGCCGTGAACACCTTTTCCATGAAGGACGCTCCTTTTAGTTCACGAAGACATCACGGAAATATGAGAAATGTTCAATGACCGAACCGGCTCCTCGCACCACGGCGGTGAGAGGGTCATCGGCAATGTTCACTTTGAGTCCGGTTTCTTGTTCCAGGAGACGATCCAACCCTTTGATCAGAGCCCCTCCGCCCGCCAGCCAAATGCCGTGTTGACCGATATCCGCGGAAAGTTCCGGCGGTGTCTTTTCCAGCGCGCGGCGCACGGATTCCACAATAACATGAATCGGCTCTTGAATGGCAAAGCGGACTTCTTCATCACTCAAGGTGAAATTCTTAGGAATACCGGTGACGATGTCCTTACCGGGCACTTCCAGTTTCATGGGCTTGTCCAAGGGAATGGCCGAACCGATCTGCATCTTGATGTTTTCGGCCAGCACTTCGCTGATAATCATTTGTCTTTCTCTTTGAACATAGCGCATGATGGCCTCGTTGGCTTCATCCCCGGCCACGCGCACCGATTCACTGTAGGCTACCGCAAACATGGAAATCACGGCCACTTCCGTCGTGCCCCCTCCAATATCCACCACCATGCTACCGATGGGCTGATCCACTGGAAGACCGGCACCGATGGCCGCCGCCATGGGCTCTTCCACCAAATGCACGCGGCTTGCCCCCGCTTGCTCCGCCGCTTCAATGACAGCTCTTTTTTCCACGGACGTGATTCCCGTGGGAACAGCCACCACAAGCTTAGGCTTGACCAAGGGGCGACGCGACAACACACGGGCAAGAAACGTCTTGATCATCACACTGGTGACTTCAAAATCGGCGATCACCCCATCTTTCAGAGGACGAACAGCCACGACCCTTTCGGAAGTTCGCCCCATGAGGCCCTTGGCTTCCTTGCCGACGGCGACAACTCTATGATTGTCCCTGTCTATGGCGACCACGGAAGGTTCATTGAGAACGATCCCTTTCCCTTTGAGATAGATAAGGGTGTTGGCGGTGCCAAGGTCCATGGCCAGGTCTTTGGACAAGAAACCCAATAACCGTTGCAGCATCCATGCCCCTTCTCGAGTGTGGCAGAACCGTTTTTCTACGTGACAACAACTGAAGAGAGTCTAGTCATAAGGCCGAAGGAGGTCAATTTGAAATTTTGTCCGCTTCCCCAGGTGTTTCCACCGATTCTTTTCGACCTCCGTGAAGCGCTTCAAAGAGCCTTCGACACGCCACCATCCATAGCTCATCATAGGTGACCCCGTCTTGGGGCATTTGAGCCGCCCCCAGAAAGGTTTTCAGGGCCAGCTTCTTTTTCTTTGGACCGGCTAAGCCTCGACAGGCCCGACCGAGGCATTCCACAACCGGGACAAGGTCTCGCAATTCCCCTCCAAGGGCCAAAAGGCCGCACCTGTTTTGGGCCAGCCGCCCTACCACAATACTTGGAGGAACAATCATCTTAAGGCTTTCCATCAGGGCTTTTTCCCAAACATTCAGTTCCGACGGAGGGATAACGGCTTGAGCGTACTGCCAAGGTTCATACTGGACGATCATGACGCTGAGAGGTTCACTGCTTTGCAGAGCGGCCTGGACCGCATCCTTGACCTGTGCCGAAAAGGCCCAAGGCGTCAAAAAGCCGCTGGCGCCATCTCGGCACGTCCATTGGGCGTAAGTTTCCTGATAGTGCCACCTTTCGTAGAAGGCTTCAAAGATACGAAAACTTTTTTCCACCGCCACGCGATCATCTTGGGTGAGGCTCAGCCGCTTTTTGCTTAGCAACGCCAAGCCAAGGGGCCCCAATTGCGCGGACCCTCCACACAAAACCCACAAGGATCCCTGGTGGGGAATATGTTCTCCGGCCACGAAAAGGTAATGATTCGAGGATTCGGGGTTGAGTGCCGGAATGAAAAGGTTTTTTGAAGCTTCCAAGGCCTCGATGACAAGACCTCTGGAATCCCTGGGCACAGGAGTCTGCAGAAGCCTTTGAGGCACTTTCCCGGCGGCGCCTTCCAGGCGATAAAATTTCTCAGCGCAGGATCGTCCCACGAGAAAGGCGTAATCGGCGCGAACATAATCCGCGCAGCCTTGCACCAGGGCCTGAGCCGCTTCGGTGCGGCTTTGAGCCTTTGTCCAGGCCTCGACAAGGTTATGCCAAAGGGTCAGAATTCGAGAGAAGCTATCCCTTTCCTGAAGCCGATGATGCTGATCCCAAAGCTGTTCCAGAATCCTGGCTGTTTCGTGAATCCATTTTTGCTGCTTATCGTTAAAGCCCCAGTGACGTTTTGTGTCCACATAAAGGAGCCCCAGGTCTCCGGCCACAGGGGTCACCAAAAGCCCCTTGATCCCCTCTTCTCCTTCACGATAAAAAGGAAGGGAACCTGCAAACTTCTCCACTTCCACCTTGCCTAGATGGACCGTATGCCCGACTTTGTGCACTTGAGAAAGAATGCCGCTGCCGTCCTTGGGTAAACTTAGGCTTCTTTGCAGGTGTTTACTGAGAGACTGGTAGGACACAAGCCGAAAGCCGTTTTTCAAAGGATCGAAAACGAAAAACGCTACGGTATAAGCATCCAGCACATTGCTCAGCCAGTTGACCATTGATTGGAATGTGGGCATCATCATCGTGGCCCTTTGTCACCAGGAAAATCACGTTTGGCTTGGAGATTCATGTCATGGAACCTTCATGTCGGCACGACATAGTGGAGGAAACCCTCCTTCGATGTCAATAAGGCAATAACCATGGGTAAGATTAAAGTTCTTTCAGATCAATTGTGTAATCAAATCGCGGCCGGGGAAGTGGTGGAACGGCCCGCCGCCGTGGTCAAGGAACTGGTTGAAAACAGTGTGGATGCCTTGGCCCAGCGGATTCGCGTGCTGGTGCAAAAAGGGGGTCGCAGCTTGGTGCGCGTGGTGGACGACGGGGAAGGCATGAACCCGGAGGATGCGCTTCTGGCTTTGGAAAGGCACGCCACCAGTAAAATCAAGACGGTGGAAGATCTTCAGAGTATTCAGTCCATGGGATTTCGAGGAGAAGCTCTGCCCAGTATCGCGGCGGTAAGTCGTCTGGAACTGGTGACGCGGGAAAAGGAGGCGGTCTCCGGGGTTCGCATTGTGGTGGAAGGCGGCACCATTCGCACGGTGGAAGAAGTGGGCTGCCCGGCGGGAACAAGCATCACGGTGCGCGATCTTTTTTTCAATGTGCCGGCACGAAGGAAATTCTTGCGCGCCGTCGAGACCGAAGCCGCTCATATTTCCGACATCTTTCTTCGCCTGGCTTTGGCTCATCCCGAATTATCCTGGCAGCTGGTCCACCAGGAACGCACGGTGCACGATTTTCCCAAAGCCGCTTCCGTGCACGACCGAGCCTTTCACGTGTTTGGAGCCGCTCTGGCCAAGACGCTTATCCCCTTGGATTTTCAATCAGAATTTACCGTGGTTCGCGGACTTCTCGGACCACCGGAACTGCAACGTGCCAACACACGAAGCCTTTTTCTCTTTGTCAACAAAAGACCCGTCAAGGATACGCTGCTGACCCACGCGGTGTTGAGCGCTTACGATACGCTGCTGCCTAAAGGCGCTTACCCTTTTGTTATCCTCTTTCTGGATCTGCCTCCTCGACATGTGGACGTCAATGTGCACCCCACCAAAAGGGAGGTGCGTTTTCGGGATCCTCCCTCAGTCATAGACGTGGTTCGCCAGGCCGTGTCACAGTCTCTAACCTCCGCCATGAAGGCATCCTGGGCACGTCCCTTTTATGTGCCGTCACAAAACACAGTGCCTTTGGAACGACGGGTGACCGCCCGTGAAGTCCAATCGATTTTGAAACCTCTTGAAGACGCTGAACATGAAAAAGCTGAGCAGCTCCTTACTCACCCGGAGCCAATGTCGATGCTTTGGGCCTCCCGTTCTTTGGAATCGCCCGTGGGTGAAGAGACCTGCCAAGCTCCATGGCCTTCAAAGCCCTCGACATCTTCCGAATTTTCTTCCCTGAGAATCCTCGGGCAATTGGCGTGCAGTTACATTCTTTTGGAAGCTCCGGACGGACTCATTCTTATCGACCAGCATGCCGCCCATGAACGCATCTGCTACGAACGTCTTTCGCAAAAGGGCGCTTCCACCAAATCCCAACGCCTGGCACCTCCGGTGGTTCTGGATCTTCCCCCTTTGGAAGGAAACGCTCTCACCCGCTGGCTTCCCGACCTACAATCCCTAGGCTTTGAAGTGGAACCTTTCGGGGGAGGATCCTTTGTCATTCACGCCATGCCTGCCGTGCTTAAGCAGGTGGATCCCGGCCTTCTTCTTCGACGTCTTGTGGAAAGGACTCCGGCAGACGATCCTTCTCCTAAGCTCGATCTTCTCCAGCGCTTGGCTCATACCGCCGCCTGTCATTCTTCCGTGCGCGCAGGACAACGGTTGACCCTGGAAGAAATGCGCTGTCTTGTCACCGAACTGGACGCCTTGCACCTTTCCGCCACATGCCCTCATGGAAGACCTCTTTGGTGGAAAATCACGTTGGATCAAATTCAGCGATTCTTTCACCGATGATGACGTGTTCCCCGGAATCCCACATCACTCTTCCCATCATTCTCATCGCCGGCCCCACTGCCGTCGGAAAAACAGATCTTTCCTTGGAGCTTGCCGAAGAGCTGGGAACGGAAATCGTCAACGCCGATTCCATGCAGGTTTATCGGTACATGGACATCGGAACAGCAAAACCGACCGCGAAAGAACGTGCTCGCATCCGTCATCATCTCCTCGACATTGTCAACCCCGATCAGCCCTATGATGCCGCCGCCTTTGCTCAGGATGCTCGTTCGGTCATTGAAGCTTTGCACGTTCAAGGCAAAATTCCTTTGGTGGTGGGAGGCACAGGGCTCTACATGAAGGCGCTTACACGAGGCCTTTGCCCTGGTCCTTCCGCAAACCTGGAAATACGACAACGGCTTTTGGAAGACCTGAAACGGCACGGTCTTTCTTGGCTCCATTCCGAACTGCATCGTGTGGATCCATCCAGTGCGGCACGGATTCATCCCAATGACCGTCAACGCATTCTTCGCGCTCTGGAAGTGTTTCGCAGCACCGGGGTTCCCCTTTCGCACTGGCAGAAAGCCCACGGCTTTCGGCGGGCTTTGTATCCAACCATCAAGGTGGCGCTGTTTCGAGACCGTCATGATCTCTATGACCGCATCGACCGACGTGTGCTTCATATGATTGACCAAGGCCTTGTGGGCGAAGTTGAAAGCCTTTTACGCAGAGGCTACCCCTGTACGCTCAAGCCCATGCAATCCTTGGGGTATCGACACATATGCCGCTACCTTGCCGGAACCATGACCCTTGAGGAAGCCGTTCGAACCATGCAAAGGGACACGCACCGTTATGCCAAAAGACAGATCACGTGGTTCAAAGGAGATCAGGAATTTCAATGGTTTCATGCCGAATCCCGGAGGGAAATTGTGGATACCGTTCTTTCAGCACTGAAACGACTCGAATGCAGGTTTACGGGGTGAGCGAAATGGGCTAGCATACCGCGGTTTTGAGCCAGGGGCTCGAGCGAGATTTTTCCAGACCGATTCGTGGGGACACATGAACGATTACCTGGCCTTCAAAAAAAGCATTGAACTTCGAGAGCATACCCTGCGTCAGGCTGTGGAGAGGCTTGCCCGGGAAAAGCTGGTTGACGCCCAGCAGGAAAGTTTGTGGCTGGATCACCTGAATCTGGTCCGCACCGCCTTGCAGGAAGCCTTGGTACGCATCGCCGTCGCCGGATCCGTCAAATCGGGTAAAAGCACTTTGATCAACGCCCTTCTTGGTGGAGACCTGCTGAAAAGGGGTGCCGGCATTATCACTTCGTTTATCACTCGAATCCGTTCCACGGACATTCCCGGAGGATGGATTGAATTCAAAAGCTGGGAAGAGATCCATCAGGAAATTAACGGGGCGGTGGCCATGCTGCCCCTGAGCGAAGACGAAGCTCTTTCAAAAAAAACCTGGGATCTTAGAAAAAGCGGTCACCGAGAAAACCTTTTGAAGAAATTGGCTGCGGTCCAGAGAGAACTCCAGTCCCAACGAGGGGCTCCTAGTGCCGCCTTTATTCTGCTTCACGCCTACCTGGAAGGCTATCCCAAGATCAAAGACTTGCTCCAGGACCAGCCGCGACGACTCACTTTTGACCGGGATTCCGTGGTACGGCATCAGGATTTCGTCGGCGAAGAATCTCGCGCCGTTTATTTGAAGGATGTGGAAATTCATTATCCAGCCTCATGGATCGGAAACCTTGTGGAAATCGCCGACTGTCAGGGAAGCGATTCCCCGAACCCTCTTCACTTCGCTTTGCTGCAACAATACCTTTTGAAAAGCCACCTTATCGTCTACGTGGTGAGCAGCCGTACCGGGCTTCGAGAAGCGGACCACAAGCTTCTGGATTTCATCAAAACCCTTCGCATGACCCCTCAGACCCTTTTCGTCCTTAATCTGGACTTGGACACGCATCAGGGTCCCATGGATATTCAAGCGTCCGTGGAACGCTTTCGAAAAGAACTCAGCTGGACGATTCCAAGCCCTCAGGTCTTTGCCTTTTCAGGTCTTTACCACCTTCTGGATTCTCAACCGCTTCAAGACATTTCTCGGGAGACCCTTCGACTGCAGCTTTGGCGTGAAGACGCTGAAACGATCTCTTCTTTTGTTTCAGGATTTGAGGACTTGAAACAGGAATTGGCCGAACGCGTAGGCGCCCAGCGACGCCGTGTGCTGTTCAGCACTGGACTGGGCCGACTGGCACTCGTGGCCCAAACCCTTTCGGAAACCTGTCGCACCAGAGCCCAATTGCTGGGAAAAGATCTTCAAAACCTGGAAAGAGCCGCCAGTCATCTTCACCGACGGCAGGAAGAACTTATCGGGACCTTAAGCACCCTTGAAAACGCTATCGAAGGCTTACGCGAAAGGGTCAAAAGTGAGCTGGACAAGGCCGTCGCGACTTTTTTCGATATCAATTCCGGATCCCTGGTTCAGGAAACGCTGTGTCTGGTGAATCAGTATCCCGTCGATCCGGCCCGAGCCAAGGATTTGCGTGATGCTCGCAAAATTGTTCGACAGCTTCACAGCTTTTATATGGAATTTCGGCAATCCCTTTCGGTTTTTTTAGTGGATCGAGTCCATGTGGAAACGGTTCGATTTGCCAAGGAGCAGGAAGACCATCTCAAAAGGCGCCTTCACGAAGCCGCTCAGGCTTTCTGGTCCCTCTTTCTGAACGCCCTGGAAGATTACCAGCGCGCCCTGCAGTCTCTAGGAGTTCCGCTGCATTCTTTGAGTCTTCATGCCGATCAGGAATGGTCTCAGTGGAAGAGCATCACGCCTCCCCCATTCACCGGCTTTGTGGAAGACAATGCACTGGGGCGAGGTGTGCTGCTCATGAAGTTCGGCTTGGGTCGCCTAAATCGGTTTCTCTCCTCATTGAAAAACCGTTTGGGCAGAAAAGCTTTTTCCGAGAATGCGAAAGATGTCAGTGACACCTTCCTTGAAGCCGTAGAAGTAGTCAAAGCCGAAACCCGTGCCGAACTCATTTATGCTTTTCGGGATTACCGTCAAAATTTTCGCTACCAGTACCTGCACAAGCTTTTGGATGCGGCTTTGGCGCAAATGCTGGAAGCCTTTCATGCCCGAGCACGCATGGTTCATATGGATTTTCGTCAGCTCTTGCAACAGGGCCGTATGGAAGAGGATAAGCGCAGCCAGGCCTTGAAGCTTTTGGAAAGCACCGCCGCTTTGGTAGAGGACCAGTTGCTGGAAATAGAGGAGTTACGAAGGGCGGTCAGCTTGGAATGGCTGGACCAGGATCGTCAGGCCAGTCTTCAGGAAGCGGAGCTGTCAGGCTGAGCTTTCGGCCTGTCATGGGATGATGGAACTTTAACTGCCGGGCATGCAAAAGAAGACGAGAAGCCGCCGCAGCCGCCTTCGGTCCGCCGTAGCGACGATCCCCTAGGATGGGAAAACCTTCATGGGCAAGATGCAGCCGAATCTGATGGGTACGTCCCGTGGTGGGCACGGCTTGCAGGAGGCTTTGCCCTGAGCCTCGCACCCTGACCCTGAAAAGGGTTTCGGCAGGCTTTCCCGGCCGATGCGAGCAGGCCTGATACTGTCCGTCACCTCTTGCAATGTCGACACGAACCACTTTGGTATCCCAGTCTGGAACTCCCAAGACCCAGGCAAGATAAATTTTTTCCACGAGATGTTCGGCAAAAGCACGACCGAAGGCTTTGTTGGCTTTTCGAGAAACGGTCATCACCAACACACCGCTGGTTTCTCGATCCAACCGGTGATGAAGTCCCACGTAGGGATCATTGACTTTTTGGTTAGCAAGGAAGCGCTTGGCGGCTTCAAAGACGTTGTTGTAGCCATCAAAGGGTGTCGGCTGCGTAGGAATGCCGGCTTCCTTGTTGTAAGCGAGAATCCAGGCATCCTGATACAGGATGCGATCGGGATTCAGTTCGTAAAACCGGCGAACGCCCGTCCAAGGCCAATAAATACGAACTTCCTGACCCGTTCTGAGCGCTCGATCGGCTTCCCGCGCCACTTTACCCGACACGTGGACGGCGCCGAAAGCCACTACTTCACGCGCTTCCTTTTCATCCACAAAACACTCTCGCTGGATCAGTTCCCAGAGGCTCCAGCCGTCCTGATCAGGACGAACGATCGTTTTCCAAAAATTCGCCCCGCCCACAGCATCCATGAAAACATCACACACTTTCTTCATCGGAATCGTCGTTCAGGGATGCTTCCTTGGATTGCCCCTTGGAGCTTGCCTCTTCTTCCATGGCCTCTTCCATGAGGGCGTCCACATCCTCGTCGAAATCGTCACCCATTTCCTGAGTCATGGCTTTCATGAATTTAGCCATGCTTTTGGGGTCGTTTTCGTCCAGAGCCCCGAACTTGGAAGGATCTGCAAGACGTTCCAGTCGCGTTTCTTCCGACAGTCGCACCCGCACTCGCGAAGGGATCCGCTGAAGCTCTACGGAATCACAGTGCCGACACTGGGGTTGGACCTGCTCGGAAACACGAAAGGTGATGACTTCGCTTTTCTTGCCGCACCGAAGGCAAAGATACTCATAAATAGGCATGGGCATCCTCCTCCGATCTTTCCTTAAACCATGCGTGCCGTAAGAAATCCATGAAAGGTGTCTAGTAAAGCCGAGGCCCCGTGAGCCCAGGATGCTTTTTTGTTTACAAGAGATCTTCAGAGGTCAAGTGGTGGGCGGCATCCGTCAGCGGCTCGCAATGGACTGCATAGGCTTCTTCAAGATAGGGAGGAACAGCAAAAAGCTTTTCCACCATAGCCGCACTCAGGTACCGGAGCGGCAGATGCGTCGATCGAGCCCGCTCGACCACATCAGCCGTGGACCAATCGGGGTTCTTACTGGCTAGAATATGGGCGTCGGGTCGATGAAAGCTGTGCAAGCTGTAGGGGCACGTTTTCACAATGGGAAACACGTGTTTAAGAGTATTGAAAATACGCGCGTGCGCCACAACCTTTTGAGGGCTGATGCATTCCCCTTGAACAGACACACATCCCAAAGGCGTCAAGCAATCCGCCACCTTTCGATAGAATTCCTGAGTAAACAATAAGGCCGCCGGGCTTTCGTCCATTGGGTCGCTGAGATCCAACACTGCAACATCGAACTTTTCATCGGTATTTTCCACAAAGGTCCTTCCATCTCCGATGATCAGCTCGACCCTTGGATCGTCAAAGGCGCCTTGATGCCATTGAGGCAGCAGGCGCCTGCTTATCTCCACCAACTCCCCATCGATCTCGACCATAACAATGCGCCGCACATACGAGTGTCGGCACACTTCCCGCAAAGTGGCGCCTTCGCCGCCCCCGATAATAAGCACACTTTGAGGCGCAGGATGACTCCACATGGCTGGATGCACGAGCACCTCGTGATAGATAAACTCGTCCTTTTGCGCCGACTGCACCACGCCGTCAAGGAAAAGCACGGTGCCGTGCATCTCCGTCTCAACAATATCGATCTGCTGATAAAGGGACCGCCCGTGATAAAGCACTCCTCGGCATGCGTAGGAGGTCTCCTCTCCACTGCTTGCCAGCTCGCGGTACCACAGACGGGCCTGAAGTTTTTCCGTCACGGCTTATGTCTCAATCGGTCCGCCGGCAGATTCAACACCCCTCGTTTGATCTCCATGACGGAGAAGCTGCCCGCCTTGAAAGCCTCTTGCAAATAGGCTAAGGAAGCGTCCGAGTCGATCAGTTCGCCGCACGTAAAGATGTCCAGGGCACAGTAGCCGTATTCGGGCCATGTGTGAATGGTAAAATGCGATTCGGCGATGACCACGACGCCGCTCACGCCGTGCGGCGAAAACTGATGAAAAACAGGTTGGACAATGGTGGCTTTGGAAATGGCGACCGCCTCCACCAAGATCTTCTCCACCTGGGAGACATCGTTGATGAGGTCAAAGTCGCAGTCATAGAGCTCCACGATGAGGTGTTTTCCTAGTGATTTCATTTTCTTTTTCGCTTCCTCACGTCATGGGTATACCTTTTTTGAGGGTTAACAAAACAAAAAACCTCCAATTCATGGGGGGGAACCGCACTCGGCTCTTAACCGCATGCTTCCAGCCAAACGCCATAAACGGAGGCGCGTTAAACGGGCACACTATACACACAAAATTTTCAAATGCAACCGAAATCTCGTAAACATGTTGACAAAAAGGTGATGGGGCTGTCAGTATCGCTTGATGCTTAAAAACGAAGGACCCGCTCGAGGATGACACCCACCATGTCATGAGGAGGAACCCCATGCCCGCCATTCGCCTGTTTGACACCACCTTGCGCGATGGAGAAAAATCGCCCGGCACCATGCTCACCGTTCCTGAAAAGCTTCGTCTGGCCCTTCAATTGGCACGATTGGGCGTGGATGTCATTGAAGCCGGCTTTCCTGCGGCTTCAGAGGCTCAGTTTGAAGCGGTGCACAAGGTGGCACAAACGGTTACCGGCCCAATCATTGCCGCGTTGGCTCGAGCCACCAACCCCACGGATTTTGATGTGGCCATGCGTGCCTTGGCGCCCTGTGCACGACCTCGCTTGCATACCTTTGTGCCGGTCTCCCCTTTCTATCGAAAGCATTTCCTTAAAAAGGATTTTCCCGAAACATTGAATCTGGCACAAAAAGCCGTGCGTCTAGCCAAAGAGCGATGTGAGGATGTGGAATTTTCTCTGGTGGACGCCTTTCGAGCTTCCAAAGAGGATGTGATCGCCATGGCTCGGGCGGTGGCTGAAGCGGGAGCGACGGTGATCAATGTTGCCGACACCGTGGGATATGCCACCCCCTTTGAAATCGACAATCTCTTTCGAGCTCTCAAAGCGGCCTTGAAAGAGGCCCCTGGTGTGACCTTGAGTGTTCACTGCCACAACGATTTGGGTCTGGCCGTAGCCAATTCTCTGGCGGCTATCGCTGCGGGAGCCGCCCAAGTTCATGTGACTGTGAACGGCATCGGAGAGCGTGCCGGGAATACGGCCTTGGAGGAGTTGGTAGCCGCTCTCAAGACACGCCACGATCTTTTTGATTCGGACCTTTCTTTGGACACGACCCAGATCGGGGCCACATGCCGCCTTGTCAAACGCTTGACGGGCATCAGTCTTCAGGTCCACAAACCGGTGGTGGGATCCAACGCCTTCGTGTACGAAGCCACTGTGCCTCAATTGGGTGACGCATCCACGCAACCCCCGTATCAGATCATGGATCCTCATCAGTTCGGACTGGACCTCGAAGCCCAACCTCTTTCCAAAGACATGGCTTTTGAGGCTTTTCGAGCCCAGCTTCAGCGCATGGCTGTTTCCGTCGATGACGAGGCCCTTCGGCAATGTTACGAGGCTTATCGGCAATTGGCCGAACGCAAGGAACACTTCTTTGCCTCCGATTTGGAAAACCTTTTGGATGAAACCATTCTGGCTCCACCTCAAAGGTATAAGCTGCTTTACCTCAATGTTTCCGCTGGATCCATCTCCGTTCCCAATGCCACCGTGCAATTGGAAATCGACGGCCAAGTGTTACAAGACGCAGGATTCGGTCAAGGACCCGTGGATGCCGCCTTTAAGACCATCTGCAAAATGACGCACCGATTTCCAAAACTCGTTCGTTACGAAGTCCGTGCCGTCACCTCGGGAACCGATGCCTTGGGCGAGGTCCATGTGCATTTGGAAGAAGACGGCCAAGCCGTGCAGGGTCGTGGCCTCGCCACAGACATAGTCATGGCCAGCGCCAAGGCCTTCATCAATGCCCTCAACAAGCTGGAACAAAAATCCAAAGAGCCCTCGGTATCGGAATATACCGAAATAGAAAGCTGGCAACCTCGCCTGTAAGCCATCGCCCCGGCGCGGCATTTTTCACCTTTGATGCATCCCGTTTCGGCCCACGTGAACATCTTGTTTGCGTGGGTCGTCTTTATGGTATGCCGCCCTTTGGGCACCGTAAATTCAAAAAGTGTTCAAGACTTTCGAAAAGAAATCTTGCGGCCTTACCCTTGAATTTGACGTTACGGGCTGCTAAGAGTGTCGGGACTCGAAAACGGTGTGGGCCAAAAGCGACGGTGTCCTGAGGGGCATCGTTGGTTCACTTTTTAGGAGGACACAAGGCTCATGAGGCAAAAAGGCGGCGGATGGTGTCAGCCCCTGCAAAAGGGGCTTTTCATTGGGGTCTTGGGCTTGCTCTTTTTGAACCTAGGCGCAGGAGCGGCGTGGAGTACGGGAGAAATCCCTTTGGCCGTCAATGCCACGTCGGCCATGCTTGTGGACGTCACGCATGGGGAAACCCTCTTCGAACAAAATCCGGATGCTCCCATTGCGCCGGCTTCCTTTACGAAGGTCCTCACCCTTTATTTGGTGTTTGAAGCCTTGGAAAGAGGCGATGTGAAACTGAATGATCCGGTCCACATCAGCAAAACGGCATGGCAGACGGGCGGGTCCAAGATGTTTGTGGAGTTGGGTAACAAGATTCCCTTGGAGGAACTGCTTAAGGGTATTGCGGTAGTGTCCGGAAACGATGCATGCGTGGCCGTCGCGGAACACCTCTATGGGTCCGTGGAGGCTTTTGTCGGCGCTATGAATCAAAAGGCCAAGGAACTGGGAATGCAGCACAGCCGCTTTCTCAACCCTCATGGCCTGCCCGCTCCGGGTCAGGTGACCACGGCACGGGATATGGCCACATTGGCCCTCTCTTATCTGCGCCGATTTCCTCAGAGCCTGCGGTTCCATTCCATGACGGAATACTCTTACCATGACATCACACAACCCAACCGAAACCATTTGTTGCGCAAGGACAGTTCCGTCGACGGGCTGAAGACAGGCTTTGTGGCCGATGCCGGTTACCATCTCATGGCCACAGCGCAACGTGGTGGACTTCGATTATTGGCGGTGGTCATGGGAGCTCCCAGTCCGGCCGTTCGCGAAAAGGAAGCCTCGGCTCTTTTGAATTACGGATATCGTCTCTACGCCTTCATTGCGCCGCCTAATCCTAATCAGCCGGCAGCGGTCATCAAGGTCTGGAAGGGGGTCGCCCCTCAAGTCTCCCTCTTTTTCAAAGAAACAAACCCGGTTGTGGTGCGAAAAGAAAAAGCTCAAAACGTCCAGTGGGTTATGGATCTCCCCTCGGCGGTGGTTGCTCCCATTCAAAAGGGACAATCCTTGGGACGCGCCTATTTGAAAGCCGGCGAAACCACCCTGGCCACGCTGGATTTGGCGAGCAACACAGATATAGCTCCGGCCAATATCTTCATTCGTCTCTGGCATTCCATTCTGCTGCTCGGAGATTACCCCTGGCAGCGCCTTTGGAGACCCCTGATTTATACGTTAGGAGGTATCGTTGCGTGCCTCGCCGCCCTGGCGCTGATCATGCGATTGAAAAAACTGAGCCGCAAAAAACGTTCCTTCGACTAACGTGAATTGGGCTCGTCTGGGGCGGACCCATGGATCCACCCCTCCACATGGATCACTTGGGGGCGGACATCCAGGTTCGCCCTCGAGGGACTGGTCATGCGACGGCCCGCATCAAAAAGATCGAATGCCACTTCGCTCCTGAAGCTTTATGGATGGGTTTTTTTGTTCTTCGATGCGCGAGACGACCCGATCTCGCAGGAATTTGACATTCATGTACTTATGCCCAGCTTGGGTAAAATCCATCGATTAAGCACGACCCAAAGGACAATTGCGCCACCCAACCATAAAAGATCTCTTTCCATAATCCTGCCTCCCTAAAGAGGTTCGCCCATGTGGAGCCTTTTTTTGTCTCGACCGATACCCTATCGGCCCTCCCTAGCCTGCTCAACTGAATCCGCCCGTGCCGCACCCGCTGCTCAAAACGCTGGAAAGAGATCCCTTGCTGGCAAAGGAAGAGAGTAGTTTCTTGATTTCCCGGGATCCGCACCGAGGACATGCTAAAGCCTCTTGATCCTGAGCCGACCAGATAAAACTTTCAAACTCGTTCCCACACTTTTCACATCGATATTCATAAATGGGCATGATGCCTTCCTCCAACGAAACGTGATGCAGCGCGTTCGAAACATTCAAGCGACGGGCTGTAAACTAGTCATCCCCGCGAGAAATGCAACCTTGACATGGCCCCGGATCTTATGCCCGTAAAAGTCCTCAAAAGGGTTTCGTCGCGGATCCTTTTCTATGCCTGTTCTTCCCTTTCAGGCGGCCACTGCCCCCGCTCCAAAAGCACTTCCTTCAGGACGGCCAAGGCGGCGTTCACTGCCGGAAACCCGGCATAAACGCCGACCTGAAAGATGGTTTCGGCAAGATGCCGGGCCTTGACGCCCACGTTCAAAGCTCCATGCACATGAAGACGCAGCTCGTCCGGCTTTTGCAAGGCGGCCAGCGCCGCAACCGCCACCATTTGGCGTTCCGGCAGGCTCAAAACCGTTCGAGAATACATGTTCCCGGTGATGAAAAGAGACAGATCTCGAGCCAGCCCAGGGTCGAATTCCTTCCAGAGTTCATAAGGAACTTTGAGACGTACCGGCCCAGAAAACAGCTTGGCAGCCGTTTGTTTGGTTTGTTCCACCAAGGTTTTTTCCAACATGTCACGACCTCCTTCTTGTCATTTTAGTTTTCAAGGAATCCGACCTGTGCGTTGACAATTTCATAACCTGCCTTTACTTTAGCGCCGATTTTACCGAATCCGGCATACAAGGAGAAGACGAGATGGGAACCTGCGAAGGCAAATCTTGTTCGACCTGCGAAAGTCGAAAGAAACATTCCAAAGACGAGATTCTGGCGTGTAAGCTGGCACGAATTAAAAACAAAATCATTGTGATGAGCGGCAAGGGGGGTGTGGGCAAAAGCAGTGTCGCCGTCTATATCGCACTGGCTCTGTCCAAAAAAGGGTATCAAGTGGGCTTGATGGACATCGACCTGCATGGACCCAGCATTCCCAAAATGCTTGGACTCCACGGGCTGCTTCGAGTGTCCCAGGATCAGGAAATCCTTCCTCATGAATACAGCCCCAACCTCAAAGTGGTCTCCATCGAATCCATGCTGGAAGATACGGATTCGGCCGTTATTTGGCGCGGCCCGCTCAAACATGGTGTCATTCAACAATTCATCAGCGATTGCACCTGGAACGATTTGGATTTCCTCGTGGTGGACTGCCCTCCGGGTACCGGGGACGAGCCTTTAAGCATAGCGCGCCTTCTACCCGACGCCAAAGCGGTCATTGTCACCACTCCCCAGGAAGTGGCATTGGCGGATGTCCGAAAGTCCATCAACTTCTGCAAGAAAGTTCAGCTGGACATCGCCGGTTTGGTTGAAAACATGTCCGGGCTGTACTGCCCTCATTGCCAACAGTTCATTCCCATTTTCAGCACGGGTGGAGGAAAGAAGACCGCGGAATTGATGGGTGTCACTTTTTTGGGATCCCTGCCTTTTGATCCAGCGGTAGTCACGGGGGGCGACCAAGGAAAACCCGTTATGGAAGATCCCGATGCCACTTCGCCGTTCATTAAGGCCGTTGAAGACATGGTGGATCGCTTGACGGAGCGCTTTCCGCCTATGGAGGCCGTTGGAGCGCAAAGCCACGCCGTACACTGAGGGAGGCCTTGACTTTTTCATCTCATGAAAGGCCTCGTTTCTTGCAAGTCCACTCAAACGCTGTATGCCTAGGGTCCTACGGTGTCAGGCAGCCGAAGCCCAGGGACGAGAAGGCTATCCAGCAACAAGGGCAGACAATGGGTTCCTGGAAGCTCGGGCCTTTGGCCCGCGCCTCAAAGAAAAAACGGAGTTTCAGGCTTGTAGGGGTGAGGCGGCGCCTCGCCCCTACCTGGAAATGCCATTCAAGACCCTGCTCGTTCGAGTTCTCGGACAAGGGCTCAGAATAAATTTCGTTCTCGGACACGCTCCTTGGGAATAGCGAGGACGTGGTCCCTTCAACACTCATTCTTCATGAAACTGAGCATTCCAAACCTGCAAGACGCGGGGCCAAACCCCATGATCCTTCCCCTTTTCACAACTTGGCAAGCCAACCCCGCTCAACCTCTGGATTACCCATTCCATCACTCACCCCTACCCGATTGCCGACTTCCCGTCTTCCCGATTCACAACTTAGGTCCTCACGACTTCACGATCGACGACTGCACGACCCAAAGGAACCCCGTTATGCTCACCACTGATCTGGCGAGCAGCCTTCCATCAAACGGATGCAATCCCAGATGGAATTCCGGAAGGTCCGGGGCCATCTCCATGAGTTCTGAAAGACGAGAAGCTCTCGGCACCAACAGAGCTCCCAAAGGACGTCCCCAGCGGCTGTGCAAAAGCCGCTCATGGACACCGTCTCCCGGAGGATTTGAAAAAAGGCTCAGCAGGGTCGCCTGCCAGAAAAGGCATTTCCTCAGGGCTTGTTCAGAGGGTGCGGTCCCATAAAGGGTTTTCAGAAAGTCTCTGAAATAGGATGCCGCAGGATGCCGACGCCAGAGAGACAAACGAAGACGGTGAAGGGTTTTTCGGAAACCGTCCTGAGGCCCCAGAAGGGGAATCCAATGAGCTTCCAATTGGCTTTCCAGCCAAAAGTGGCAAGAGCTGGCTTTGAGCCGGTAGTATCGGCAAGGCCAAAAGGGCGGCATGCTATAGTGATTGACCAACCCGTGCCAAAAGGCATCGGCAAGAAAATGGGTCATCATGCCCAAAAGCCACCAGCGTGCAGCGCTGTCGTTGAAAGGGACCCGAGACAATTGTTCAAGGCAGGCATGCGCGCCGGCTTCGCCTTGCATGCGATGAAGCCGCCGCCCCAATCGAGAAAGACGCATATGGGGCACATCATAGAACAAGGTGTCCGGCATGATGGATCCCAGGAGATAGGAGTCTTCGTCCCAATGTGGGCGCCTGCCCTGACTCAGGACTTTTGCGGCTTCTAAAGCCAAAAGCATATGGAAACGCTCTTTGGGCATAGGGGGCTTCCTTGAAAACGGCGATGGAGCGACTGCTTCCCAAGACCAAGGCGCAATGGGCTTGGTGTTTTTACGATTGGGCCAATTCTACCTTTGCCACAAGCATTCTCGCCGTTCTTTTTCCGGTCTATTTTGCCAAAGTGATCATGCCTTCCGACGGCATGACCCTCAACCTAGGTTTTTTTCATTGGCACACACAGGCTTCCTCCCTGTGGGGCTACACGCTCTCCACGTCACTTTTCTGTGTCGCCGTCGCAGCACCTTGGATCGGCCGATGGGCGGACATACGCGGAAAGCGTAAGACGCTCTTCTTGGGACTGGCTTTTTGTGGAGCTGCAACCACAATGTTTCTCGCTTCCACAGGACCGGGAACCGTCTGGCGGGCTCTCTTTTTTTTCATAGGCGCCTACGCCTGTTTTTCCGCTAGCGAAATCTTTTACAATGCTTTCTTACCCCATATCGCCACTCCATCCCAACAAGATTGGCTTTCCGGTCTAGGGTACGCTTTCGGCTATGTGGGCGGCGGCCTCTTGTTGGCCGTGCATTTGGTATGGCTTTATCATCCTGGATGGATCGGGCTGGAAAACACCGACCAAGTCGTCCGATTCGCCTTTGTCACCGTGGGGCTATGGTGGGCTGCTTTCACCCTCCCCTGTTCCTTCTGGCTCCCTGCGCAAGGGGCTGGGTCTTCCGAGACCATGTTGCTGCCGAATATCTCCACTGCGGTAGCCCTCTGGAAAGACTTGTGGACTCGCCGACCCGCGGCGGCGATGGTGATCGCCTATTTCTTCTACAACAACGGAATCCAAACCGTCATCACCATGGCCTCCGTGTACGGAGCCACGGAACTAGGCCTTTCGACGGCATCTCTGACCGGAGCCTTCCTCATGACGCAGTGGATTGCTTTTCCAGGAGCCACCTTGCTGGCGAGCGCTGCGGAAAAGTTCGGCACACGTCGAGTACTGCTCATCAGTTTGACCGTCTGGTGCGGCGTTGTGCTTTTCGCTTACAGCATGCGCTCAGCCATGCATTTTTGGGTTCTTGCCGCCGTCGTCGGCTTTATTTTGGGAGGCAGCCAATCGCTGAGCCGCTCCCTTTTCAGCCGCCTGATTCCAAAGGAAAAAAGTGCTGAATTTTTTGGTTTTTTTGCCATCGGAGGAAAATTTTCCGCGATCCTCGGGCCCTTTGTTTTTGGGGTTTTGCGGGATCTTTTCGGCACTCCCCGTCCCGCGATTCTTGCCCTTCTGCTGTTTTTCGTCGTCGGCGCCGCCGTTTTGACAACTGTTCGATGGGACGATTAGGTCCGGCTGCGGCGAATGAATTCTTCAATGGCTCGAGGGATAAGTTTTCGAACGAAAGCACCTTGGTCCCCCGCGAAAGTCTTTTGGTATTCGGCATAAAGAGGGTGGGAGGGCAAGATGGGGGGAGTGGACGGAGTTCCGGATATATCCCCTTTGGCAACCTGGTCCAACAGGTCCACAATAGGCATCTCCAAGCGAGGATCCGGTTCCACCCACCCGAGCCTTCGCATGCATTCAAACCGGATCTGATCCACCAGGAACAAAGTCAGGTCAATGACCGAAATTTTCTGCGCAGGAGTCAGTCTCTCCAGATCCGTATTCTCCTCGCCCGTAAGAAGACTCACCACGACCGACTGCAACAAACGGGTACCCTGTTCACCCGGCTGAATCAAAACAGATAGGACGGCATCGGAAAGATCCCGAACCGACGTTCTTTCATGAAAGACGGCGTTAAAGCGCCTTTCCCAAAGATGAAAGGCGCGGCGAGCCCGCATGCGACGGCGCTTTTCATCCAAAGCGATGACTTCTCCCACGCCCGACTCCTTTTGAGGACACCATCCTTAGATCCCGCGAAGTTTCTTCGACCATGTGGTGTTCGTCACGGTGGCTTGTTTTCAGGCCTTACCCTCTCCGTTCAATCCGGGCGTACTGCAACAGCTCATCTGCGAGAGCTCAATCCTTTCTAAAACACTTCCGCCGAAAACCGGTAGACCTCAGCCTCCCCATGTTTCCAGCATCCTGGAGAAAGCCCGGCCTTTTTGCATGTCCAGTCCAGAAACTGCTCTTTCGTCCAGCCATGCTCCACCGCAACCTGAGGCAACAGCAGTCCGCTGTGGTAGCCTTTACGAATCACCAGACCATGGCGTCCCACGGAAAAATCAAGAGGGTCCTTGATGCGTTCCAGGGGACTTAGGGCAGAAATTTCCAATTCCAGACCCTCCAGCTCATCGGCACGCACCGGTGGAAACCGAGGATCAGCAAAGGCCGCCTGCACCGCCGCTTC
This sequence comes from Desulfosoma sp., assembly GCA_037481875.1. NCBI lineage: Bacteria > Pseudomonadati > Thermodesulfobacteriota > Syntrophobacteria > Syntrophobacterales > Syntrophobacteraceae > Desulfosoma > Desulfosoma sp. The sequence continues at coordinate 110,513 of JBBFKY010000004.1, read as the reverse complement.
TTTGACCGTTTGCCACAATGGCTTATGAGCTTCCACATAGCCGATACATCCTCGAAGGGTCCCGTGCTTGTGCAGAGTGACAAAAGCACCTCGTTTTTCTAAAAGCTTTGAGCCCGTTCCTTTATAGACAGGTTCCGAATCCCGGCCCAGTTTCCAATTTATCGCCTGCCATGCCAAACGACGTAGAATAGTTCTTTCTTCTTCGGAAAACGTCTCTTGGTCGACATTCTCAGAGGCATCAGCGGAAGGGAATTCCTTGAACGCTTTTCCTGGGTTATCGAAAAGGGCGGCTGCCATATACCCCACCACCCCTCGAACATCTCCCGTCACATCGCCGGAATTGGCATAGTAGAGGACGCGTGCCTTGTTGGCCCCTAGTTCTCGAGCGGCAAGAAGTGTTGTCACCAGAGGCCCCCCCCCGCAGGCTTCACACTCCCTTTTTTGCAACGCTTCAAAGAGCCCTTCCGGATCAAAGCGATCGACTTTTTCGATGACACGTGCATCCAGCTTCTTGGCTTCCTGGTACGGATAGTAATGGGAGAGATCAGTGCTCGCCACCAACAATACATCATCGTCGGCGACCGCCTCGGCCACAACGTGGGCCAAGCGTCGGCATGCTTCCAGGGTCACGTCACCAATCAAAACCGGGGTCATGCGAAAGTCTTGCAGGACCACTTGTAAAAAAGGTAGTTGAATTTCCAGGGAATGTTCCTGGGCGTGAGCCTGCGGCACATGGGAGAAGAGATCCTTATGGGCCGTAAGCTTTTGGGCTAGGGCTCGATCCACTGGGACCACGCCTAATGGGGTGCGATAACCCGCTGCATCGTCCACACTGGCCCCGCTGAAGTAGGCCCGATGGCTCGGCGCCATGATGAGAACCCGTTTGATCGGTTTTCCTTCAAGGAGTTTGTAGGCGTAAGCCGCCACAGGCCCCGAATACATATAACCGGCGTGCGGAGCCACCACCCCGACCAGTCGACCGGAAATGTTTGCCGTCGATGCCTTCGACAAATATTCCACAATGTTTTTGCGAAGCTTTTCCGGATTTCCGGGATACCATGTGCCCGCAATAACGGATTCACGAACCTTTTCCGATCCCATGAGCTTCCCCCTGCTGGATCAAGCTACACTGTCTTGCATCCTCGACGCGACACCTTATAATGACGCCCTGTTTGATGAAACCCTTTTTCGATCCTTAAACCCTATTGAAGGAGCTCAGCTTCACGTCCATGAAGCCCAGCCGCACTCCCTTAGACAACATCGCCGTGGTGCTTCATCGCCCTCACTTTCCGGAAAACATCGGAGCCGCGGCTCGTGCGGCGAAAAACATGGGACTGCGCCGCTTGATCGTCGTCGATCCTCTCGATTGCGACCTCTCACGCATTCTTAAAATGGCCACCCATGCCGCCGAAGACGTGGTAGCCGACATGGAAGTCTACGACGATCTGGGTGAAGCTTTAGCATCGTTTCAATATATCATCGGCACCACGGCAAGAACAGGTTCCCACAGGCGGACCGTCATGGATCCTCGGGAAATGGCCCGACGTGTGGTGGACATCTGTCGCACGAATCAAACAGCCTTGCTCTTCGGGCCGGAAAACCGAGGCTTGGCCAACCGGGAATTGAAATACTGCCACGCTTTGGTGACCATTCCCACGTCCAAGGAATTTGCTTCTTTAAATCTGGCTCAAGCCGTCATGATCATGGTCTATGAAATCTTTCGAGCGGCTGAAGATCCGCCGGAAACCTTCACGCCGAAGTTAGCCACAAGTTTTGAGCTGGAAGCCATGTATGCGCACCTTCGAGACACCCTTGCCAAAATTCATTTCGTGAACCCGGAAAACCCGGATTACTGGATGCGAAGCCTTCGGCAATTTTTCAGCCGTATTGGATTGCAGGCCCGTGAAGTGAAAATTATTCGAGGTATCTGCCGGCAGATCGACTGGTATGGCGAAAAGATGGCCTCCGAGGCGGTGCGCCGAGCCCTTCAGGGGGACAAAGGGATTGACTCGACCCCCGCCCTTGACTAGATTGGCTGCCGTTTACGGCTTTTCTTTTCTCCACGGTGGTAAGACTCAGAACACGGAGGACGGCCATGCAGGGCTCAAGCGACAAACACATCGTGGTATCCGCTATCAACCGCAGTCTCCTTTTCAAAGGATCCGCCATTCTTGCCGTGATTCTCGTCGTGGGATCACTCGTCCTGTTGGCTACACCATCTCATTATTATTTTCGTGCGGAGCGAGGCGGCCTTGGTCTTTGTCAGGGACGATTATGGGGTCTGATAGGTTCCGCTGTTCCCGGCTACGGCTTCATTCCCGTCACTGCCGAAGCAGCACGAGCTTTGGTCGGCAAACCTTTCGCCAATCCGGAAGAAGCCTTGAACACTTTGCGGCCAATTTTGGAAAAGGCCGCTCGTGAAGGTGTCGCAGCCGTAGCTGCGCAGGAAAAGGAATTAGCCGCCCTGTACAAAGCAGTGCTTCCCAACTTGCAGGGAGCCAAGCTTTTAGGCGTTCAAGGCTACGACGCTCGCGTGGAAGCTCTGGAAAAATGGATGGCCGTCGTTACAGGACAGTCCCAAAAACTTCAGGGTCATTGAGCCTTCAAAAGCCAGCCTTTCCATGGCCCCCCAATCTCGTAGAAGGACGCTCGGCAAGGAAAGGGGTCACGAACTTCCGGCTCCCTTTCCCCATGGCCGCCATCCTCGAAGCTTCTCCGACAGTCAAATAGGAGCCATTCCATGCCGAGTAGGGTCACGGCGCAGCGCGCCCTTTTCTAGGAGCGCCGGAGGCCGCCCTCATAAAGGCCGGTTCGGAGGTTGGCCCCCAGCAAAAGAGGTATTCTCAGGTTTGTAGGGGCGAAGCGGTGTCTCGCTCCTACAATACGGCACTGGATGCAGCAGTCTTTCTTGTTTTCGGACACGCTCCCTTACCCCCTTAAAAGGGCGTATCGACGCATCTCACCAAACCTTACGGGCCGCTCGACATCCCCTTACCGATCCACGGGGCGAAGTCTTACGGCCTATAGTCATGGCTTACCGACACCGGCTCTCATGGGGGCGAACCGATGCAGCCTATTAGTGTAGGGGCGCACCGATGTGTCCGCTGCACAATTTTTCGTAAACAACGCACACACCCCCTAAAATAGGGGCAAATCAAGGAAAGGCGATTGTCCCCCCGGCGGCAGGGCTCTCTGTTCCGCTCGGGTCGTAGTGCGGGCGGGACACCTGTCCTTCCGGATAAAAACACGGACTAGGACATGCCTCTAAGCACACACGGCCGCGAACGGGTCGCCGGCGCTACAGACGCGGTTTCGTCCCGTGCGTTTGGCAAGGTAGAGAGCTTCGTCAGCGGATTGAATAAGGGCATCGGCGGAAGCACCGGAAACACCAAGGGAAGCCACCCCCGCGCTAAGGGTCACCGAGATGGAAATCTGATCGTTTGCAACGATGGGTCGAGAAGAAACCGCTGCGCGAATCCTTTCGCCCACCCTCACAGCAATGTCCGTATCGGCATTGGGAAGAACCACCATAAATTCTTCCCCTCCAAATCTTCCCACCACGTCATAGGACCGGATCACACTCTGAATTCGAGCCACCGTTTCCTTGAGGACCTGATCTCCCACAAGATGTCCATAAGTGTCGTTAATTTTTTTGAAGTGGTCCAGATCCACCATGAGCACACTGACGGGTTTGTTGTCGCGACCCGCTCTTTCCAGCTCTTCCAACAGTCTTTGATAGGCCGCTCGCCGGTTGTAAATTCCCGTCAAGGGATCACGTGTGGCTTGAAAGCGTAAAGCCTCTCGAGCAGCAACCAGTTCTTCCTGGAGCGAAATGATGCGTCGCCCGATACCCACACGCACTTGAAGTTCACTGGGATCAAAAGGCTTGATCATGTAGTCGTCGGCGCCGGCTTCCAGTCCGGAAATGATTTCCTGGCGGCTTGTTTTGGCCGTCAAAAGGATCAGGTAGAGGTAGCGGTCCTTGGGCACCGTTTCACGCACTTTGCGGCAAATATCCACTCCATCCATGCCGGGCATGACCCAATCCAAAACAGCCAGCCTAGGAGCATCCTCGTTCTTAAGAACATCCCATGCGGCATCTCCGGAGTTGACCGCCACCACATGATAGCCCCATTTGGTCAACATAGCGGCGACCATTTTGCGTGTCGTGGAATCGTCGTCAGCCACCAAAATCCTCATGACCTTCCCTTTCCCCATTTAAAAGCTTACAGCCTCCGGTGGACCGCCCACGTCATGCACCGCCACGGTCAATCGATCCGCCTGTTCTTTGAGCACGGCTACCAGAGGTTTGAGATCCCCGGGGTTTTCTCGGGCTGCCGCCTGTTCCAGCACCAGCGCCGCTTCACGGAGGCGATGGGCCGAGATATTGGCAGCAGCCCCTTTGAGGCTATGAGCCAGTCGTTTGGTGACGGCCATGTCCCCGTCATCTACAGCCTTCTCGATTTCTTCGAGACGTTGGGGAAGCTCCGCCACGAAGTCCAAAAGAACTTCCCACGAAAGATCCATGTCCCCTCCAAGGCGGTCCACCAATTCATCCCAATTGAACACGTCCGGATCGTTCTGAGAGGATCCAACCAAACCCGCTACCACAGGTGCCGTCTCCTTTTCGGTCATGGTGCCGCCACGAGATCGCCGCTCCCTCTGCCGATCAATCACCGCCTGAAGGTCCTCTATGCGAATAGGCTTTGACACATAGTCGTCCATTCCTGCCTTTAGACACATCTCCCGGTCTCCTTGAAGGGCGTGAGCGGTCATGGCAACGATCGGCACCTGAGGATTCCGTACCTGAACAAGCCCTTTTCGGATCATGCGGGTGGCTTCCAAACCGTCCAGAACAGGCATCTGCACATCCATGAAAACCAGATCGTAGCTGTGATCTCGAAGCGCTTCCAGGGCTTCCTGGCCGTTGCCGACCACATCCACTTGACAACCCAACTTGCCGAGGCATCCCACGGCGACTTTCTGGTTTATAGGATTGTCCTCCGCCAAAAGCACCTTAAGTTTTGGAGGCTTTGCACGGGCATCGGAAGATGAGGAAGCCGAATCATCAAGCTGAGGAATCGGCGCGATATCAAGGCAGGCCAAAAGTGCGTTGTAAAGCTTGGAATAGCCTACAGGTTTGGTCAAAACAGCCCGAAACAGGCCTTCCTGCGTCAGCCTTTGCACCATTCGCGCAGAGACGACAGAGGTGAGAAGCACACAGGGCGTGTGACAAAGTTCAGGATCGTCTCGCATCCGGCGCGCAACGGCTTCTCCGTCCATTTCCGGCATCTGCATATCTAGAATCACCACACCAAAAGGGGTTCCCATTTTCTGAGCTTCTCGAAGTTTCTTCAGAGCTGTCGGGCCGTCCTTCACCTCTTCGTAAGTGTAGCCCCAAACACGAAGCATTTCGGTAACCACGAACCGGTTGGTGCTATTGTCGTCCACAACCAGGACACGCGTCCTTCGGATTTGTTCCAAAACCGATTCATCTATCAGATAGGGTTTCTCCTCAGCTTTTTGCTCACCTACTTCCAGGATCGCCGTGAACCAGAACGTGGAACCCTGCCCGACTTCACTTTCCACACCCATAGTACCGCCCATCATTTCCGCCAGCCTTTTTGAGATCGTCAGACCGAGGCCCGTGCCGCCGTATTTTCTCGTGATGGACGAATCGACCTGGGAAAAGGACTGAAAAATTGAATCCAGCCGATCCTTGGGGATACCTATTCCGGTGTCTCTTACGGTAAACCGCAGCCCAACCTTTCCAACCCCAGGTTGAGTCTCTGTGGGAGTCACTCTGAGAACCACCTCACCTTTTTCGGTAAATTTCAAAGCGTTCCCCACTAGGTTGAGTAAAATCTGACGTAGCCTCGCCGGGTCTCCTCGAAGGTATCGAGGCAAAGTCCCATCCACGGAGCATGCCAGCTCCAACCCTTTTTCATGGGCCTTGACCGCCAGGGTTTCAGCCACCCCTTCCACGGTGGCTCTTAGATCGAAATCCACATGCTCCAGTTCCATCTTGCCCGCTTCAATTTTAGAAAAATCCAAAATGTCATTAAGCAGGGCAAGCAAGGCTTCGCCACTTTTATGAATAATGTCAACGTATTCCCTTTGCACGGAATCCAGAGGCGTATCTTGAAGCAGACGATTCATGCCAAGAATGCCGTTCATGGGAGTCCGAATTTCATGGCTCATGTTAGCCAAAAAAAGGCTTTTGGCCTGGTTGGCCATTTCGGCTTCCACGGCAAGACGGTTGGCACGAGCGATGGCTTCTTCGAGTTGCTCGTTGCTCTTTTCTAAAGCCTCCAGTGTGAGACGCACTTCCTGTTCCCGAGACGCCACAGTCCCCGCCATTTGTTTCATGGCTCCCACCACGCGGTCCAACTCGAGGACACCACAAGGCTCCAACCGGTCTACGGCATCGGCATGGCCGCACGCCACATATTCCAAGGCTCGAGAAAAACGTTCCAGAGGTCTTCCCACAACCCTTTCCACCTGCCTTTTAGCCGCCGCCATGATGATCGCTGTGGAAAGACACAGCAAAGTCACGGCAAGACCGGAAGCCTGCATCACCGGGCTCATAAGACGCCACAAAGGTGTCGCCACACAAAGAATCCAGCCGCGCTCTGCCATGAACGCCGCCGTGGCCAAATACCTTTTGGATTCCAGCCTTACCAAGGATACCCGGCTTTTTTTGTCAAAAATGACATGACGGAGCATCTGAAGATGTCCCATGTTGGTCTGCTGAGCCACCAGATGCCGATTCGGGTGGGCCAAAAGGTTTCCGTATCCATCCACGACAAAAACGACATGCCCGGCTCCCTCGGCATCCACCAAAGATTCCACGTAGTCTTGAATGTGAGACAAATCCAGCTCGCCCATCACAAAACCCTGCGAGGCGAGCCTCAGTGTCAAAGACACCGTCACTTTTCCTGTCTCTTGGGACACATAGGGATCGGACACTGTTTCGAGAAGGGAAGGATCCCTAAGCATCGAGGCAAGAAAACCGGAAAAGTCCAAGCCTTCCCCACCGTCAGGGTACGCAGCGACAACGACACCCGCAGGATCGGTGATAATCAGGCGATGAAAATAGGGAAGGGCCTGATGGGCAGCCGCCAACATGGAGGAACCTTCAGCGATTCCGCGCGGGTCCGCGTACATTAAGATTTTTAGCACCGACGCCGCGTGATCGAGATAACCCTCAAGGGATGCCTTAAGAGGCCGCATGATCTGCAAATGATGGTTTCGGACTGCCTGGAACTGGTGGTATCCCACAAGCAGAGTTCCCAAAGCCACGACAACCAGGCCCAGGGTAAAGATCTTAGGTGCCATGTGGGCTCGAACCACCGAAGCTAAGGGTGCGCTTTTCATCCTGTTTCTCCCGCGCGATAAACTACCTGAAAGCGTCCCTGAACCAAGGCTTCGACGATGGATGGAAGAAGGCGGTCTCCACTGGAATTCAGGCGAAGAGGTCCGGTGAGTCCGACGAGATGATGATCTTCCAAAAGAGTTTCTCGCAAAGGAAGATGCGTGGAAAGGGATTGTGCCATGGCACGTTCAAGGAGCCGCACCGCTTCGAAACTAAAGACAGCGGCCTGGTTTGGGGCTTTCCCAAACCTCTGTCGATACTTGTCCACAAAGGCTTTCATGGTCAAAGAGGTGTCCTCAAAATCCACGGCGCTTACCAGCTCCAGACCTTCCACCGTGCGCCCCCCGTAGAGAAGCAGTTCCGGGGATCGTGCCCAAAAGGAGGTAAACAAAGCGGCCGTCACCCCCTGCTTGGCAAGCCATTGACAAAAGTAAGCGGTGTCTTTGGCCGAAGCGACCACAAGCACTGCATCGGAGCCGGCGTGAAAAATGGGCATGGCCAGATGTTTCCACGAGCCCGGCACGGAGGATCGAAACGCATGCTGTGCCAAAACAATGCCTCCTCGGCGAACATAGGCTTGCGCCGAGGCTTCAGCGTAGGATCGGGTATAAGCCTCATTGTCGGCATCCCATACGATGACCAAAGTGCGCAGCCGTCGGTCCAACAACATGCGTTTTGCCAGCAGTTCCACTTGAAAACGGTCGGAAGGCGCCATGCGAAACAGCGCATCTTTTCGAGCATCCAAGGTTTGGGAAGAAGCCGTCGGGCTAAGACACACGCCGTCGGCCTGATCCACGGCGGGAAGCACCGCCGAGACTTGCGTGGTTGTCATGGGACCGAGAACAAGACGAACGCCCTGAGACAGCAGTCGTTCCACGGCGGCTAAAGCCCCAGGAACCGTGCTTTCATCGTCTTCTATGAGAAGTTCAAAAGGGTGTCCGTTCACGCCTCCTGAAGCATTGACGGCTTCCACGGCAAGCACGGCTCCGTTGCGTCCGTGTACCCCCAGATCCGAAAAACGCCCCGTCATGGGACCAACAAAACCGATGTGAATAGGATCCCGAAAAGAACAGCCCTGCATGGAAAAGCCCAAAACCAGGAAACTCAAAAGGAGTCCCAGTCTTTTTACCAATTCCATGCACCGCCTTTCCTTTCCAGAGGCCTTCGACCCTGAAAAGCTCCGTCTTTTTGCAGAGCTGCCAACAGTTTCTCTCCAGTGTTGTTTCGGCTATCGGCACATCCTTTCCAAAGCTTTAAACTTTTTTGTCGACCTTTTCCCTCGGATTACTCAAAACTCCATAGACTTGGGTCCTTTCAGGATTCTCTGAAACCTTCCACGACCAAAGAACGTTAGGGACGGACCTATGTGTCCGCCCACTGAGGGGACGACCTCCTTACAACCCCTCTGCTTTTAAAGTTTCTTGGCCCATGGAAAGATGATCGGGACTGTGGTGTGCTTTGAAATATGGGAAAAGGGTTCTTGCGCAACGGAGGAACCCTTTTCAGGACAACTGGTCAGGGCCATGGGAATCCGCCCTAGGCGTGGCTGGGGAGGAATCCGGGGAAAAAGTGCAGGCACTCAGTGCATCGAGAGTGCGTAAACAGGAACGGTAAGCCCCCTTCAGGTCGCCGCTTTGCAGATGCTTGCTCAGCTCCCACCACAGGGTCGGAATCCACCAATCGCGAAATGCCACCTGAAGTGTTTGGGCGACGTCCACGAGAAGACACAATCTTTCCAAGTAAAGAGTTTGGGAGTCCAAAAGACGACGCAATTCCTTGCGCACGGCTTGGGTTAAAGCGCGGTGCACTTCAGGAAGCTCTTGAGACACACCCCATGAGGCCAGAGAAAGGCGCAGAGATTCAAGGCGAGCCAAGAGGGTTTGGCGTCGAAAAGTTCCCTCCCCTCCGTTTTCGCGAAAACGACCTTCTTCCATGTTTCCTTCTTGCAATAGCGGTTCAAGAACATCGAGGATCTGACGCTCCAGAACGCGCCGCACCGAATCCTTAATGTCTGAGGGCAGGGTAATGCCCCATTCGCGCAAGGACCATAAAAGCCCTTGGTGAGCATTAAAGAAGCGTTTTTGAAATTCCGTATAGAAACGGAGATGATCCTGCGCCAGCTTGGATGCAATTCCCATACGCACATCTTCGGGAACATCCTTCAAAGAGTAGGCTTCAGCCTCAGGCAATTCATCCAAACAGCGCAGCATGGAAGCGGTCCCTTCCACGGCGCAGGTCTGAAGGTTTCGAACCAAGGGCTCAAAAGAGGCGAGATTCTCCATAGGTTTCACCGAAACACGTAAATCCAATCCTCCGAAGTGAATGGCCGCATACCCAAAGCGCTCTGACCTTTCCGTTCGAAGATCTTCCACCTCCATGATTCCCATCTGGCAGGGCACCGGGTATTCACAGAGAAAACGTTCCTGCAGGGCACGCACGGCAAAGATATGGATACGCTCCCTGGGTGGAACTCTCAATGCCAGGGCCTCCATGGCGGCCCCGGCGCAGACTCTTTGGGCCGTCACCCGTTTCGGCAGTACCAAGCGCCGATACACGAGGGCCCCGTTGCCCATTTCCGAAAGGTTGCTTGGCGCCTTTTCCAAAATCTTCAAGAACGATTCTTCGACGGATGCTGCGCCGGTCTTGAGAGCCAGCTCCATGGCTCGACAGGCGTGAGCGAGAATGATCTGGGTTTCCAAGCCACTCACATCGTCAAAAAACCATCCGCACGATGTGTACATGGCCATGGTTTCCTTTTGCATTTCCATCAACTCGAGAACACATCGCCTGTCTTCGGGCCCTAAAGGTTTGCGCTGATGTCTTTGAAAAAAAGCCTCTTTTTCTTCGGCACCTTTGAGAAGCACGTGAATATAGTCGTTACGAGCAGCCCAGGGATCACGGAGCCTTTTGGACCCTTCCTTTTCAAAATGGAGTCCTAAAGCGTCTCGAACCGTGTCCAAAGCCTCCCTAAGGGGTTCGCGCCATTTCTGATGCCATTCCGGGTGAGCTCCACTGTGACAGCCGCAGTCAGTGCGCCATCGTCCCACGCCATGAGCGCAACTCCAGGCCGTCTCGGGCACGATTTCGACTTCGGCCCGTACGGGAAATCGGTCCAAAAAGGCGGCATAGTTCACCACTTCGATGGTGGAATCCTTTTCCACAGCCTGAAAGGCCGCAGCCAAAGCCATATCCCCAAACTTGAAATGGTGCCCGTAGGATTCCCCGTCTGTGGCCGCATGGACAAGCCAGGGTTCGTCGGCGCGCACCTCAGGGTCCGCAAAACCTTCTTGAAAAGCTCCCAGAAGCCGGGAACTGTGTTCCAAAAGCCTTTCAAAGGCGATACCTCGCGCAATCTCGGCATTATAAAAGAAAAGATGTATCCACTTTCCGTTAAGGCACCGACATCGATACGCACGTCCATAGGGAATAGATCCATCTCGAACATCCCGCCAGATCGTGGATTCCCCCTCAAGAAAACGCCACCTGGCCGCTTGGTGCGGAGCTAGAACCGTGAAGCGAATGCCGGCATCCGCCAGGAGAGCCAAGGTTTCATGGTCCACGGCGGTTTCCGGAAGCCAAAGTCCGTCTGGATTTCGGCCGTATCGATAACGAAACTCGGCAATCCCCCAGGCGATTTGAGTCTCCTTATCTCGGCGATTGGCCAAAGGTAAAATGATGTGGTGATAAGCCTGAGCCACCGCGTTACCCCGGCCGGCCAAGCGCTGAGCACTTCGCCGATCGGCTTCCACCAATCGATGGATGACCCAGGGAACATGTTTTTCCAACCAGGCAGTCAAAGTGGGGCCGAAGTCAAAGCTCAACCATTCATAATTGTTGCGCAAAGCCAGAATACGATTTTCGTGGTCCACGATGCGGGCGGCCGTGTTGGGTCGATAGCATTCGTTGGTGATACGCTGGTTCCAGTCGTGGTCGGGATCAGCACTGGGTTCCCGCGGCACAACGTCAAGCCATGGGTTTTCCCGAGGCGGCTGATAGAAATGCCCGTGTAAGCACACACATCGCATGGCCCCTTGAGGCTTCGCCGTCATGGAAATCCTCCCGCGCTAGGTCACTCATTTTTGTGTAGACCAAGATTCAGAGCCGCCCGATACACTTCCCGCCGCCTGATTTTGTAAGTTTTGAGAACCTTTTCCACGGCATCCTTTACGGAATTCCCCTGGTCCAAGTAGTTTTTGAGAATGTCTTGCCACGAGGCGGCTTCTAAAGACTCGAAAGCGGCCTCTTTAGGCGCCCCTTCCACCACCAGGGTCAATTCACCTCGAGTGCCCTCGCTGTAAAAATGCATGGCTTCCGAGATGGTTCCTCGAAACACTTCTTCGTGTACCTTGGTAAGTTCTCGAGCAACCGCAACACGAAGATTTCCCCAATGGTTCAAGATGTCTTGAAGCGTGCGCAGCAATCGCCGTGGTGATTCATAAAGAACCCTTGTCATGGAAAGGGTTGCATACTGATGAAAGAACCTGGTGCGAGCCGCGCCTTTCGGCGGTGGAAATCCCAGAAAGACGAAAGGCTGCGGTGAAAGCCCCGAAACACTAAGGGCTGTAATGACGGCGCTGGGGCCCGGAACAGGTACCACTTTGTGGCCGCCTTTCAGGGCCTCTTGAATGAGAGCCACCCCGGGATCCGAAATACCGGGAGTGCCGGCATCCGTCACCAAGGCCACATTCACTCCCTTTCTTAAAATATCGACGATTTTAGTCAGTCCTTCAGGGGACGTGTGGGCATGACAACTGAGCATCGGCACCCGAATCTGGTGGGCGCTTAAAAGTTTTCGTGTATGCCGAGTATCTTCCGCCACAACATAGGCTACGGAACGCAAAACATCCAAGGCTCTTAAGGTGATATCCGCCAAATTTCCGATGGGAGTCGCCACCACGTAGAGGGTTCCGACATCATGACTTTCTGCTGTATCCCCTTTCCCCTTCCTTTTCTCCCTCACAGCAATCACCCCAACCCTTGGGCATCAAACGCTCCGGGAATCCAACGAATCCGCAGATCTTCACCACGCCACTGGACGGCCACCACATCAAAACGCACAGGCACACCTGCCAGGCCGCGGCTTTTTAGATACCAGAGAGCGACCCGCACCACACGCAGCTTCTTGGTTCGACTGATGGATTCTTCCGCCGACCCCCATCGGGTGCTTCGGAGGGATCGAATTTCTACAAACACATACGTTTTTCCATCCAGAGCTACCAGATCCACTTCGCCCAAGGGACAGCGCATGTTTCTTTCAAGTATTTTCAAGCCTTGATCTTGAAGGTATTCCAAGGCCAGGGTTTCACTGTCACGGCCGGTTTGCACCCGATGTTGCATCATAGGCCGTATCCTTTACGGAACAGACCCCGTGAAATGATCGCCGATGAATAGGACAAGGGCCGAAACGCCGCAGCGCCTGGAGATGTTCCTGAGTGGGATAACCTTTGTGGCGGGCAAATCCATAAAGGGGGTAGAGCTCATGGTAGGTACGCATGAGGTGGTCGCGGTGGACTTTGGCCACAATGGAAGCCGCTGCAATGGAGAGGCTTCGCACGTCTCCTTTAACCACACTGCGTTGCGGGATGGAGAGAGGTAGACTGTAGGGACCGTCGATGAGCACCAGGTCGGGAGGAACCTTCAGTTGTTGAATGGCTCGAACCATGGCCGTCAAAGAGGCCTGCAGAATGTTGATTCGGTCTATTTCTTGGGCTTCCACCCAGCCTACGCCGACGGACACCGCCACCTGATGTATCTTTTCAACCAATTCTTCACGGCGGGTCGGTGAAACTTTCTTGGAATCCGTCACGCCGGAAAGATTCATTCCTTCAGGAAGAATGACGGCCGCCGCCACCACCGGGCCGGCCAAAGGACCTCGACCCGCTTCATCCACACCGGCCAAAAGACGAAAACCCCGCCGGCGGATCGCCTGATCAAAACAGAAGCCATCCACCGGGAGGGTTTCAAACAAAGTCCTCTGCATGAACGAAAGGTCCTTTAGGATCTTCGTAAAGTGTCGGGAGGGAACCCACGGGCCGCGCCCCGTTCCCAACGCCTCATAAAACGAGGCCCTCTAAGGAGAAACAAGCATGCTTCACCGTCGTCACACACTCCACGTTTCGAAGGATTGTGCGCTTTTAAAAGGGCTATCGTCGTTCTTTGATTCGAGCCGCCTTGCCAAGGCGATCCCTCAGGTAGTACAGGCGAGCACGACGCACGCGACCTTTACGGACCACCTCGATTTTGTCGATCTGCGGAGAATGAAGGGGAAAGATCCTCTCCACGCCGATGCCATAAGAAACCTTTCGCACCGTGAAGGTGGCTCCCACGCCCCCTCGATGCCGGCGAATCACCACACCCTCAAAAACCTGGATGCGTTCCTTGTCGCCTTCACGAATCTTGACATGCACCTTCACCGTGTCCCCAACGCGAAACTGCGGAATATCCACGCGCATCAGGTCGCGTTCAAGACTCTGAATCACATTGAAGCCCATAAGTCTCCTCCAGTCTTCTTCCCTAAGCTCGATCCAGATCGTGCAGCCGGCGCTCGAGCGCCCTGTTTCCTGGTCATGTTGCGAAACGCGGATCGCTTACATACTCCAAAACAAAGCCTAGCGCAAATATCAAAATGGAGAAGTGACCTTTTCCCTGAAGAATCGGTCCACCAAAATGGCAGCCGCACATCGAACAGAAAGGTGATTATAATCCCCTCGCCCCTCCACCGGCCGTAATGTCCCGTGGCAAAGCCTCCAGACCTTTTCCGCCAACCCCCAACCGGTACCGAACACCAGCATGCCGGGTCGACCTGTGGTTTCAAGAATCATTCGTGCCTCCGCCGGCTCCACATCGGTCCCACTGGCTCGTGCTGAAGTGGCCCATAAAAAAGGCGGGCGACCGTGTTCCTTTTCCACGTGAGCGATAGCTTCTTCCAAAGTGGATACTACACGAAGGCGCCGTAGAGCCCGTTCCCGATCGGGATGTAATTGGCTTCCAACCCCATAAAGCCAGTGATGGATTAAACGATGAACCAGGTCCTGCTGATCCTTAAGCGGGGTCACCACGTAGCATGCAGGAAGTTCATAAGTGCAGGCGAGCCGGGCCATGTCGTGCAAATCCAAATTGGTCACGGCAGCTGCGATTTCTTCCCCACGTCGGTTCCGCACCGGAGCATGGACCAACGCCAGGTAAAGGATCGGTTCCTTTACCATGCCCGTGTCGCTCATGGAGCTTCATCCCCCTCCCTAAGCAACGATAGGTCCTCTTGGGAAAGGGTCAATCGAGCAAAAAGATCCGGACGTCTCTCTCGGGTTCGCAAGAGGGCCTGCTTGCGGCGCCATCGAGCGATCCGCTGATGATCCCCGGAAAGCAGCACCTCGGGCACCTTGAGCCCTCGAAACTCTTGAGGTCTGGTGTAGTGAGGATATTCCAAAATGGGCTCTTGAAACGACTCGGCCCTCGCAGAGGCCTCGTTTCCCAACACTCCGGGAAGCAATCGAATGACCGCATCCATCACCACCATGGCGGCCAGTTCGCCTCCGGAGAGAATAAAATCCCCGATAGAAACCTCTTCATCCACAAAAAACCGGGCCACCCTTTCATCAACACCTTCGTAGCGGCCGCACACGAGCACCAGCCGTTCCAAACGACTGTAACGACGAGCGAGGTCCTGGTCGAACAAAACACCTTGGGGACTTAAAAGCACCACATGCGCCGGCGGCCCTAAAGGGGCCAAGGTTTCCAGAGCCCGCACAATGGGTTCCGGCTTCATGACCATCCCTTCGCCGCCTCCGAAAGGTCTGTCGTCGGTCATCTGGTGCCGATCCGTGGTGAAATCCCGCAAGTTATGAACGCGAATGGTCACCAGGCCTTTGGCTTGAGCTTTGCCCGGAATACTTTCGCAAAGCGGCCCGCCCTGAAACATGTTCGGGAAAATGGTCAGGATGTCAAAGATCATTCGATCAAACCTTCCGGGGGATCCACCACCATGACCCCGCGGGGAACATCGATCGCCTTGATGATCTCATCAACGGCGGGAAGCAAGATTTCTCGCCCGGCATCCGTTTTCACCACATAGATGTCGTGGGCTCGCGTTTCCATCACCCCGACCACACGCCCCAAAACGGCACCGTTTTCCGTCACCGCTTGCAAACCCACCAGTTGGTGATGGTAATATTCGCCTTCCGCCAACGGAGCCAGTTCTTCTTCGGGAACACCTACCTCCAGGCCCACAAGACGTTGGGCGGCTTCAATGTCTTTGACACCTTCAAAACCGACGACCCATTCGGCGCCCAAAGGCCGTTTTTCCGCAATGCGCAAAGCTCGAGGCATTCCGCCTGTGAGCCCTTGCACGAAAAGCCACTGCCCGCTTTCACGCCGACTTAAGGTTTCTCCATAGGGAGCGATAAGAAGGGCGCCGCGAATACCATGAGTCCTTATGATTTTTCCCACGGCAACCCAGCGCGGACCGCTCATGACCTATTCGATGATTTCCAGAACCGCCCGTTTTCGAATTTTGGTGGATGCGGCACTGAGGATCGTCCGCATGGCGCGGGCTGTGCGACCTTGCTTGCCGATGACTTTGCCCAAATCCTCTTTGGCCACTCGCAATTCAATGACGGAGGTTTGTTCCCCTTCAATTTCCGAAACACGCACATGTTCCGGCTTGTCCACCAACGCCCGCGCCATGTACTCAATGAGTTCCTTCAGCATGGTTCACCCCTCCGTTTTCTCAGCGCCGCCTGCCCTCAGGTCCCTCAGGAAGCCTTTGGTACACCCAAATTCGCATGCTTGCGAATAAGGCTCATGACCGTCTTCGTCGGTTGCACACCCTGTTCGAGCCAGTACTGCAGGCGCTCCGTGTTAAAGGTGACCGTTTCCGGCTGGGTCAAAGGATTGTAGGTGCCGACGCGTTCAATGAACCGACCGTCACGAGGGGCTTCCGAATGGGCCACCACGATGGAATAAAAGGGTCTTTTCTTGCTGCCCCGACGAGCCAAACGGATACGAACCGGCATGATCTTATTCTACCTCCTGTTTTTGTCACTTTACCTCACAGCCCACACGGGCTCAAAACAAATTCTTGCCCTATACACCAGAAGAGCCGTCTTAAAAAGAGAAAAATGCCTTCACTTTCTTTTTCTTCGGCTTCTTGCTTCCTTTGCCGCCCCCCATAACCTGCTTCATCATGCGCCGAGCGTCCTCGTAGCTGCGCAGTAGCTGGTTCACTTCCTGCACACTGGTGCCGCTGCCCATGGCAATACGGCGTTTGCGGCTGGCGTTGATGATGGAAACATCACGGCGTTCTTCTTTGGTCATGGAATTGATGATGGCTTCAGTGCGCACCAAGGCTTTTTCATCGATCTGCATCTTTTTGAGTTCTTTGAGCATGCCCATGCCGGGAAGCATCTTGAGGATGGACTCCAAGGACCCCAGCTTTTTGATCTGGCGAAGTTGCCTTCGAAAATCTTCCAGGCTAAAGGAATCGTCCTGAAACTTTCGCGCCAGGTCCAGGGCTTCCTGCTCATCAAAGGCTTCCTGGGCCTTTTCAATGATGCTCAAAACATCGCCCATCCCCAAGATACGCGAACTCATGCGATCCGGATGAAAGACTTCCAGCGCGTCCAGCTTTTCGCCAACCCCGACGAACTTGATGGGGCACTCCGTGACGGCTTTAATGGAAAGAGCCGCACCCCCTCGAGCATCGCCGTCCAGCTTTGTGAGGATCACTCCGGTCAATTGCAAGGCTTCATGAAAGGAACCGGCCACTTGCACGGCATCCTGGCCGGTCATGGCATCGGCTACCAAAAGGATTTCTTTCGGGTTCAGAATTCCTTTCAGGCGCCTTAGTTCATCCATCAGTTCCGTGTCGATGTGCAGGCGCCCCGCCGTATCCACAAGGATCACGTCACATTGGTTGTCCTTGGCGAAGGGAACAGCCGCAGAAACGATCTCTTCGGGTTTGTCCCGAGAAGAGGCGGCGTAGACAGGAAGATTCAGTTGCCGTCCCAAAGTGATCAGCTGATCGATGGCGGCAGGGCGGTAGACATCGGCGGGAACAAGGCAGGGCTTTCGTCCAGTCTTAGCCAGGTGTCTCGCCAATTTTGCCGCAGTTGTGGTCTTGCCGGAACCTTGAAGCCCCACAAGCAGAATCCCGTGAGGAGGCTTGCCGGACAAATCCAAAGGCACCGCTGAGCCCCCCATGAGCTCGGTCAAAGATTCATGGACGATTTTGATGACCTGTTGACCTGGGGTGAGGCTGCGCATGACCTCTTGGCCCACGGCCCTTTCAGACACCTTGGCGATAAAATCCTTGGCCACCTTGTAGTGCACATCCGCTTCCAAAAGGGCAAGGCGTACCTCACGTAAGGCGTCCTGAATGTTTTGTTCCGTGAGTTTTCCATAACCCTTCAGGTGGCGGAAAACCTTTTGTAATTTGGCGCTCAGGCTGTCAAACATAATCCCTTCCGTTTCTGGGGATTGATCTCGGGATTTCTCCGCTTTTTTTTCGACGCTTGAGCATGCTATATTTTGAGCACGTTCGTGTCAAGAAACGAGAAATCTAGGAGATTTAAGGGTCGTCGGAGCCCCCTTGCGGACAAAAGGGAGACTCAAACCAACGCCCCCAGTGGGATTTCGTTTGTTCCTTAAAGCATGGAAAGCGCTTGGGTTCGGACTCATGTGACAGGAGGTCGGTCATGGCGGTGATTACCATCAGTAAGGAATATGCATCCCAAAGTGAGGAATTTGCAAAAAGATTGGCAGAGCGCTTAGGCTACAGCATTCTCGACCGACAGATCGTGGCCGAAGCGGCCAAGGAACTGCGCATTTCCCCCAGCGAAGCTCAAAGCTTTCACAAGGAACGGGAGTCCAGGCTTCTTCGCCTCATCGACCGATACACCTCCAGTGTGGTGCAAAAAGTGGTGGACCGTTCTTACGGCCGCTTGGATGATAAGACCTATCATGAAGTCACCGTGAAACTCGTTCAAAAAGTGGCCGCCGAAGACAATGTGATTATTCTAGGGTGGGGAGCCCAGTGCATCCTGGCCGATCACCCTAAAGCCGTCCATCTTCGCATTGTTAAAACACTGGAAGACCGTATTCTATGGCTTCGCGAAAACCTGGACATGGACGAGCGCTCGGCTCGGGACCTCATTGAGCGTGAAGAAAAAGAATCCGCCGAGTATGTGGAACACTACTTCAACCGCGCGTGGGACGATGCCCATTTGTACCATGCGGTTTTGAACCTTAGCCGCATTCCTTTAGACGATGCCGTGGAGCTGATCGCCAAATGGATCGAAAAGAATGCCGCTTCATGAACCTATTCCCCGGGCAAAACCGATTGTTCATTGGACCGGTGCTGACCTTTCTGGTGGCCTTCCTTTTTCAGGGCTGGAGCGCCGAGCCGGCTTGGACACAAGATAAGGTTCGATCCCCTATCCTCGCTGGTTCATGGTATCCTGCGGATGCCGGGGAACTACGTGCCACCATTGACAAGTATTTGCAGCGGGCCGATCTTCCCAAAGATCTACCTCGAGATGGACATTTTCTGGGCATTGTGGCCCCTCATGCAGGAATCGTCTACAGCGGTCCCGTCGCGGCCTATGCTTACAGGCTGGTTCAGGATCACCCCGCGGAGGCTGTGGTGATCCTGGCTCCAAGCCATCGCGTGTCTTTTCCGGGTGTTTCCGTTTTTCGGGAGGGCCCGTTTGCCACACCTCTAGGTCAGGTCCCCTTACAGGCGGATCTCATCGAGGCGCTTCTCAAGAGTTGCCCGGACGTTCGGGATTATCCTCCGGCGCACGCTAGGGAACACGCCGTCGAGATTCAGCTTCCTTTCCTTCAGACAGTGCTTCCCTCCTTTCGCTTGGTTCCCCTTGTCTTCGGGAATGTCTCCTGGGATACCTGCGAAAGGGTGGCCCAAGCACTCAGTGCTCTCTCCTCATCCTTTCGATTCCTTGTGGTGGCCAGCACGGATCTTTCTCATTATCATGCGGACGTGGAGGCTCGCGTCATGGACGCTCGAGTCCTGGATAGGTTGAAGCGTCTGGAATCCCGCGAGCTCTGGCAGGACTTGAGTTCAGGCGCTTGTGAAGCCTGCGGAGCGGGTCCTTTAGTCACCTTGCTCCTTTACGCCCAAAAAAGGGGCGCTAAAAACATGAGCGTTTTGCACTACGCCACTTCCGCCGATGTGACAGGCGAAAAAAGCCGTGTCGTAGGCTATGCGGCCGCCGCCGTGTTCCACGATGATTCCCAGAAAAGAAGTTCTATGGTGCAGGGCCCTCTGAGTCCTTCGGCCCCGACGCTAAGTGATGAACATAAAGCGCGGCTGAAGACCCTGGCACGGGACACCCTTGAAGCCGCTCTTTTCGGCAAGACCGTTCCGGACCTTGACCTTTCAACACTTCCAAAGGCATTGCAAGAACCTCGCGGAGCTTTTGTGACACTCAAACGTCACGGACAACTCAGGGGATGCATCGGCCACATCGAAGCTCGATGGCCGCTGGCCCAAACCGTCTCCCGTATGGTGCTGGCTGCAGCTTTTCATGACCCGCGCTTTCCCCCGCTCTCCTCAAAAGAATGGAACGACCTAGAATTGGAAATTTCCGTGTTATCCCCCTTGGTGAAACTCAAAGATCCGTCCCAGGTGCAGGTCGGGATTCATGGGCTTTACATGCGCCGAGGATCCCAAGCCGGGCTTCTCCTTCCCCAGGTACCCGTAGAACAAGGCTGGAACCAGGAAACCTTTCTTCGGCAAACATGCCTCAAAGCAGGCCTGAACCCTGAGGCGTGGAAAGAACCGGAAACAGAAATCTTTGTTTTTACAGCGGAAGTCTTCTGACCGCCATTCTGAGGTGGACCAATGTCTCAGCTCAATGGTCTTAAGGAAACCCGCCGGCGCAGGTCCTAAAAACTCGCCCGAAAACGCACAATGACCAGCGTGCGGAATACCGTGCGAGGGGAGAAGCGCGGCGCCGTTTCACCTCTACCTTGAAATGGCAAGAGACCTTGGTCTTGCGAGTTCCCGGACAAGCTCTTAAGTAGAGACGGACCGATGTGTCCGGGTCGATTTAGACGACCGTCAAGGCGGCAGTCGTTGGCCAACCTGAAACGATAAATTAAGACTTTTTCTCGAAGGGGCTGATCATGGATCGGCGAACTTTTTGCCTCACGATGCTTCGAGGCTGCACCGTGGCGAGCTTTTTATGGGGAGTCGACTGCCTTTGGAAGCCGTCTAAAGCTTCGGCCCTTTCCTTTCAAAAAGGTTTCATGCAACCCAAGGTGTCTCCCTATTACACGGCCTTGGAAAACAAAAGGATTCGCTGCACGTTATGCCCCAGAGAATGCGAAGTGGAGCCAGGAGAAAGGGGCTATTGCGAAGTGAGGGAAAACCGCGATGGCGTCTATTACACGTTGGTCTACGCAAACCCGTGCGCCGTCCATGTGGATCCCGTGGAAAAGAAGCCCTTCTTCCATGTGCTGCCTGGAAGCCGATCCTTTTCTTTGGCTACCGCCGGGTGCAATTTCGATTGCAAGTTTTGTCAAAACTGGGAAATTTCACAGGCGCGCCCCGAAAACACCCTGAACGTTGCCCTTTCACCTCAAAACGTTGTGACTCTGGCTTCCCAATACGGGTGTGCCTCCATCGCTTCCACTTACGTCGAACCCACCATTTTCTTCGAATACATGAAAGATATCGGCATGGAAGCCTCCAAAGCCGGCATCCTTAATGTCATGCATTCCAACGGCTTCATCAATCACGGTCCCTTAAACGACTTGATCCCTTATCTGCACGCCGCCTGCATCGACCTTAAATCCATTCGAGACGATTACTACCGGGACATGACGGAAGGTTCCTTGGAGCCGGTTTTAAACACATTGAAAGCACTCAAAAACCATAGGGTTCACACGGAACTGGTGACCCTTCTTGTGCCAACTCGTAACGATTCGGAAAAAGATATTCGAGACCTCAGTCGCTGGGTGCTTAGTGCTTTGGGGGAAGAGACTCCTTTGCATTTCAGTCGGTTTTACCCGCGCTACAAGCTGCAAAGCCTTCCGCCCACGCCTGTGGAAACCTTGGAGAAGGCAAGAAACATCGCCATGCAGGAAGGGCTGCGTTACGTCTATGTGGGCAATGTTGCCGGTCATCCCGGTGAGCATACCTATTGTTCCAAGTGTGGCTCTATGATTATCGAAAGGACCGGTTACACGGTGCGCCTTAAGGCCTTTGATGCAGGACACTGCAGCCGTTGCGGCACGCCGATTCCAGGCATTTGGGTGAATCCTCTTAAACCCGGCGAAGGCTCATCCAGCTGATGCCAAGCACAAGAATCAGCAAGATTCCGTAAAGCTGAAAGACACTCCGAACCCCAAATACCGGCACCAGAACAAGCGGGGTGAGCATGGCGGCACCGGCGGCTCCGATCATGTCGGCTCCATAGAGCAGCCCTCCCACGGCACCCTTTTCAGCGACGGTTTTTTCAATGACCAGGCAACCCAAAGCAAAATGAGCTCCTCCCGCAGCCCCGAAAAAAAATCCTACACCGGCAAAGACGGGCAAAACACTCCACACGGGCCAGAGAGTCACGAAACCCGGGAAGCCATCCAGCATCCAAGGGCAGACGGCCCCCATAAAAAGGGCGCTCAGTACCTGAACGCCAAGAAAAACTCGAACCGCCCAGAGTGGAGGGATGCGGGCCGCTCCTACTCGATCCACCGCTAAAGTCCCCGCAGCAAGCCCGGCCATACACGTGGTGATGAGTACAGTCACATGCGCGTAAAGGGCTCCGGCCACAATCTGATAAAGGAAAAGCAGCAGGACCTGAAAAGCCATCTGGGTGGCTCCCATACTCCCCACGGTCAAAGCGACGCTCCATGTCAGAAGGGAACGGCACCAAAGTAGCACCACGCCAAAAAGACTCACCATGCCACATAGGCCAAAAAATCCTGCCTTCAAGGAGAGCGTCGAGCGCAACAAAGGCTCCACAAAAGCGGTCACGCCGGGATGAAACTGGGTCACCCACATGGAAGATGCGGCAAAGAAACCTACAGGGTCCAAATCCTGATTCCAGCGTGGGCTTTTTTCTTGAGTCGCTAGAGACCGAAAGTAGGCTAAACGCAGGGGATCTAAAAGATTTTCCAACCGGTCCGGCCGTACATACGCCAGCGTCAGCCGGCGTTCCTCGGCACGTTGGCTCAAGAGGCCGGGGTCCTCCGTCAGAGCACGACCATCCATGGAACCCACTAGATGGATGCGGTCTCCCGGATAGAAAACCAAGTGCGGAAAAACGGAATGAAACGTCTGAAGCATCACGCGAAAATAGGTGGCCTGAGCTTTTCCAAGCATGTCTTCGGACCCCGAGAAATGGAGACTGACCATACCCCCGGGACGCAACACTCGGGTCAAAGAACGAAAGAATTCGTGAGTGAAAAATCGGTTCGCCCCCAACCACAAAGGATCCCCGACCTGAAGAAACACCACGTCGTAACGAGAATCTGTGGTTTCCACATACCGACGTCCATCAGCCGAAAGAAAGGCCACACGAACAGGCTTCCCAACCGAAAAGCAACTCGACCTTCCTTCACCGGCCCCCCAAAGATCCGCCGAAAACCGCTCCTCCTTCGCTCCCGGCCCTTCTTGGACACGATTTTGTCTTAGCCTGGTGAAAAGGTGGACGGTCATGTCCGGATCCACCACATCGATGCGCCGCACGGAATCATAGCGGCACATGTGTTCAAGATTTTCAGGGCTTACAGCTCCCAGGACTAAAACAAGATGCGGCCGTTCATGCTGAAGCATGGTCAAATGAACGGCTTCTTCAGCGCTCTGAGGATCAGGATAAGAAAAAAGCCAGGATCCGTCGGCCATGATCGATTCTTGAAACGCATCTTGCAGAAGAGCTACGTTTCGGTAAAGAGTATCCTGAACGTTGACCAGATGTGGACCCCACTGCCATCGGCGGCTGGAATTTTCAAAAAGTCCTAAACCACACACGACGCAAGCGGCTGCCCCCACCAAAAGAAACCGCCATGCTTTGTGACCATGTAAAGCATCATCAACCACACCCCAGACCCCTAAGGCTGTGACCAGAGCCCCCAAAAGGACGGCACCAAGCAGAAGGGGACCTCCAAACAGCAAGAAAGCATACAGCCAGACTCCTCCAATGGTGGCTCCAAGGCATTCAAAAGCGTACAGACGAAAAGACGACTTCCCGTGTGGAGTCCGCTGGATAGAAACATCGAGGGACCAGGCTGTTGCGAAAAAGACTCCGAAAAGAAGACAGACGGGAGCTGTAACAAGCCCTGTCACCAGGACCATGCGTTCAAAGGGCACCAATTCGCCAGGTTTTAGACCGTAAAGGAGGCGGGAAGCTCGAACCCAAAGGACGGACACCGGCACGAACACCCCGTACAAGGAAATCAGCGCGCATAAGAAACGGCGGCTTACGGTACCACGCTTGTCAAGTCGGCTTGATACACGCCCACCCACAAGGCTTCCAAGCCCAGTCCAGACCAGCCAAAAAAACAACACCAGACCGATGGTCAATTCACTTCCATAAAACAACGCCAGGCATTCCCGCACCACAATCACTTGGTTCGCCGTAGCGGCACAGCCTCCAGCCGCTACGGACGCCAGCACAAAGCGTCTTTCTCGCGATGTTTGCGCTCTCGTGATTTGGCCCATAGCCGTTTGAGGAACACCTTCAAGTCGTCGCGGGAACAGATGGATCTCCCCATTCCATATCCAGATCCCTAAAAGCTTGCAGGACAAGGAGCAGCCACATCAAACCGATCTCTTCACCCATTTCCATCAATCTTTGCGGCCGCACCAATGTCTTCACCCATTCCCATCACTCTGTAGGGGTGGACCTATGGGTCTGCCCCTTACCCATTGACCTGATACAGGCCGACCGATCTGTCTACCCCTACCCATCAATCTTTGCGGCCACACCAACGTCCTTACTTATTCCCATAACTCTGGAGGGGCGGACCTATGGGTCTGCTCCTACCCCATACCCTGAATGCTTTACCTGCTACCTTCCGACCTTTGACTACGATTCCCTTCCCCTACGACCCAACCTAGGAAGAGACAAGCTTGTGTCCCGATGCATGCACAGCTCTAAGAAGGGATTGCGCGTGCGGAAAACCTCTGGTTTCCACTTCCAAAGTCACTTCCGTCACGTGAATGGGCAAATGGGGCACATGGCGATTATGGG
Source organism: Desulfosoma sp. (assembly GCA_037481875.1). Taxonomy (NCBI): domain Bacteria; kingdom Pseudomonadati; phylum Thermodesulfobacteriota; class Syntrophobacteria; order Syntrophobacterales; family Syntrophobacteraceae; genus Desulfosoma; species Desulfosoma sp. Next base: position 85,928 of record JBBFKY010000004.1, on the reverse strand, counting down.
AAATATGCAGCACGTTGGCACCTTGGGACGCCACCACGTTAAGAAGCCCGGCGAGGGATCCTGGAACATCCGGCAATTCCACGGTGAGGCGAGTCAATCGGCCTCCCTTGACGAGACCTTTTGTCAAGATACGTCCCAGCAGCGGGCTATCCACGTTGCCTCCACTCACCACAAGGACGACCTTTGCCTTGGAAGGCCATCGAAAACCACTCATGAGCAAGGCTGCCAAAGGGACGGCTCCCGCTCCTTCAGCCAGCACCTTTTTTCTTTCCAGAAGCAGCAACAAGGCCTCAGCAATGTGCTCCTCATCCACCAAAACCACTTGAGAAACAGTCTTTCTGAGAATTTCAAAGCACAGATTTCCTAATTCTTTCACCGTAATGCCGTCCGCGATGGATTGGCTTCCTTCGACACGCACCACTCGGTTTTGGTGAAGCGCTTGCCATGCCGAAGGGCACACCGCCGCCTGAACCCCTATGATTTCCGTATCGGGCCGCAGAGCCTTGACGGCCGAGGCGATGCCTGAAATGAGGCCTCCGCCACCGATAGGCACAAGCACGGCCTGAACATCGGGACAATCTTCAAGGATTTCCAAGCCCATGGTACCTTGGCCTGTAATGATGTCGGCATCATCGTAAGGGTGAATGAAGGTGTAGCCCTGGTCACTGAGTTCTTTGGCTTTTTCCAGGCTTTCTCCCAGGGTTCGACCGTGAAGAAGGATCTGGCCGCCGTAGGATCTCGTGGCTTCCTGTTTTGTCAAAGACGCCCATTCCGGCATGACGATGAGCGCCGGTACCCCTGCATGGCGTGCCGCCAGAGCGACACCTTGGGCATGGTTTCCAGCCGAAGCGGCCACCACGCCTTGAGGACCCAGAGAATCTCGGCGAAGAGAAATCTTGTAGCTTGCGCCGCGGATTTTAAAGGATCCGGTTTTTTGAAGATTTTCCAGCTTAAGATACACCTCGGCGCCAAACAGGCGACTGAAGGTGGGAGAATAAACCAACGGAGTCCTAAGAATCCGGCCGTGCAACATTTTAGCGGCTTGCTGAATCTCCTTTAAGCCGATCTCCATGAATGGCCTCCCTCCATGAACATGGCGATGATCCTTTGACGCCCTGCTCTTACCTTTTAATTAAAGGGCAAAGCTTTCCGCAGAGTCCCGGATGGCGAGCAGGGCGCCCCAGGTGAAACTTCCAGACGGCGGAATCCCGAAAAAGGTTAAATCTCCTTGTCGACGTTCCATCACAATAAAACCTGTTTCTTGAAGGCATGTTTCAAAAGTGGGCATGTGAATGTCCTGAAAGCCGGAGGCAACCAGCGCACCATTTTCGGCCACTCGATCTAAGATAGGACGAAACAGTCTTTCCCAGCATGACCAGGGCACATTGGCCGCTACGGTGTGAAAGGTTCCGCCGATAGCCTCGATGGAGCCATGAACCCAGTTCACCCGCTTCGACAGCCCATTGGCCCTGGCATTTTGTCGAGAACACTCCACGGCGTTCCAGGCGATGTCCACTCCCACACACCATCGGGCCCCGAGTTTCGCCGCCGTCAAGGCCAAAATCCCTGTGCCGCATCCCACGTCCAAAAATCTGGTTTCATGGGAAAACAGCCGGCTTTTCCATGCTCCGAAAATTTCCAGACACAAACGCGTTGTGACATGAAAAGGATGAAAAGCATGCTCTGTGCGCACGACCAGCCATCCGCTCTTGCGTTCCCAAGGCCATAGCGGGCTTACGCAAAGAGGAGGAAGATTCTTGACATCCAGTTTCATGAGACGCTTCCTCGGCTCGATTTCTTTTCGGGCTTGATTTGACGGCCAATAGAACCCGAATTTCCTGCATCGTACGCGATGTTCCGGCCCGTTGCACACCAGGGGCGCACCGCACAGCGATCACACTTGGGATGCCTCGGAAGACACGTGGTTTGGCCATGCTTGACCAGAAGTTCATTAACCTTCAAAAGCCATTCTTTAGGAACAAGGCGTTCAAGCACTTCCTGCGTTTCTTCGGGCTTTCGCGTTGTGACCATTCCAAGCCTGTTGCTGATGCGGTGCACATGCACATCCACGGGAACGGCCGGTTTGTGAAATCCGTAGACCAAAACGCATGCGGCCGTCTTGGGGCCGACCCCTGGAAGAGTCATCAAATCAGAGGTGTTGTCTGGAATCCTCCCTCCATATTGAGACACCAAGTGTCGGGCCACTTCCTTAAGACGCCGTGCTTTCGTTTTGTAAAAATTTACGGGACGCACCAGTGATGTAATTTTCTCCAGCGGGGCTTCAGCTAAATCCTTCGGAGTCGGGTACTGTTCCAACAGCGCACGGGCCGCTTCGTCGGTTTTGGCATCTCGCGTGCGGTGAGAAAGCAGGGTTCCCACCAGCACACGAAAAGGGTCGCCGTCGGTGTGCCAGTTCCATGGATTCATACCATATGCCTTTGCAAGTGCTTCAAATACAGTCGTCATGTGTTCCTGCGCGAGCGCTGATTTTTCGGTGTCTTCTGAAGTCACGGCTCAACCTCCGGGAAGTTCTTGAAGGGTGTTTTTGAAAGTCGTCCTTTTTCTGAAGCGAAGGATTCTTGTGGGCATCCATTTTCGCCTGAAGGGCTGCACTACTAGAAAAATCAACGTCTTTGTTGTGTCTCGAACAAGGTTTTCAGAGCCTTCCTTTGGAACATGGCAAAAGAAATGGGACCAACTTCAAAGTCTATATCGATTTTCTCCTGAAGAAGACGATAATTTTCTTGTGTCTTAGCACGGTCTCGGCTAGAAGGATTTTGTGGTTTGCGGGATGCAAGGTGTTCTCCCGCGTTTTATGGTTGTGCGTACGTGCAGTTGAGGTCGGTTTCCGGGGCCCACGGACGTTCGGTCTTCCCTTTTCGGATAGGACCACCTCCAGGGAGCCGCCGAACGAGACCCGACGAGGCGTACCAGAGCAGAGAGGAGTTTTGGAAAGATGGAAGGCCGAGTCAAGTGGTTCAACGAGAAGAAGGGTTATGGTTTCATCGAGACCGAAAATCAGGGGGATGTCTTCGTCCACTACACGGGGATTCAGGGGGAAGGGTTTCGTACCCTGACCGATGGAGAAGCCGTGAGTTTTGACATCACCGAAACGCCCAAGGGGCCCCAGGCGATCAATGTTCGAAGAATTTAAGGATCTCTAAGAACGAGCCTTAGAGGCGCACCCCAAGGGAATGCCCTGGGGTGCTTTTTTTATTGAAAGGAGATTTATGAGACACAAATCAAGCACCATGCGAATCGTTGTCACGGCAAGCGTCCTGATCGCCCTGCTAGGCTTTGGCATTGCCTTGGGCGCGGAAAGTGCCAAGGATACGGATAAGAAACCGGCGGCTACCGTCAACGGTAAGGCCATTTCCAAGGCCCAATTTGATCGGCAAATGAACGGGGTGCGCCAAAGACTGTTGCAGTCGGGACATCTTTTGAGTGACGTGGAACTTCGGGATGTAAAAAGCCGAGTCTTGGAAAGTCTCATCGATCGAGAGCTGTTGTACCAGGAAAGCCAGAAACGCGGCTTTAAAGGAGACGCCAAGGCCGTAGACAATCAGATAGTCCAGTTCAAGCAGCGTTTTGAAACTCAGGAAGCCTATGAGCAGGCCTTGAAAAGCATGAACCTAACGGAAAATGCGATCCGCGAAGAGTTGCTCAAAAACAGCGCCATCGATCAACTGGTCCAGGACCGGTTCAGCAAGGGTATTACGGTTTCCGACGAGGAATCCAAGGCTTTTTACAAAGAAAGACATGAGCTCTTTGAAAAGCCGGAACGGGTGCATGCGCGACACATTTTGGTAAGCGTCAAGCCGGACGCTTCGGCGGAGGATAAAAAGGCTGCCCGCAAAAAGATCGATGACCTTAAGGCCCGCCTCAACAAGGGCGAGGACTTTGCCACATTGGCTCAATCCCAATCCGATTGTCCCAGCAAAGAACGTGGCGGGGATCTCGGCTTTTTTGCCCGCGGCCAGATGGTGAAGCCTTTTGAAGAGGCCGCCTTTGCCCTCAATCCAGGGGCTGTGAGCGACGTTGTGGAAACGGATTTCGGCTATCACCTGATCCAGGTCATTGAAAAGAAGCCTCAGGAGACCGTGCCCTACGAGCAGGTGCAACCGAACATCGCCGAACATCTGCAAAAGCAAAAGACTCAGCAAAAGGTTGAGGAATTCTTGACCCAGGCCAAGAAAGACGCCAAAATCACTCGCGCCAACGTGGATGACCTCTAGAAGGTTGTTCGACAAAGGCAATCTCCCTGGAAGAACGGGCGTCCTTTCCGCACAAATGGCGGGCGAGGGACTCGCTCTTCCAGGAGTTGACCCAATTTCGGGCTTTTAGGGGCAGGGCGGCGCCTCGCCCCTCCTTTTAGACGACCCAACGGTTTTCGCCGTTTTCGAACAGCCTATGAGATGGTTGTCTGAAAACGCGCTTTTATGGCACTGCGGACGAGTCATTCAACCCATAGGATCCGCAGGCCGTCCTCATGAGGCCCAAACCAAGGCCGAAACCCATACAGAAATGAAATGGACGGCACCCCAGCCTACCACACAGGAATGGGTGCGGACTCATGGGTTCGCCCAATTCCTCATGGGGTCTGGAGCGGACACATGGGTTAGCGCCAAAAGAGCATGGACATACTGGGCGTTTTCACCTTCGCTGTGATTAAGGGGTGAAGCCGTCGGCCCGCCCCGTGAAGGGTCGTTGAGGATAACGTTGTGTCACCGCAAAAGTCTGCGTCTGTCTCTTTCCGGACAAGTCTCGAGAGCTTTTCCGGAAAAAAATTGGGATCCGGGCTTGGGAATGTGAAAAGCCGCCGTGGCCTTGTCTGAAGTTCGCAGATGTTACGGAGGGAAAGACCATGAGCGACGAAATGGAATGCATGTGTCAGGAATGCGGTATTTCGTCCTACTTTTCCGCTCTGGACCTCAGCTATGAAGATGCTCCAGGCTTTACGGGAAAGCGCCTGATCACCAACCTCTTTTGCCCACAGTGCGGGGGTGTTCTTTTCCTGGTGGGCCGCATCGACGAGGAACCCCGATACAGAACGGGATAGGTTTCGGTGCAACAACCTGACAAAAAAATCCCCCGCGAAGGCCGGGCTCTTCACGGGGGAACTTTTTTGGTTTATCCAGACCTTGAAAGCCTAGCAGGAACACCCACAGCTGCAGTCGGATGGGCACGGAGCATCAGAGATTTCCACAAGCTCCACGTCGAAATTGAGCGCTTTTCCGGCAAGAAAATGATTGAGATCAAGCGTCACGGTGTGATCCGTCACATCCGTCACGGTGGCATACACGGTTTGATTGTCACTGGTAGTCAACGAAAGCACTTGACCCACGGGCGGATTAAAGTCCGGGGGCAGCTCCGATCGTTCAAACACCTTGGTCAATCGTTCGTCCCTTTCGCCGTAAGCTTCTTCGGCGGGAATGCGGAACGATTTCTTTTCATGCACGGCCATGCCCAAAACGGCGTTTTCAAATCCAGGAATTACATGGCCGGAACCCACCTGGAAATGGAGCGGCTGGCTGCCCTCGCTGGAATCGAAAACCTGACCGTCGTCCAATCGCCCGGTGTAGTGCACCTTGACAAAATCACCCTTTTCCACTCGCTTCATTCGTCTCTCCTTGAAATTTTCATTCTATCCAATGCATTCTTTTGTTCCACCCTAGTGACCCTTCCGGGTGAAGTCAAGCAGGGAATTCGTGATTTTTGTCTTGCGGCTTGCTGTGGATTCTGGCAGCCGGCCTTGAAGTCGTCCTCAAAGGAGCCCTTCGACAGAAGATTTCAACAAGGAGTTTTCCATGAAAAAAGTGAAATTCACGGGGATTCATCACCTGGCTTTGGTGACCCGGAACATGGATCAAACCATTCGCTTTTGGAGAGATCTTTTGGGATTGCCCCTTGTGGTAGCCATGGGGCGTCCGGGATATCGACATTACTTTTTTGCGCTTTCTGAGAATGACATGGTCGCCTTTTTCGAATGGCCTCAGTCGGAGCCGGTGCCCGAAAAGGATCACGGGGTTCCCGTGAAGGGACCCATTTCCTTTGACCATGTGTCCTTTGGAGTCGCCGAACGTTCATGCCTTTGGGATCTTAAAGCCCGTCTGGAAGCCGCTGGTTTTTGGGCTTCGGAAATCATCGATCACGGCTTCGTTCTTTCCCTTTATTCCTTTGATCCCAACGGTATCGCCATTGAATTCAGCTACGCCGTAGAGGAGGTGGACGTCAGGAAAGAACCTCGCCTTGTGGATCCGGCACCATCCGCCGTGACCCTGGAAGGACCTTATCCCAGACCCGGTGTATGGCCTTCCTATGAAACGATTCCAGAAGAAGAAAGACAGATCTATCCGGGAGAAGGTGAAAAACTGCGGGATTCAAAAAGCATCTGGAAAAAAGCGTAACTTTTGACACTGCACTTGATTCCGCGAAAAGTCTTGCGACACGAGTATTGACGGCTTGAAAACACGCCGAGGATGCGTTAGCAATGCTTGGGTGTGGCGGCGACCTTTCCGTCTTGTAAGCAGATACGAGGGCTGAAGTCGGTTACACCGAAGGGATCAAGGAATGTTTTCAACACAAACGACCACGGGTTCCGCCAAGAAACGTTTTCTTATGCAGCCTGTGATGATGCGGGTTGTTGTCGGATTGATCCCGTGTCTTTTAGGCGCCGTCGCCTTTTTCGGACTAAGAGCTCTTTGGGTCACAGGTGTTGTGCTGGCGGCCGGAATAGCCGCCGAGGCCGCCTTTACATGGCGTCAGGGCAAACCGGTGACCTCCGCGGTTTTCGTCTCTTGCCTTATCTATGCGCTCAGCCTTCCCCCCACCGTTCCCCTATGGATTGCAGCGGTCGGCATCGTTTTCGGTGTTATTTTCGGAAAGATGGCTTTTGGAGGTTTCGGCTACAATATTTACAACCCCGCCATGGTGGGACGTTGTTTTGTTTACATCAGCTTTCCTTTGGCATTGACCGCCGGCTGGGTTTCCCCCTTCCCTTCCTTGTGGCAAGGTTTCAGTTCCTGGCTTCCTTCGGTGGACGCCGTCACGGCAGCCACTCCCTTAAAACTGATCCAGGCAGGTGAAACAGTGCCATTAAAACCCCTCATCTGGGGCAATGTCTCCGGTTCCATGGGGGAAACCAGCGCCGTGCTTATCGCTTTGGGAGGAGCTTACATTTTGTACAAAAAGGCGGCCCAATGGCGATTGGCTTTTTCATGCCTACTTGGAGCCTTTCTGGCAGCCTCCATTTTTTATGTCCTTAAAATTCCAGGGATCCCCGATCCCGTCACCTTCATGATGGCAGGATCCCTTCTTTTCGGAGCCTTCTTCGTGGTCACGGAACCCATCAGCGGTCCCAAGACCAAACCTGCGCAGTGGATTTACGGCATGGCCATTGGAGCTCTCACCATCGTGCTGCGACGCTGGTCCAATTTTCCGGAAGGGATCATGTTTTCCGTGTTGTTTATGAACACTTTTGTCCCACTTTTGGACCGAGCCGTGCAAGACGTCCAAAAAAGAAGGTCTGAAAAAGGGATTTCCTCATGAAAGGGCGCCTTTTCTCAACCCTTTACATGTTCCTCTTGTCTTTGGTGTTTACGGCCGCGGTCAGCGGGCTGAATCTGCTTCATCAAGACCGCATCAAGCTTAATGAAGACAGGAAAATGCAAGCGCTGGTGCTGCATGTGCTGAACATTCATCTTGAACCTCAGGCCACGGACCAAGAGGTATCCACCACTTTTTCCCGGAGAATCCGTCTGGCGTCTCTGGGAGACCGCCCACTTTACGTGGGTCTCGATAAAGATGCATCCACCGTTATCGGGTATGCTTTTCCTGTCTCAGGACCCGGGTTTTGGGGAGCCATCGAAGCCATGGTGGCTGTTGATCCCAAAGTGGAACGTATCTTGGGAATTGCATTTTATCGACATAGTGAAACACCGGGGCTTGGAGGACGTATCACGGAAGATTGGTTTCAAAAGCAGTTTCAAGGCCGCCCGTTGCAGGTGCCTTCGACAGGTCTTCGATTTTTTTACCTCAAAACACCGGGAACAGCTTCGGGTCCAACGGAACTGGATGCCATCACGGGAGCCACCGAAACTTCAAAGCGTCTTGAAAAATTTCTCGATGATGAGCTGAAGCAAACCATCCCGCTTCTTTTGGAACAAAAAAAGATGCAGCGCGTGTAACGGAACCGAAAAAAGAGGACAAGTCATGGCCAAGACCCAGGTACGGACTCTATTTCGTAAAGGCGTATGGGAAGAAAATCCTGTCTTTCGCCAAATTCTTGGAATCTGTTCCGCCCTGGCCGTCACCAACCTCATGACCAATACCTTGATTATGGGGCTGGGCCTTATTTTTGTGACCGCCATGTCCAGCGCTACGGTCTCGGCACTGCGTAAGATCACCCCTGAACGCATTCGCATGATGGTCCAGGTGTTGATTATCGCTTCCTACGTGATGATGGTAGACATCTTCCTCAAGGCCTATCTGCCCGACATCAGTGAAGCGCTTGGGCCTTATGTGGGCCTGATCATCACCAACTGTATCATCATGGGACGATGTGAAGGTTTTGCCAGGAACAATCCCGTCTGGCCCGCTTTTCTCGACGGTATTGCTTCAGGTGTCGGATACGCCCTTGTACTTCTCATTATCGCCACCGTCAGAGAGCTTTTGGGCTTTGGGACCCTCTTCGGCAAGCCCCTGATGCCCTCGACATGGGTTCCCTGGACAATCATGATTATGGCCCCGGCCGGTTTTTTCATGCTCGCCGTTTTCATCTGGATTGCCTATACTCTGGAACATAAGAAAACTCAAGGTAAGCCTTAGAATCTTGTAGGAAGATGTTATGGAAAGTTCATTGAGCGCTCCGATCATTTTCTTTGCTTCTATCTTTACCAACAACATTCTTTTAGCCAATTTTTTGGGTATGTGTTCCTTTTTGGCCATTTCCAGAGAGCTTCCTTCGGCCGTCGGCCTCGGACTCGCCGTCACCTTTGTCATGACCTGCACCACAGCGTTGAATTACCTCGTGTATCATTACCTTTTGGTCCCTTTTCATCTGGTCCATTTTCGGTTTATCGCCTTTATTATCGTCATCGCCGCCTTTGTACAGCTTGTGGAAATGGTCATCGACCGATATTCACCGCGCCTTTATGTGGTTCTGGGAGTCTTTTTGCCCCTGATTACGGTCAACTGTGCCATTCTTGGGGTCTGTTTGTTCATGGTCATTCGGAAATACAACTTTGTGCAGTCGGTCGCTTATGGGTTCGGAGGGGGACTCGGCTGGATGCTTGCCATCGCTGCTCTGGCAGGAATTCGAGAAAAGCTCAAGAAAGCCCCTATACCTAAGGCCTTGGAAGGACCCGGCATCAGCCTTATCGTCGCCGGACTCATGGCCCTCTCCTTTATGGCTTTTAGCGGCATGATTCAAATGGGATGAGGCGCCCTCATGATGACCCTTCTGCTCGGACTTCTTGCCCTCAGCGGTCTATGTGCCCTGCTGGCTTTGCTTTTGGAAGCAGCCAACACCGTCTTTGCCGATTACGGCCCATGCCAGGTTTCTATCAATGAAGGAGCCAAGGAATTCACGGTCAAAGGCGGTGGCCGTCTTTTGAGCACCCTCATGGACCATGGGCTTTTCATCCCGTCTGCCTGCGGTGGCCGAGGAAGTTGCGGACTATGCAAGGTGAAGGTCCTTGAAGGCGCCGGCCCTATCTTGCCCACGGAAACGCCCTACATGAGCGAGGAAGAATTAAGAAACGGAATCCGGTTGTCCTGCCAGGTTCGTATTCGAAGGAACATTCGCATTGAAATTCCCGAAGCCTTTTTCCTGATCAAGGAATACCGGACTCAGGTCATCAGCTTAAAGCCGCTTACCCCCTTCATCAAAGAAGTCCATCTCAAACTTCTTGAACCCTCCGAAATCGTCTTTAAGCCCGGCCAATTCATTCAATTCCAGGTTCCAGAGTATCCAGGATCCTCGGAACCCGTTTATCGCGCTTATTCCATTGCGTCCCCGGCACGGCTTAAAACCGAAATCAAATTGGTGATCACTCGAGTGGAACGAGGAATCGCTACCACCTACGTTCACAATTTTCTTAAGGAAGGAGACGAGGTTCTCATCAACGGCCCTTACGGGGATTTTTATCTGCGGCATTCTGATCGATATATGATCATGATCGGCACAGGTTCCGGCCTGGCTCCTCTCATGTCCATCCTGTACCAAATGGCTGACGAACACATTGACCGTCCGTGCACGCTTTATTTCGGAGTAAAAAGTCGTAAGGATCTCTTTTATCAAGACGAGATTCAGGAGCTCCTGCAAAAATTGCCTCGGCTGCGCTATGTTCCGGTGTTATCGGATCCCCTTCCTGAAGATCATTGGGATGGAGAAACCGGGTATGTCACAGATGCAGTGGCTCGAGATGTCACCGACGGATCCCAAATGGAAGCCTATCTGTGCGGAAACCCCTTGATGATCAACGCCGCCGTGAAATTGCTCACGGCTAAGGGAGTCACCGAAGATCGTATCTTTTTTGACAAGTTCGGTTAGGAAGCGGTCCAAAAAAGACAAAGAGCGTGGTATCGAATGCCGATTCAAACAACGGACGGGGCAACGCCACGCCCCTTCAAGCCTGAAACCCGACTGTTGCCTGGAAGCCTGGAATTTCGCCTGTATCATGATCAGGGATAAGTCCCACTCTTCCAGGAAAAGGATCGTATGTTTCCCTTGAGAGACATGATCCAGGAGAGTGCATTCCATGGGAAAATATCCCGTTTATCAAAGCCCGGAACTGGATGCGGTGGAAGCACGTCTGCGGGGTGGTGAAGCTTTCTATGGCTTTTTGGCCAATGACCCACGTCCGCTGGTGACCATTCTCTCGGAAGATGAACGCACCGTAAAGGCTCTGGGCCTCACCCATCAGGCCATTGCCAATCGCTTGCGGGCTCTGACGGAAGCCGCCAAAAAGGCATATGGCGGTCCTGTGGTCGTGGATGGAATATGGCGTGTGGAACTGCACGATTTTCGTGGGCGTCTGCCTTGCCCTTGGGGTCATCCAGGCCTTTACCCCAAGACACACATTCATCTGGAACGCTTAGATACAGGGGAAAGCCTTCAATGGACCGATCTTTCCCTTCACCTTATTGAAGCCCATGGTTTTTACCAGGGGACCGGAAGTCCATACCGATTGGATCCGCGGAAGGTAGCTTCCGTCTGCGCTGTAGAACCCGAAGAAAATCCATGAAAAAAGCTTTCACCGATCCACAGGGATCAGTTTGACACCTTGAGAGGCCAGGAAAGCCTCGTCCAAAGTCTGAGGAAACCCTCGAGAAACATAGAGATCCAAGCCTCTGTTCTCTCCTTCCTTGACAATCAGAGCATGCACTCCGGGAAGAGATTCCACCAGGGCCATACCCTCTTTGACGCCTAGCACGAGAATCCCGGTAGCCAAAGCGTCCGCATAGGCGGCCCTATCTGCAATCACCGTCACACTAGCCGTTTCTTGGGCTGTAAAGCCGTTTCGAGGATCCACAATGTGGCTGTAACGTTTTCCATCCTTCAGGAAATAACGTTGGTAGTCTCCCGAAGTTACCACAGCCCTGTCCGTAAGCGATAGCACGGCCAGCAAGGTTTGAGGATCCCTGGGATGTTGTAGGCCGATACGCCATGGTTGACCATCGGGTTTTGTACCGTAGGCAAAGATGTCTCCACCGGCGTTGACCAAAGCCGCCGCCATGCCATGGTCTTTCAATACCGCCACAGCTCGATCGATGGCGAAACCTTTGGCGATGCCTCCCAAATCCAAAGCCATTCCGGCAGTGGAGAAAAAAACACTTCGCTCTCTTGGAGACACCACCAAACGGCGATACCCCACATTGGAAAGGGCTTCCTGAAGAGCGTGTGGGGAAGGAAGAATCTTATCTTTCTTGTAAAAAGGCCAAAGGGTCATGAGAGGTCCAACCGTGATATCAAAGGCTCCATGGGTGATCTCAGAAAGGCTGAGAGACATTTCTATCACTTGAAAAAGCTCCTCGGAAACCGGCACGGGATGTTGCGAGGCTTCCCTATTCACACGGCTCACTTCACTCTCCTCACGAAAGACACTCATCATGGCTTCCAGGCGGGCTATCTCGTCAAAGGCGGTCTCCAGGGCCTCATAAGCACGCCGTGCATCCTGGGAAACCACACTGATGGTCACCACTGTGCCCATCAAGGGCTTGGTTGTCTGAAAAACTTCAGGGCCTTGCCCGCATGCACCGAGACAGACCCAGAAAAAACCGACCAGTATAGCGATGCACATTCCTCGGATTCTTTTAGGCTTAGAGAAACAACTTGATTCCATAACTGTTTCCAACTGGCCGCCGTCTTCGATGCATGCTTTTGTGCCCATGAGCTTTTCCACAACCTTTCCACGTTTCATGAGACAAGAATTTCTTTCTTTATACAAGGATAAGCGGCGCCTACTCGTAGGCTCTTTTCTCTTGGATGACAGGAGGAAATTTTGTACGTTTACCTCACAGTCATTATGGCTCGACGATGCGTCCATTTGGATCTGACGAGCCGATTTTGGCCAAGGCACCATGAATGAAGCCAAAGGATCTATCCTACACAACAAGGAATGGAACCCCAATGCCTATCACCTCTTTTGTGGCCGTAGGAACCGAACGAGGCGTGGACCTCTTTGAAAAGCTGCTTGCCTTTTTGGAAAAAACTTCTCCCAGTCGGCTGGCTTTGGATGAAAACCCTATTACCTTCAGTACCCTGGTCCACATGCGCACCGCTCCCGAACTCAATAATGAAACATTTATTTCGGATCAAAAAAAGCAAATCCTTTTACGTCAAGGGGACGTCGGAGTGCTGGCCGGATTGCTTTATGCTTTCCGCCGTGGAAATGTGCCGGTCCATTTCGCGGACGGGGTTTCAGGGGACATTTTGTCTTCTTCCGGAGAACTGATCGGTTCGTATCCGTATGTGGGGGATCTGGACTTTGCCGTCGAAACGGATATGATGCAAACCCCCATGGAACTCATCAAACAGCGGATTCCTCGATATCCCGGCCATGATTTTGAATACGAACTCATCCATGCCTACCAAGTGGAAGCTTCCGATGCCGTCATAGATCGGGCTATTCCTCTTCGCAACCGCTTTACCGCCATGGTTATCAATGCCATCCTGGAAAGATACAGTGACGAGCTTTTAGTCTTCATCGGACTGAGAAAGAGGTTTCGTAAAGATCTCTTTGAAGCCACCGAAGGGGTTCGGCCGGAAGAACTACAGAATTTCGTGCCTCTTATGGATATGATTCAGGCGCAGAACAAATCGTTTGTCGATATGGTTGAAGATTGAACACCTGGGACACACAAATCGGCCGGACCCAACCGATTCTTGGGGAAAGTAGGGACGAGGGGACGCTTCGCCCCTGCAAGTTTGAAAGTGGGCTATTTGTTCTTCAGGGTAGGAGCAAGGCGATACCTAGCCCCTACAAATTTGTCGGTGGGCTAGTTCTGTTTCAAGGTGGGGGTCTGGCGACGCTTCGCCCCTGCAAACGGGAAACCGGGCTATTCACCCGGTCTTTCATTCAGCCAAACGTGCGAAAGAGCACGTTTTTTCCTGCCGCTTGAATCTTTTGCTGAATACTTTTCGAAGCAGCCAGAGTTTGTATATAGTCTCGCAGTCCCGGATATAAGGTGCCCGCCTTTCCCTGAAGAAGCTCCACGAGACGCCGCCATCCAGCTGGAATGTGCCTTAGAAATTGGCGCTTGTTTTTCACCATACCTAAAAAAGCAAAAGCTGCAAGAAACTGGAGACTCCGGCATAGGGCCACTGTGGTATAACGCTCGCGAAACACATCATAGGATCCGCCCAACAAATCCTTCATAAGACGCCAATAGACCTTTACGAGCTCTTCCATGAGCCAAGAAGGCAGCATCACGTAGGGATCCAGGAGCAACGCCGCCAGGTCATATTCCGGCGGGCCGAAACGCATGCCTTGAAAATCGATGATCCAAAGGGACCCTTGGCTCACCATGAGGTTTCGACTTTGATAATCCCTGTGAAAAACGAGATGAAAACGGTCTTCGCCCGCCTTAAAAGCAAGCCTTTGGAAATCGTCGTCCACAACCGACGGCGGAGGATCGAGAGCCATCAGTCCTTCCAGGAAAGCCTTTTGAAAATACAGCAGTTCCCTTTCGTAAACGAAATCCGGGTCGTAGCGGCTGCCGTCATGGCACCAAGACGCGGAAAAACCTTGCCATGCCCGGCGTTGACACCGCACCAAAAGCCTTACGGCTTCATGATACAAAGCTCTCAGACGTTTTCGGGACGGGCCTTTATGAACAAGATCGTAAAGATGAAGGGATCCCAGGTCTTGAAAAACGAACACGCCTTCATGAACATCCCCGTGCAGCAAGGCGGGCACCGGCACGCCCACTCCATGAAGGTGCCTTGCGATCTGATAGACCGCATCGTTTTCGTCGACGGGTTCCTTTTTTCGAGCACTGACCAGAACGACATAACGTCCATGGGGTTGAAAAAGCCGGTAAAACCGTCGATCCGATCCATCTCCGGCAAGAGGCGACAGACAGTCCTCGGAAACATCGAAGCCCCACGCAAGGAGGCGCCTTTTGATTAAGGCCATGCGGTCGTCTCGGTTTTTGAAAATCTCTGTGCGCTCCTCAAAAATCTTTTTGCCTTCCGCAACCAGCGGCGCTGTGACGCGTGTCACGCGGCTTTCCTTCACTTTCCCCTCGATCCGCTCGAAAGCGGCGTCAATCCATTTAAAAGACAGCCCATGTCGATCGGGTTCGAGAAAGGTAATAAGATCTTGTTTCGGTGGGTTCCTCGCACAACGACTCCGTCGGTGACCACACAATTTTCAAGGGTCGATCCCGGTTCCACGCAACATTCATTCCAGAGGATCGTGTTTCGTAGCATGCAGTATTCTTTGACGACACTAAAAGCTCCCACCACAACGGCCGAGTCCAGCCTTGCAGAAGGAGACACACTCGCCGATGGATGAATCCTCACACCACCTGCCGGTATATCCAAGAAACCTCCATCGTGCCCGTCAAAGGATGAGTACTCTGTGTGCAGCTTCCAGTAAATTTCCAGCGATCCCACATCCAGCCACCACAGATCTTCACGGCAAACGGCCGCCGGAGGGCTTCCTTCGGCGATCCAATCGCGGTAAAGATCGATGATGTGAAAAGGCTTTCCGGGCTCAATGGACCGAAACGCAAAAGGGTCAAGAACCTGAATGCCCGAAAAGGTCCAAAGACCTGCGCGCTTTGAGCCTTCCTTGAAAAGAGTCTTTGGGGGGATGGAGTCCAGCTGGTGACCAAAGCCCGTCACTCGAGTGCCATCGGCGCTGACATGCACCGTATCGAACCTGTGTGTTCGGCACAAAAGCATGGTGACCGAAGCCCCCTGCGCCCGATGGCGTTCCACAAGGCTTTGTAAGGACACTCTCGATGCCACATCGGCGTTGACAACCACCAAAGGCTCGTTTTCCACAAAGGTTAACGCGTTACGAATCCCGCCTCCTGTGCCTAATATTTCTTTTTCCACAAGAACACGCACAGAAATCGGCCATGTTTGCGATTGAAGATGGTCTAACATCATTTCAGGCATGTGGTGCGCGTTGACCAAAACCTGCCGAAAACCTTCCTGGGCTGCTTGCTGAATCCAACGATCCAGCAGCGGTCGTCCCCATATGGGACACAAGGCTTTGGGCCTCACGTGGGTCAACGGGCGAAGGCGTGTTCCATACCCGGCCGCAAGGATCATCAGATGCACTCAATACCCCTTTCGTATTCAAATCCAGCTCCAGACGCTTTCAAGAGGATTGAAAGTTTTCTTTATAGAACGTGGAAATCCATCTGACAAATCTTCGATTTCTTTTCGACACTATCTTGACAGCGCTCCGTTCTTGGTCGAAAGTACACTCTCGTCACTGAAGACGCGGAATCCGGTACAGTCGGCCGCCTTTTGGCATGGCAAGGATACGAAAACGATCCTTCGAACAAAATTCATGATTCCTTCAACATCATCCGAAGACACCACCGGTCGGCATTTGTTTCTGGGATTTCAAGGAACCGAATGGAAGGACACCTTGCGTTCCTGGTTACGTGCCTTGCGCCCTGGAGGTTTGGTCCTTTTTCGTCGTAACATCGTGGAGGCTTCTCAGGTGAAGGCCCTGATTCAGGAAGCCAACGCCTGGGCTCGCTCTGAACTGGGGCGCCCTCTTCTGTGGGCCGTGGACGAAGAAGGGGGTTCGGTGCAACGGCTGGCCAAAGTCTTGGGCCCTTGCCCTTCGGCTCTGGAACTGGCCAAGGCAGCCGACGCGGCGGGGTCGGCACAATGTGCCACGACCCTTTGTGATCAAGTGTCGAAAACGGCCCAAGGACTGCGTCGTCTGGGGATTCATATCAACTTGGCCCCCGTGTTGGATGTGGTGAGGAATCCTCAGGAACATTTCCTGGGATCCCGATCCCTTGGAGACTGTCCTCAAAAGACGGCGCACCTTGGGTCCCTCTGGATTCGATGTCTTCAAGAAAACGGAGTCGCCGCCACCGCCAAGCATTTTCCGGGACTTGGCACAGCAGAGCTGGACCCTCATGAGCAGCTTCCCGTAGTGAAGGCCGAGAAGGCAGCGAAGGCTCGAGAGGATCTGCTTCCTTTTCGCGAAGCCGTGCGATGCGGGGTTCGAGCTGTCATGACTTCGCATGCCGTCTATACCTTTTGGGATTCCGAGTGGCCAGGCTCCCTTTCCTGGAAAATCAACAGAGGTCTTTTAAGGGAGGCATGGAACTTTAAGGGTGTGCTTCTTTCCGATGATATGAACATGAAGGCCATCGGCGATCGATATGAGCCTGAAACCGTGGTACGGCGGAGCCTTTTGGCTACGGTGGATGGATTGCTGGTTTGCCAGGATGAACAAAGCGCGGAAATTTTCGCCCGAGCCCTCCATGACGTCATTCGACGTCATGGGGATCTTCAGGCCGCCCATCGGGAGTCCTTGCGTCGGTTTCAAGAGTTGATGTCATCTTTTTTTTGACATCTGCATGGGTCTATTTTAGCTTGAAAGCTTTCAAAAAAGAGAGAGGTGATCCCCATGAATTTCAACATCGAACAATTTACCCGCATGCGCCGCCTTCCGCCTTACGTCTTCGCCCAAGTGAACGCCTTGAAGATGGAAAGGCGGCGAGCCGGTGAAGACATTATCGATCTCGGCATGGGAAATCCCGATCTTCCCACGCCTCAGCACATTGTGGACAAATTGGTGGAAGCAGCCCAAAAACCCCATAACCATCGTTACTCGGCATCTCGAGGCATCACCAAGCTGCGTCATGCCATTGTGGATTGGTATAAGCGCCGCTACGATGTGGATCTGGATCCCGAAACGGAGGCGGTGGTCACCATCGGCGCCAAGGAAGGCCTTTCCCATCTGGTCCTGGCCCTGGTCAATCCCGGGGATGTGGTCTTTTCACCAAACCCGACCTATCCCATCCACCCGTACTCGGTGGTGATCGCCGGAGGCGATCTCCGCTCCATTCCCATCGCTCCTGATAGAGACTTTTTTGAAGACCTTCAGATCGCCGCCAAACAAACGTGGCCGCGTCCGAAGATGCTCATTATCTCGTTTCCCCACAATCCCACCACGGCCGTGGTGGATCTGCCGTTTTTTGAAAAGGTTGTGGCCTTTGCCAAGGACCATCACCTCATGGTCATTCACGATCTCGCCTACGCGGATCTTGTCTTTGACGGCTATAAGGCTCCGAGCATTTTGCAGGTGCCGGACGCCAAAGATGTGGCCGTGGAGTTTTTCTCCATGTCCAAAAGCTACAGCATGGCCGGATGGCGAGTCGGTTTTTGTGTCGGGAACCGGGAAATGGTGGGCGCGTTAACCCGACTCAAAAGCTATCTGGACTACGGCATCTTTCAGCCGATTCAGATCGCCGCCATTATCGCCCTTAACGGCGACCAAAGCTGTGTTCAGGAAATCGTCGATGTCTATCGATCCCGCCGAGACGTGCTGGTGGATGGATTGCGGCGTATCGGGTGGCGTATGCCCAAACCCAAAGGCACCATGTTTGTGTGGGCTCCTATTCCAGAACGGTTTCGATCCATGGGGTCCGTGGAATTTTCTAAATTCCTTATTGAAAAAGCTAAGGTCGCTGTCTCTCCCGGGCTGGGCTTTGGGGAATACGGAGACGATCACGTCCGGTTCGCATTGGTGGAAAACGAGATGCGCATCAAGCAGGCCATTCGCGGAATTCGCAAAGCCTTTCAAGAGGCATGAAGCACCCTGAATCTGGAAGGAGCACTCGGAGATTATGGACTCCATACGCATCGGACTCATCGGCTGGGGGACCGTCGGATGCGGCATGCTACGCACCCTGAAGGAAAACGCCAAGGAAATCCACGCACGCGTAGGTGTTCCCTTGCATGTGGTTCGCGTGGCCGATCTGGATCTGGAAACTCCCAGGCCGGTGGCTGTGGATCCCGGGATTCTGACCCGTTCAGCCCAGGACATTTTGGACGATCCCTCCATTCACATTGTGGTGGAGCTGATCGGAGGTCTGGAACCTGCTCGAAGTTTCATCTTGAGAGCGTTAGAGAACGGAAAACATGTGGTAACCGCCAACAAGGCCCTCTTGGCGCACCATGGCAATGAGATCTTTTCTTTCGCCGCCCGGTGTGGTCGGTCCGTGGGATTTGAAGCGTCCGTGGCCGGCGGGATTCCCCTTCTTAAGGCCTTACGAGAAGGTCTCAGCGCCAACCGATTGGACACCCTCTTCGGTATTCTTAACGGCACGGCCAATTACATTCTCACGCGCATGACCGAAGAGGGTTTACCTTTTGCCAAGGCTTTGGCGGAAGCCCAACGCCAAGGTTACGCCGAAGCGGATCCTTCCTTGGATGTGGATGGCATCGATACGGCTCATAAGCTGGCCATTGCCGGAGCCATGAGTTTCGGAACATCCATTTGTTTTGACAAGGTGTATGTGGAAGGAATCCGCCATATCGATTTGTTGGATGTGCAGTTCGCCGCCGAATTCGGTTACCGCCTCAAACTTCTGGCCATTGCCAGGCATGCGGACGGGCAACTGGAGCTTCGTGTGCATCCCACACTGATTCCGGAACGTCATGTGCTGGCCAGTGTGCGGGGTGCCTACAACGCTGTCCATATTCACGGAAACGCCGTCGGGAACATCATGCTTTACGGACTTGGTGCCGGCATGATGCCCACGGGCAGTGCCGTGGTCGCCGATCTCATCGATCTGGCTCGGGACATGGCCATGGGCGTCGTCCATCGGGTGCCTCCTTTGGGTTTTCTTCCGGAACACACTACAGAGATTCCCGTCAAATCCATGGACGACGTGGTCACACGGTATTATTTCCGTTTTTCCGCCGTGGATCGTCCCGGAGTCCTATCGAAAATCTCTGGCATTCTCGGCACCAATCAGATCAGCATCGCGGCCGTGATTCAGAAAGGACGGGAAGTGGAAGGGGCCGTTCCCATCGTCATGCTGACCCACGAGGCGGTGGAAAAGGATGTCCGCCGATCCTTGGAAGCCATTGACCGCTTGGACATTGTGCGCGGCCCGACAAAATTGATTCGCATCGAAGATCGAACCGATAACGCCGTATCCAACGCATAAGGCCGAAGCCTCATGAAAACCAAGTACGTGATTCTGGTAGGTGACGGCATGGGGGATTATCCCGTGGCTTCCTTGGGAGGTCGTACCCCTTTGGAAGTGTCCCACACGCCGTCCATGACACGCCTCGCTCAAATGGGCGAAATCGGCACCGTGCAAACCATCCCTTTCGGCATGGAACCGGGAAGCGATATCGCCAACATGGCCCTCTTGGGCTACGATCCTGTGCAATACCACACGGGCCGAGCTCCCCTGGAAGCAGCCAGCCTGGGGGTGGTTCTCGGCCCAACAGACGTGGCGTTTCGCTGCAACTTGGTAACCCTGAGCCACGACGATGCGGGAACGGAGCGCATGGAAGACTATTCGGCCGGACACATCTCTTCGGCTGAATCTCATGAAATCATTCGCGGTTTACAAAAGGCGTGCGAAGGACTTCCTGTGAAGCTCTACCCCGGTGTCAGTTACCGTCATCTTCTGGTTTGGGAAGGAGGCTTGACGGCGCTCGACACCACACCTCCTCACGACATTCTCGGAGAACCCACGGCGACCTATAAGAAAGTTTATGAAACAACGGATGTTCTCAGAGTCTTCACGCAACGATGCCGAGACATTCTTGCCGAAAACCCCGTCAATCAAAGAAGGCGGCAAGCCGGGCTCAAAGAAGCCAACGCTGTATGGCTCTGGGGACAAGGAAAGGCGCCGTCCATGCCTACGCTCCAGGATCGCTTCGGGGTTCGCGGCGTGATGATTTCCGCAGTGGATCTTCTCAAAGGCCTAGGCATTTATGCAGGTTTGGAGCCGATCCATGTGCCGGGAGCCACAGGGTATCTGGACACCAATTACGCCGGCAAAGTTGAAGCAGCCTTGAAAGCTCTTCGGGAAGTGGACCTGGCCTTTGTGCACGTGGAAGCTCCGGACGAAGCTGGCCATGAAGGAAGCCTGGCTAAAAAGGTCCAAGCCATCGAAGATTTTGACGCCAAAGTTGTGGGGCCTGTATTGAAAGGTCTGATGGATTATGAATCCTGCCATGTGCTTGTAGCCGCCGATCACCTGACACCTTTGAGTGTTCGAACCCATGTGGCGGAACCGTCTCTTTTCACCCTGTTTCAAGGCCATCTGGCCAAAGGGGTCGTCAAGAATGACAAGATCGTCTTTTG
This sequence comes from Desulfosoma sp., assembly GCA_037481875.1. NCBI lineage: Bacteria > Pseudomonadati > Thermodesulfobacteriota > Syntrophobacteria > Syntrophobacterales > Syntrophobacteraceae > Desulfosoma > Desulfosoma sp. Next base: position 65,109 of record JBBFKY010000004.1, on the reverse strand, counting down.
CGAAGCGGCGGCTCGAGAATCCGGACTGCACATGGAAAGCGGGGCCGCTCTTTTCCATCGTTTCATGAAAAAGCCCATGGACTCCTGAAAACACCCGGAGAAAACCGTGGTTTCACAACGCACAACAGGGACATTGACACGGGCCGTGGTACGAGTCCTCTACGGCGATACAGACGCCATGGGACAAGCCTATTACGGCCAGTACATGCGTTGGTTTGAAGCGGGTCGTGCCGAATGGTTTCGGTGCCTCGGCACGACGTACCGTCGCCTGGAAGAACAGGGGATTTTTCTGCCTGTCATTGAAGCCCACTGTCGATATTTGAAGCCTGCCTTTTACGACGATGTTTTGGAAGTGGAAACTTCCTTTCATTTTCCGCGCCCGGCCAGGCTTCGGTTCGATTATGCCGTGCATCGACAGAATCCGCCCGAACTTCTGGCCCAAGGCTACACGGTCCATGTGTGCGTGAATGGTGAAAGAAAACCTCTAAAACCCCCGGCATGGCTTCGTGACTTGCTCTCTTCCAACACGGTGCACCCCAGGGAAGCTTAACCGGAAGGATACCATGATCATCTACCCTGCCATCGACCTCAAAGAGGGGCAATGTGTTCGGCTGAAACAAGGAGACATGGCCCAAGCCACCGTCTATGGAACGGATCCTGTGGCCGTGGCTCTCCATTGGGAAGCCCAGGGAGCTCAATGGCTTCATGTGGTGGATTTGGACGGGGCTTTCGCCAAAACACCCAAAAACAGGGAAATCATCGGTGCCATTATCAGGGCGGTCTCCATTCCTGTGCAGCTTGGGGGAGGCTTAAGAAGCATGGAAACCCTTGAAGCGTATATCGACCTTGGAGCCCGTCGCCTCATTTTGGGTACCTGGGCGCTTCGAGACCCCAAAGTGGTGGAAACAGCCTGCCGACGATTCCCAGGCTCCATCGCCGTGGGGATCGATGCTCGAAACGGATACGTGGCCGTGGAAGGCTGGACGGAAACAACAGCTTTAGAAGCCGTCACCTTTGCGAAGCGTTTTGATCACCTGGGTTTGAGCGCCGTCATCTACACCGATATTCAAAGGGACGGCATGCAGTCCGGCGTCAATGTGGAAGCCATACGAAGGCTCTGCCAAGCCCTGTCCACTCCCGTGATCGCTTCCGGCGGTGTGGCTTCTTGGAAGGACATCGAGGACTTGCTGCCTTTGGTTCCCTTGGGCCTCAACGGCGTCATCACCGGCAAGGCACTCTACGCCGGGGCTTTGAATCTTCGAGAAGCCTTGGATCGACTTCAGTCTCTACAGATTCCTTCATAGCATCGCCAAGCCTTATCCAATAGGCCGCCGGGCTTTTTTCATTGGAAAAGGAACCCCCGTTCAAAAGGCCATGGCAGAAGCCTAAAAATACCATGGGAAGACGACAGGAGGTGGATCGGTGGAACTGCTTGAAAAGATTGAACAGGCTTTGAAGGAATCCATCAAAAGCAAGGATGAAGACCGGCGTAACGCCCTTCGCATGCTGCTTACGGCCGTCAAGAACAAAGAAAAAGAGCTTCGACGTCAACCGTCGGAACCTGAAGTGCATCAACTGATTGCCAGTGCTATCAAACAAAGAAAAGAATCCATCGAACAGTTCCTGAAAGGCGGAAGACACGATCTGGCCGAAAAAGAAGAAAAGGAAATGAAAATCCTTGAATCTTTTCTGCCGAAACCCCTTGATGTGGAAGCCCTCAAGACAATGATTCTGGAAGTCATTCGTGAAACGGGTGCGAGCTCGCCCAAAGACATGGGCAAAGTGATGAAAGTGCTCATGCCCCGCGTGACAGGTCGTGCCGACGGAAAAACAGTGCAGGAAATGGTGCGAGCCCATCTGAGCGGGTCCTGATCGATTGAACAGGGCGCGGTCTGGACTTGAAGAAGTTCTTTTTCTTATTGATTTTGCCTTCAGGATAGGATAAAGATCAAAGGTTTCCGGTTGGGTTAAATCCCAGCAAACAGCAAGCCTTTGTGCGGGGTGGCGAGGGCCGGTGACCACAACGGATGCGGCAACTCGAATTAAGCAGGCTGTGGACATCTTGGACCTCATCGGGAGCGTGGTCCCTTTGAAGCGCATCGGCACCCGATACGTGGGTTTGTGTCCTTTTCATCAAGAAAAAACGCCTTCCTTTCAGGTCGATGTCTCCCACGGACTCTTTTACTGTTTCGGCTGTGGAGCCGGCGGGGATGCCATCACCTTTGCCATGCGCCACTGGAACCTCACTTTTTCCGAAGCCGTCCAGACTCTGGCCGATCGCTATCATGTGATCCTGCCCGAAGGGTTTTTGGGATCCTCCAAAAGAAAACCCGAGGTTTTATCGGCCATTTCACGAGCCCTGGAGATCGCCTGTGAGTTCTTCGTCAGTCGTTTGCAACATCCAGAGCAGGGACGCATCGCCAGAGAATACATTGAAAAGAGAGGGCTTTCGCCGAAACTGGTTCAGGAGCGGCGGCTCGGGTACGCCCCCGCCGGATGGGATCATCTGTTGCGCCATCTGCAATCCAAGGGCATTGACGCGGAAACGGCGGTGCGCTCCGGCCTCGTGATCCGTTCAGACAAGGGCGGTTTCTACGATCGATTTCGCCACCGCCTGATTTTTCCCATCACTTCTTCGGATGGAACCCTTGTGGCCTTTGGAGGCCGCAGCCTGGACGGATCAGAACCTAAATATCTCAACAGTCCCGAAACAGAACTTTATCACAAGGGTCGCACCCTCTATCAGTACCCTGCCGCGTTGGAAGCGTGTCGGACCAAGCGTCAAGTCCTTTTGGTGGAAGGGTACATGGACCTTTTGGCGTTTCACGAGCGAGGTTTTCGCAGGGTTGTCGCCACCTTGGGCACCGCCCTTACGCCACATCAAGTGAGGCTTTTGCAGAGGTTGGCCGACGAAGTGGTTTTAGTCTACGATGGAGATGCTTCCGGCCAAAAAGCCATGCTTCGAGCTTTGCCGCTCTTTCTTCGGCAAGGACTGGCCGCCAGCTGCCTCACCTTACCCTCAGGGATGGACCCCGACGACTACCTCACAAACCACGGGCTTGAAGCTTTCATCGCCTTACTGGAAACACGCCGGGAACTCCTGCACTTTGCTATCGATGCCCTTGCTTCCACATGGAACGGGACCTCTCAGGACAAAGTGCGGGTGATCAAGGAATGTGCAGCACTTGTGGCCGACGTGTCTGAACCCGTACTGCGGGAGGAAATGGCTCGTCTTCTTGGGGCTAAATTGTCGCTTTCCGAGGCCGCCGTGCAGAGTCATTTGTCGAGTTCGCCACAAGAAAGCCAAAGGCAGCGGGCTTTTCATTCCGTGAGAACGGCGCACGCAAGAAACACGGCACTGCATGTGCCCTCTGCGGAAGAAACAATCCTTCGATTGATCGTGCAGCACCCGAGCCTTGCCGAACAGGCTTACGAGCTCGGGGTGCTTGAGGTGCTGGAGCCGTCTCCCATGGCGAACGTCCTGAAGACGTTGCTCATGCATGCCATGCAGAACACGGGGGATTCTTTTTCCTTGGCCTCGGTCACTTTTCCGGATGAAGAAAGCCAAAAGCTTTGGGCACGTCTGATACTGGAAAAAGATGAGAACGTCTTGGAAGAGAGCGCTGCGCAGCTTGTTTTGGAAGAAAGGATTGAAAGCTTGCGTCTTCGATATAGGAGAAAAAAACTTGAGGAAATTCGAGCCGCATTGGTGCATGCGGAGCGTTCGGGCGATGCTCATGCTCGAAAAAAACTCCTAGAAGAGTATCGAGCCCTTTGCGCAGCGCAAAGAAGGGGTTAAAGGTTTAGAGAGCCCACTGAAGGAGCCTAAGACCTATGACGGAAGATTTGAAGAAGACCTGCGAAGAAACCCAGAAACGTCCCGGCCTGGAGGACCTCAAGAAACTGATCAGTGCCGGCAAAGAAAAAGGGTACCTGACCTACGACGAACTCAACGAGGTCCTTCCCGAGGATCTGGTGACACCGGAAAAGCTGGACGACATGATGATGATTTTCGATGAGATGAACATCGAGATCGTCGATTCGGACCAGCAGGTCAAGGTGGTCAAAGAACGTTCGAGTGACGACGAAGTGGAAGAGGAGGAAAGCGAAGAAGGGGTGGTGGATCTGGACGCGGAAGGACGTGTCACGGATCCCGTCAAGATGTATTTAAGAGAAATGGGCCAGGTTTCGCTCCTCACTCGAGAAGGCGAAGTGGAAATCGCCAAACGCATCGAAGCCGGGGAGCGGGAAGTCTTTAACGCCCTCATGGAGTCCTCTTTGGGCGTCGAAGAAATCCTATCCATCAAGGAAGATCTGGAAAGCGGGCGCATCAAAATCAATGAGGTGCTCATCGCCACAGAAGAGGAAATGCCCGACGAAGAAAAAGAACTCCTGCGCTTCAAAGTCATTGAGATTTTGGACCAGGTCAAGCAACTGGATGGGGAGATTCGAGAAAAACAGGTGCGTCTTCTTTCCGAGGACTTGGAGCCCGGAGAAAAGGAGCTGTTGAGCGCGGAAGTTCAGGCTCAAAAAGAGCAGATCGTCAACCTTTTGAAAAACCTTCAGTTGGACAAGCATCAAATCGAACGTATTGTCGCCAAACTTCGTTCTTACTTGGAATCGATCGAGCAAGCCGAAAAAGACTTGGAACACTGCTTGCTGGTCACGGGGAAACCTTTGACCGAATTACAGCGATGGCTTGAAGAGATGGACCGTAGTGACGCCGAGATGCGCCGACATGCCGCCCATCTCAACATGTCCCACGACGACCTTGTGGCCCTCATTCGCCGAGCCGTGCAAGCCCGGGAACAAATCACTGCTTTTGAAATGAAGGCCAAGATGGATTCCAAGAGCCTTCGGGTCATCTTACGCAAGGTGGAAGACGGCATGGCTCGCGCCAAACAGGCCAAAAGCGAGCTCATTGAAGCCAATCTTCGTCTGGTGGTCAGTATCGCCAAGAAATACACCAATCGAGGCCTGCAGTTCCTGGACTTGATTCAGGAGGGAAACATCGGCCTGATGAAGGCTGTGGACAAGTTCGAGTATCAACGGGGCTACAAGTTCAGCACCTATGCCACCTGGTGGATTCGTCAGGCCATTACGCGAGCTATCGCCGACCAAGCCCGAACCATTCGTATTCCCGTACATATGATCGAAACCATTAACAAGCTCATTCGCACGTCACGATACTTGGTGCAGGAACTGGGCAGAGAACCTACTCCGGAAGAAATTGCGGAACGCATGGATTTTCCCGTCGATAAGGTGCGTAAGGTCCTTAAGATCGCCAAGGAACCCATTAGCCTGGAAACGCCTATCGGTGAAGAAGAAGACAGTCATCTTGGGGATTTTATCGAAGACCGACGTGTCACATCTCCCGTCGATGCCGTCATCAACCTCAATTTGAGTGAACAAACTCGTAAGGTTCTGGCTACGTTGACACCCCGAGAAGAAAAGGTCCTTCGCATGCGTTTTGGTATCGGGGAAAAATCAGATCATACCCTCGAAGAGGTCGGTCAGGATTTTCACGTCACGCGAGAAAGAATCCGTCAAATCGAAGCCAAGGCCTTAAGAAAGCTTCGCCATCCCAGCCGACGAAAGGAACTCAAAAGCTTTATCGAAACATGAAAGGCTGAACGTCTAGACCCCGGGCCATCGGATTCACACCGCCGTCCCAACCCAAAGATGCCGACCCATTGCCTTTGCCCCGTCTGGAGGGGCGCACCGGTGTGTGCGCCCCGACAACGTCCCCCCGGCGCGTGTTTTGGGGCGGACACACGGGGCCGTCCCTCCATACGGTGACGTGGTCTCCAGGATATGTCTTGAAATGGTCATGGAAGGATATGGAACCGGACTGCCGTTTCTTGGGGACAGACATGAAGCTGCGCCCCTACGAAGGGTGGTCTGGTTTTCAGGACACGTCTTGAAAAGGCCGATGAGCAGAAATCCAAAAGCAAGTTCCTGTCAAGGTTTGATTTCTCGGTTCGGTTCAGGGGCGCACCTTTTTAGAAAGAACCCGGGCGGCAATGATCACCGGATCCCATAGGGGCGAAAAAGGTGGCGCATAGCCCAGGTCCAGCTCACTCATAGCCTCGAGCGTCAAACCTCCCATGATGGCCGTCGCCACCACATCAATTCTTTTGGCCGATCCGGTCTCTCCCACAATTTGTCCTCCAAGGATTTTTCCTGTGCGTTTTTCCGCCAGAAGCTTCACGCGGATCGGACCGCTTCCCGGAAAATAACCCGCCTTGGTTCGACTTTCGATGGTTTCTGTAACATAGTCCCAACCCAGCTCTTGCAATTCTCGCTCCTGAAGGCCCGTTCGTCCAATTTCCACCGAACAGATCTTGGTGACCGCCGTTCCCAAAACGCCTCCCATGACCGCATGACCTCCAGCGATATTGGTGCCGGCCACCCGTCCATGTCGGTTGGCCACCGTTCCCAAGGCCACATAAAAAGGTTGCCCCGTCAGAAAATGCCTGGACTCGGCGCAATCACCGGCTCCCCAAATACCATCCACGCCACTGGCCATACGGGCATCCACTCGAAGAGCCCCTCGAATCCCCACAGGGACACCTGCCTGAACGGCTATTTCCGTATTGGGTTGTACTCCGAGCCCCAACAAAGCGATCCCTGCAGGGTAAACCCCCTTGTCCGTGACCACAGCCTGCAAAAGTCCGTCTTTTGTTTCAAAACCCACCAGAGATTCTTCCAGATGGAGCTTGACTCCTTTGGAACGCAGGGCCTCGGCGACCCACACAGCCATATCGGGATCTAAGGTACCCATCACCTGAGGCGCTTTTTCTATGAGACGCACTTCAAGACCCAACAGCAAAAAAGCTTCGGCCATTTCCAACCCGATGTATCCGCCTCCCACCACCACGGCCTGACGCGGCTTGAGGGCCTCAACGGCTCTTCGCACTCGAAGGCCGCTTTCCAGCGTGTGCACCCCCATCACCCCCTGGGCTTCATGGCCCGGCACCTTGGGCACAAGGGGGCGAGCCCCTGTGGCAATCAGCAAATCATCGTAAGGCTCCCAAAAGATCCGCCCCGATTCCCGATGGAGAACCTGAATGCGCCTTGCCTTGGAATCGATACCGACCACTTCATGCCCAACATGGACATGAATGTTTTGTTTTGTTCGAAATTCTTCCGGGGATCGGGTTACGAGTTTTTTATCGTCGTCGACGAGCCCGCCGACGTAGTACGGAATGCCTCAAGCGGAGTAAGAAGTGTGCGGCCCCTTTTCAAAGACGATAATGTCCAAATGCGGAGCCATCCGGCGGGCCACCGATGCCGCACTCATCCCCGCCGCATCCCCTCCCACCACCACCATGCGTCTTCTCTTCGTCATCCCTTTATCTCCTCACGAAGCCCAAACCTCAAAGGTGATTCAATCAAACCGCGTTTTTCTTAGAGGATACCTTGCCTGACAGAGGCAGGAGAATTCAAGAGAGATTTTTTTTCAAAATTCGAAAAAAGTGCTTGGTTTTTCCAGTGAGACCTGATACAAGTCCCCTCACGTTGATGGAAGCCCAGAGGGGGTTTCCAAAATTTCAGATTCATGTACGCACGTTGTGGTCCGCTCTTTGGTTTCACCGAGTGTCCAGCTTTTCCTCAGCAGCCTCGCATTCCAAAGCATCACCCGGCATGCAGTACAGAACACAAGGGAGTCAGATTTATGAAGCAAGGTCAAGTGAAGTGGTTTAACGAGAAGAAGGGTTTCGGTTTTATCGAGACGCAAGGTGCCGGGGATGTATTCGTTCATTATTCCGGTATCGAAGGACGCGGTTTTCGGACCCTGAGCGAAGGGGATGCGGTCGTGTTTGAGATTTCGCAAACACCCAAGGGACCCCAGGCCATCAATGTTCGACGCGCCTAAGACCTAACCGGTAAGAAACCTCAGCGCCCCGAAAGGCAACCCCTTTCGGGGCGTTGCCGTTTCAAACAATGAAGGCATGGGTGAAAGGCAACGGTGATTACCTTTTCCTTGACACTGTGGGAAAGTCATTTTTATATACGTGCTCACCTTTGCATGCGGGCCCATAGCTCAGTTGGTAGAGCCACCGGCTCATAACCGGTCGGTCCCTGGTTCGAGGCCAGGTGGGCCCACCCCATTTTTCGTGAAAGCGACCAAGGCATGCTACGAGTCAGTACGACGAAGCGGAAAGTGCGCTCCATCGAGGGTTTCAAAGCCAAATCCCACGCTCATAAGGTGCCCATACGCCAAGGGGGTGTTCCTCACGAGGAACACCCCCTTTCCTTTTTGTGGAACGCCGCACCTGTATGCCATCTATCCCATGCACAAAGGCACGGCTCATGAAAAAGCGCGTCACCGTTTCCGACATCCTGCAGTGGATCGACGATCTTGCCCCCTTTCGATTCGCCGAAAACTGGGACAATTGCGGCCTACAGGTCGGGAATCCCCAAGCCGAAGTCTCCGCCGTGCTGGTGGCTCTGGATCCGTCGGTCCTCACGGTTCGGGAAGCCGCCCAAAGGCGATGCCAAACCCTGGTCGTGCACCACCCGCTCTTTAACAAAGCTCAGACAAATCTTTTCCTGAATCGTTTTCCTGGAGCCGTTGTAGCGGAAGCTATTCGTCACAATGTGCATATCATTGCGGCCCACACCAACTTGGACGCCGCCTCGTGCGGCACCAACAGTGTGCTGGCTCAAACCATGGGCCTCATCGTCCAAGGATCTTTGGAAAAACTTTCCGAAATACCCCCAGACCCGCGTTATCTCGGCCTCGGCCTTTACGGGCAACTTCCCAAACCATGCTCGGCCCTTGAACTCATGGAACAGCTGGCCGGCCTTTTAGATTTGCAAGCCATCCGTCTGGTAGGGGATCCAGAAAAGCTTCTTCACAAGGTGGCTCTATGCACAGGAAGCGGCATGAGCCTTCTTGGACGCGCCGTAGAAAACGGCTGTGACGCCTTCATTACAGGGGACGTCAAATACCATGATGCCCAGTCGGCTTTGAACCAAGGCATTGTGGTGATTGATATCGGTCATTTCGCGTCCGAGGCTCTGGTGGTAAGGCCATTGGCGGAAGCCCTGAAAGCTTCGGCATGGCGCCATGATGCGGCCTTGGACGTGTGGACATGCACCGTGGAAAAGGAGCCCTTTCTCACGGTGATTTTCCATGACAACAGGAGGGAACGCCTTGCAGGAACAGCTGAAGTACCTGGTAGAACTACAGATTCTTGAAAACAAGAAAGCGGAACTGATTCGAAAACGCGAGGAAACGCCGCTGAGAATCGCAGCCTTGGACAAAGAATTCGCCGCTTTTGAGAGCGAATATCTTCTCAAAAAGACGGAACATGACAACGCCGTGCAACTGCGACGCGCGGAAGAAAAGGAAATTGCGGACCTGGAAGCCCGTATTCGACGAAGCCGCCAAAAAGAACACGAGGTGAAAACCAATCGCGAATACCACGCGCTGCTCAAAGAAATTCAGGATCTTCAAGACGAAATCAATGCTCGTGAAGACCATATTCTGGAGCTTATGGAAAAAATCGAAAACCTATCCAAGGAATTGAAAACCCTGGCCCAGGAAGTGGAAAAACGTCGAAAGGCTGTGGAAGATAAAAAAGCCGCCTTGCAGCAGGAATGTGATCAGGTGGACGAAAAAATCGCCCGCCTGGAAGCGTTGCAGGCCGACATTCGCACAAAACTCTCACCTCTGATCTTTAACAAATGGAACACTTTAGCGCAGCGATACAAAGGGGTGGCTGTAGCCCCCGTAACCCAAGGCGTCTGCCAAATATGCCACCTCAACATTCCACCTCAGCGCTTCATTGAACTGCTTCGAGATCAGGACATTCTCACCTGCCCCCATTGTCATCGGTTCATCTACCACCCGGAAAACGAAGCGTATCGGGCCGTACATGAAAATTTTAAAGATTTCTAGCAACTTAATATGCCTCATTCCTTTTTCGACGGGCCCCCAAAAGGCTTGCCATTTCCGGTTGCCTGGACTATTTAGGGACCGCTCAAATCGTGAAGTCTGGAACATTGAGTGACACGGAGGAGAGCCGCCCATGGCGACCTATGGCTTAAAGATCTTTTCGGGCAACAGCAATTTGGAACTTGCTCAAAAGATCTGTGATTCCTTGGAAATTCCCCTTGGACGGGCCTTGGTGACCACCTTCAGCGACGGGGAAATTCGTGTGGAAGTGGGAGAAAACGTTCGTGGAGCGGACGTTTTTGTGGTGCAGTCCGGAGCCCCCCCGGTCAACGATCACCTCATGGAACTGCTTGTCATGATCGATGCCCTCAAAAGGGCTTCGGCACGGCGTATCACGGCTGTCATTCCTTACTACAGCTATTCCCGTCAGGATCGAAAAAACAAGCCCCGCGTGCCCATCACAGCCCGACTTGTGGCGGACCTTATCACCAGCGTGGGTACGGACCGTATTCTCACCATGGATCTTCACGCTGGGCAGATTCAAGGCTTCTTCGACATTCCCGTAGACAATCTCTATGCTTCACCGATTCTGCTTCCTTACATTCGTGAACACTTTGATCATAACTTGGTAGTGGTAAGCCCGGATGCGGGAGGCGTTCCTCGAGCCCGCGCTTATGCGCAGAGGCTTCCAGCCGGATTGGCCCTGATCGACAAAAGACGCGTCGATGTGAACCAGGCCGAAGTCATGAACATCATCGGGGATGTGGAGGGCAAAACAGCCATCATTTTAGATGACATGGCAGACACGGCCGGGACCTTGGTGGAAGCCACTCGAGCCTTGTTGGATCGGGGTGCCCGCGAAGTGCATGCCTGTGTGACGCATCCTGTCTTATCCGGCCCTGCGGTGGAACGCATCGAAAAAAGTGATCTCAAGAGCCTTGTGGTGACGGACACGTTACCGCTTCGGCCTCAAGCAGCCCATTGCAACAAAATCAAGGTGGTTTCGGCGGCACGGTTGTTCAGTCAAGCCATTCGAAGCATCCACAACGAGGATTCCATCAGCAGCCTCTTTGACATTCAACATTAAGAAAATCGTCAAAGAGAAGCTCTCGCCGTTCGGAGGAACGGGACCGAAAAAAGCGTCGCCATGCCATCCTCAGGTTCCGACCAATACCTCTACGGGCTCGACGACCACCCACCCCTTGGTTTCACTCTCTTGTATGCCCTGCAGTGGGCTGTCATCATCTTTCCGGCTTTCGTGGTCACCGCAAAGATCGCGGCCCAAGCCATGCATCTTTCCAGTGGGGCGGAGGCCCGCTTTCTTCAGGTCACCCTTATCTGTTCAGGACTGGGCACCTTGGTGCAAACTCTATGGGGCCATCGGTATCCCCTCGTGGAAGGGCCGTCGACGGCGCATCTTCTGACTTTTGTGTCTTTAAGTTCTCTAGGTTTGGGAACCATTCAGGCTGCTTCACTCGCTTCGGCAGCCTGTCTGGCCTTGGCGGCCGTCACGGGAGCCACGAAGTTTCTGCTGCGCCTCTTTACGCCCAATGTGGTGGGCGTCATTCTCATGCTCATCGCTTTTTCCCTGCTACCTCATTTAATCCCTCCCCTCTTGGGTCTAGACGCCGAACATCATGAACCTTCGGCTCTTATCTTAGGCCTTTGTCTTGGCCTCGTTCTATTGGTGGCCATCATGGGACAACACCTCAAAGGTCTCTGGAAAACGTGCAACCTGGCTTTGGGGCTGCTTTTGGGAACAATTCTTTTCGCTTTTCTGGATCGCGTGAGCTGGAGCCCCCTGGTGCACACTCCATGGCTTTCCCTGCCTCGACCTTGGGCTGCCTTTTCCCCTCGCTGGCATGGAGACGCTTTTTTAGCCTTCGTGCTGACTTACCTGGCCATTGCCGTCAATAGCATCGGAAGTCTTCAGTCCATGAAGGCGGTCATCAAGCCTGAACGTCATGACACGGCATTGCGTCGAGGTCTCATGCTGAACGGTCTGTGTGGAATGGCCTGCAGTTTTTTCGGGGTGGTAGGAACCGTCTCCTACAGCACCGGACCTGGAGTGGTTCTGGCCAGCCGCGTGGCCAGTCGGTTTCCCTTGGCCTGGTGTGGCATTTTGGTGACTGTTGCGGCTTTCGTTCCCAAGCTCGTGGCGGCCTTGACCCTTGTCCCGTCGGCCGTGGTGGCTTCGGCTTTGTGCGTGGCCATGGCAGGCCAGGTAGGCGCCGGCTTGGCCGTCATCACTACAGGACGAACTCTGGCGGCCAGAGACTATTTTGTTGTCGGTATTCCCGTGCTACTTGGCACGCTCTTGGCCTTTCTGCCTTCGTCCTTTATAGTATCCTTGTCCGGAATGGTTGGAATCTTCTTGGGAAACGGCCTCATCTTTGGCATCGTGCTCGTTCTTGTTTTGGAACATATCGTTTTTGCTCAAAAAGCCAAGGAGCCATTCACGTGAGCCGACAGGTCCTTACATGTCCTCAATGCGGCGCTCAAGTGCTTCCATTCCGTCAACCGGCTCTCACCGTGGATATCATCATTCATCCACAAGAAGCCCCCGGTAGTGTTGTGTTGATTCAAAGAAAGTATCCTCCAACGGGTTGGGCGCTTCCCGGTGGTTTTGTGGACTACGGGGAAAGTCTGGAACAGGCGGCGCAACGGGAAGCCAAGGAAGAAACGGGCCTTGACCTTTTGAACTTGAAACAGTTTCGAGCCTATTCCGATCCGAATCGTGATCCGCGGCGACACACGGTGAGTGTCGTTTTTTCAGCTATGGGTGTCGGGCATGCTCAAGCAGCGGACGACGCCAAAGGACTCCAGGTTTTTCCTCTAAGCGCCCTTCCCGAAGCTATGGCTTTTGATCATCGATGCATTCTTGAAGACTATATTCGACACGCTCTTGAAGGTGTGATACGGTCATGACTTTCAAACCCTTCGGTGCCGGTAGGAACGACCAGGAAAAGGTGGCGGCTGTGCCCGTATGGATCTATGGATCCGAGGGGCTTGAGGAACAGAGAGAGCAATGGGTCATCGAGGAAACACCTATCACGCTCTACATCAATAACAAGGAAATGGTGACCCTTCTTTGTGCCGGACACCACTTGCAAGAACTGGCCGTGGGATTTGCTTATGCGGAAGGTTTTTTGGACAGCCGCGACGATCTTCAGGACCTGCGCATAGATCTTGAAAACGGTCGAATCTTCCTCCAGGTGCAAGGGCAGACGCGCCTAACCTTTGAACTCTGGAACAAGCGCACCATTGCTTCCGGTTGTGGTAAGGGCACGGTCTTTTACCATGCTCTTGATGCTTTGCTGGCACGTCCCGTGGCCTCGGGCCCGACCTTTTCAGCCCGCGCGATCTGGGAGCGCATGGAAGATCTTAATGCCTTAAGTCGAACCTACAGAAGAACCCATGGCGTGCATAACTGCGCGCTGGCGAATGCGGCCGAAATTCTTGTGTTCCGAGACGATATCGGACGCCACAATGCCGTCGATATGCTTGTCGGCCACAGTTTCTTGAACGATCTGGCCTTGGACGATAAGATGCTCCTCACCACGGGTCGGCTCACATCGGAGATCGTCATCAAGGCCGCAAAAGTGGGACTTCCCTGTCTCGTGAGCCGTAATACGGCAACAACATTGGCGATTCGTTTGGCACAAACCCTCAATATGACTCTCATCGGCTACGCCAGGGCCGGCAAATTCACCGTTTACACAGGCGAGCAGCGCATCGCATGAAAGAGTGGAACGCGACTGACGCGGTGGGTAACGAAATCTATCTGGATCATGCGGCCACGAGCTTTCCCAAGCCGGAAAGTGTTGTGATTGAGGTGACACGAGCGTTGGCCGAATTGGCTTCGCCAGGACGCGGACAATCCAGACGGGCCGTGCTTGCCGAGGCGATGGTTGAGGAAACACGAAGGATTGCAGCTCGTTTTTTCCATGTGCCCGATCCTTCTCAAATCGTTTTTACCAAGAGTGCGACAGAAAGCCTCAATGTGGCCATAAAGGGGTTCCTTCAGAAAGGAGACCGCGTCCTGACTTCCAGCATGGAGCACAATGCGGTGGCTCGGCCCTTGTCCCGCCTGGCCATGGAAAGAGATATTGAGATCCAGCGAATCCCTTGCTTTTCCGACGGAACTTTGGACCTGAAGGCTTTGGAACGTGCTCTGAACCCAGCTCCGGCCCTTGCCGTTTTTGTCCATGCCTCCAATGTGAACGGGGCCCTTGTGGCAACACCCGAAGTCTTTTCCATGTGCCGAAAAGCGGGGGTTCCCGTTGTGCTCGATGCCGCCCAAACAGCGGGACTTCTTCCCATCTCCGTGCAGGAACACGACCTGGCCATGCTCGCCTGCTCCGGTCACAAAGGGCTTTTGGGACCTTCAGGCATCGGACTTCTTTACATTCGATCGGATCTGCAGGTGGCACCGCTTATCGAAGGAGGCACGGGAAGTCGCTCCGAACAATGGGTTCAACCGAGGCACATGCCTGATGCCATGGAAAGCGGAACTCCCAATATTCCCGGGATTGCCGGCCTGAAGGCAGGCATGCTACAGGTTATGGCTATGGGTCTCGAAAACCTGCAACGGCATGAATTTGGCTTGGCGGAGCAAGCCGCCGACCGACTGGAAGCCGTCAAGGGTGTTCATGTGCATAGACCTTCTGTGCGAGGCGGCAATGCCGTTTCGTTTACGGTGGATGGAATGGCACCGCAGGATGTCGCCGCAATTCTGGCTGAAGCCGGTATTGGGGTTCGAGCCGGCCTGCACTGCGCTCCCTGGGCCCATCAAACCTTGGGAACTTATCCTGAAGGGTCCGTGCGTCTTTCTCCAGGCTGGTGCACCACCCACGAAGAGCTGGATACGATGATTGAAACCATTGACGCCGTGCTTTCCCGAAGACGTCGCAGACACCTAGGAAAGGCTGAGACTTCATGATACGAAAGGCGCGCATTCAGGATGCCAAGGGTCTTCATCGAATCCTTAACGCCTTTGCCGCTGAAGGCAAACTGCTGCCTCGATCCCTGAGCGACCTTTATACGCACATACGCGAATTCGTGGTCTGGGAATCACCGGAAACCGGAGAGATTCTCGGTTGCTGCTGCCTCCATATTGTCTGGGAAGATCTGGCGGAAGTACGATCGCTGGCGGTTTTGCCCCAGTTTCAAGGACGTGGTATCGGCACTTCTCTGGTTCGTGAGTGTCTTCAGGAAGCTAAGGATCTGGGAATCCACCGAGTCTTCGCTCTCACATATGAAATCAGATTTTTTGAAAAGCTTGGGTTTCGAATTACGGAGAAACAAAGTTTTCCTCAAAAGATTTGGGCGGATTGCCTGCACTGCACCAAGTTTCCGGACTGCGATGAAACGGCCATGGTCCTGGACATGGATCAGGGAGTCACGAGCTCATGAATGCGAAGGCCTGTCATCCAACGAGCCTTCTTCTTAGGAGCCTCTTAATCCTGACGCTTCTCACCTCCTGGGGATGTGCTTCCAAGCCATCTCCTCCCCCTTCGATGTCGGCACCTGCCTGGACGGCGCCGTCACCCGAGCCTCCAGCCTCCTCGCCAACCTCATCCAATGGTTCAAGACCTCACCGTATTCAAGTGGTTCAACAACCCTTGGTCTCCTCAGATAAGCCTCGTACCGTCATCCACGAAGTCGCCCCCATGGAAACCGTATGGCGTCTTTCAAAGATGTACGGCGTCTCTGTGGACTCCATTTACAAAGCCAATAAGCTCAAGCCGGGAGATCCCATCCAAATCGGTCAAAAGCTTACGATTCCCAATGCCAAGCAGTTTCAAAACATCATTCCGCTCTATCCCAACGGATGCTGGCGCTATATCGTGGTGCATCACACCGCCTCGGACATCGGCAAGGCAACGCTTATTCACATGAGCCACCAGAACCGAGGTTTTTGGAACGGCCTAGGTTATCATTTTCTTATCGATAACGGGAGCCTAGGCAAAGGAGACGGTCAGATTGAAGTGTCTCCGCGCTGGATCAAACAGCAAAAAGGAGCTCACTGTAAAGTCGGGGGCATGAATGAAACCGGCATTGGGGTCGCCTTGGTGGGAAACTTCGACGAAGACCTGCCGACTCCGAAACAAATGGAATCCTTAGCTCGTCTGATTCGAGAACTGACCCACTATTACAATATTCCGCCGAAAAATATTCTGGGGCACGGTGATGTGCCGCGAGCTGCCACAAACTGTCCGGGGAAACGATTTCCTTGGGGAGAACTTCAACGGCTCTTGTCCTCCCGATAGCCCCCTCTGAAAAAAATGAATAGGTCACTTTTCACGGGGCACACGGTTCCCAACTCCGAAAACGCCCATTCCCGCGAAGCCTTTCTGATCTTTTCCGTAAACGTGTAAAAAAGGTCCTGCGGACGACCCTTGGGGTCCAAGGGGCAGGGTTCGCAGAGGATGCAGAGATGGAAAAGTTTCGGGTAAAGGACTGGGGCCGTAGTAAAGAAAGAGCACGTGGTCGGATCCGTCCCGAGCGATTTTTTCCGCCAGTTTGACGTGATTGTTGGCGTAGTTGAAAACAACGTCAAAATCTACGAAACTTGTGTTCGCCTGAATGTAGGTCTTTTCATCGCAAAAGTCACCGCACAAAACGGTAGGAAAATCATCGGGGCCTGAGTACAAAGGACCAAAAAAGGCGATGTTTTTGAGCGACCGTTCCCATAAGGCCTCATCGTATTCCACGCCGTAGGTTTTCAGGCCCAGGACCAAAGACGCCAGCACCAGCACACGGCCGTCCCCGCTTCCTGCATCCAAAAAAACATGGTCACCGTGAAGCATCCCTTCGGCCATGAGTCTTGAAAGCCCCAAATACACATGGCTCAGTGAAGACGGGACAAACTCACCGGCTCCCGTCACCGCATATACGCCATACCGACGGTCTTGACGTGTGAAATAGTCTTGAACGGTTTCCCTGAGCTCTTTCCGCCCTTTAGGGACTAGGCACGTAGCGACGCCACGCCTCGACACCTTTGGGAAGTTCCAGCGGCCGAGTTTTTCGACCCTCACGGCGTTCTCGAACTCGTTCTCCTTCCTGTCGGGCTTCATAGCAACGTCTTTCGCGGTCCATCGAGGATTTCAGAGTGAGTTTGAGGGCATTGCCCTGAGTATGTTCTTCATCGTCACCATCGTAATGACTTAGGATCATGGTGATCACTTCATCCTTTGAAGCATCAAAGGTCCATTTCCATGCCACATAGGCTTGAAAGGGATCTCCCACATATTGAGACGGCGCACCGTACTGTTTCCTGAACTCTTCCAGCAGACTGTCGAAAAAAGTTCGGCTGTCATTTTCATACTTGACCTTGATGCGGACTATGGTTCCGGGTGCTTCACAGGTCCCGTAAACCACATACCCGCTGTCAAATCCCTCGGGAACATGTGCGATCGCTTCTTGAAGATACGGACGCAAACGCATCGTGTAGACACTGTCGACGCCGATACGGTTTCCGTAAGCGCTGACGTTTGTCCCTAGACGATATCCGGCGATTTCTCGAGGAAGCACCTTTGAAGCCTCGGAAGCCGAGGCATACCCGATCGTCCACAGACACAACATAACGAAGCTCAAGAAACCTCTCATAGTCCCTCTATCATCTTCCTGTGACTCAAAGCATAAGCTTTTTGGCCGAGCACAACGCTCGTGGAACCAAAACTTGGGACACCTCTGACCTTTTGGCCCCGTGGATCCATGCCAGTATTTATAAGAGCGAAGAGGTTCGTCGTTTTGATGTTCCGTAAGCCTTCGGGCAAAAGGCATGGGAGTCAGGATACCGCCGGAGCCAAGAACCCGATCCCTCTTTGATGATGTGCATCCTGATGCACATGCAACCACAGCCCTTGGGTTTCCTGAGGTACATGCACAATTTTGATAACCTTTTCCCACTTGGCCTCTTCGGGACAAAGGCGGCTCAGGACATTGGTCGAAGGAGTCGAAAAAAAGGACTCGCGAAAAAACTCTTGAGAATCATCTGGAAAAACGGCTACGGGCACGATTCGAGCTTCCACCAGATCACTGAAAAAATGCGTACCGAAAGAGACTTCAGGAACCACCCCTTGCGATTCAAAGGCGATTTCTCCAAGGACCAAGGCATGGTTAATGTCCTCATAGCCGACTCGAACCCCCAGGTGCAGGTCGCTGGTACCCCAACGGCCGGGTCCAAACAAAGCGAACCGTTTTCCTTCCAGGGCTCGGTTGATCCTTCCCACCACACGTCCGACAGACGCCTTCAGAGTCATGTCTTCCAGGCCGTCATAGGCTTTGGGATCCACATACACCACATATTCCACATCGGGAACCACGGCATTGAAAAGTACTCGAGAATTAGTGAAAAGAATGTGTTCTTGAGGAATGTTTGAGGGAATGTCCACCTGGGCCAACTCTTGTCGAACCGCCAGGGTCCGGCACTGAAGGATATAGAGCTGATCGTCGTGCCAGGCAAATTCCACGTCAACGGGATGGTCGTAGGCGCGTTCCAGGCGTTGAAGAATCCGACGTAGAAGCCTGGGGAAAGGGGAACGGCGCAGCAGATTGTCAAAGGTGATGACCGCCGAGTCCTGCGGAATGGCTTGGCTTTTGAAACTGGGCGTTGAAATATGATCCCCATCCTCCACCCCGGAAAGAACCCAAAAGGCCGCTTCCGACGGCATGTGCGGCAAAACCTCTCGAAACGGCACCGTTTCCACGCGTCCGGTTTCCATATTGATCCCATCCACAAAACGTTGGGAATATTTCACCACCTGACCCGCCGAAACCTCCGGTCGCATGTCCGGATGGCTGAGCGCAACCAGTCGAGGATAATCCTGCCCGACCCGTTCCACGGCTCTGGTGCCAAGACCGAAAACCACACGAGCCATGCCGTCTTCTTCTCGAATCTTGGGCGACCAGCGATAAGTGTTTCGAGAAAAAGCAACCCCGGAAGCCAGGGGAAAAAAGTACTTGCCGTAGCGTGTTCCCACAACCTTCTGGACGAGGACACTCATCTTTTCGTCAAAATCCAAAAGATTATGGTCCCTTCGATACAGAATGGGCCCCGGTGCATAGGTGCTCATGTGAACCCGTTTCAATCCCCAAACAAACTCTTGCAATCTCTTTTCCAAAGGGCCCTGGTTGGCCAAAAAGACGGAATCGTATTTACCGGAAAAAGCATGGCCGAAATTGTCTTCCAAAAGGCTTGAGGACCGCAAAATAATGGGACATTCACCGATCTTTTCCAAGAACCTTTTGAACATGGCCATCATGTCCGGTGGAAAAGTCGCCCGAGCGAAAAATTCGGCGATATGTTTGTATTCTTCCTCAATGGCTTCACGCGTTTTGTATTTTTGACTGCGAAACCAATGGAGGTTGTTGTAATCGATAAAGTCAGCGAAAATACCAGTATTAAAATAGTAAGACTCTGGAATGCGTAAATATTTTGCCAGCTCCGGATCCTGGGGTTCGAACCGAGGCAAAAGGATCTTATAGGCCAGAAGCATTCCGGCCGCTTTGCCCCCTATTTTGCCGGATCGTCGTGGGTTCCAATAGTCATGGTCCACCATTTCATCGATGTCGAGAATGGTGATGTGCTTTTTGGCAATACCCACAAATGGCAAATGGTTGGAAATAAAGTGGCTGATCAAGCCGACTCGCACTGCTTCTGCTTCGCTTGGGGGAATAAATAAATCCCCCTCAGCAACGGCGCAGAATTCCTTGAGCGCCTTCTTGATCCGTATGGAGGTGGTCCCCTCGGCATGGACCACCCGATCAAGAATCTGAAACTTCTCCATCTTCTGGGCTAGGTGAATGTGCTCCTGAATTTCCTTTTCGGAAAAGACTTGAGCCGCCAAGAGATCTGTTAGCGCTGCGGAAACCTCCCGGCGATGCTCCGGTTCATCCGTGAGGCCGAGATGCTGTAACGCCTCGAGGATCATGTGTTCGAACCAGGACGGAGTCACCATCCCTCGTTCCACCATGGTACGGATCAAAAGGTTTCGAATGGATTCCGCCAAAGCCGAATGGACAAGAATCCTCTGCTGCACTCGAACGATGCGCAGCCATTGGATCAACTGTGCCGAGGTGATATCCATCATATGCCATCCGCCTTTGGCTTTGACCTTTAGACCCAACCTCGCAGCTTACACGCTTCGGCGACCCGTGCCACGCTCACCAAGTAGGCCGCTTCTCGAAGCCCAACACGATGTCGCTCCGCCATGGCATGTACATCATGAAAAGCATGGCACATCTTCTCATCCAGTCGAGCATGCACCTCTTTCAATTCCCAATAAAAATTATACGTATTCTGCACTTGTTCAAAGTAAGACACCGTCACACCTCCGGCATTGGCCAAAAAATCCGGCAGGGCGATAATGCCTTTTTCTTGCAGGACGGCGTCGGCTTCGGGAGTCGTCGGCCCATTGGCTAGTTCGCATATCATGCGAGCACGAACACGAGCGGCATTTTCCTCCGTAATGACATTCTCCAAGGCTGAGGGAAATAAAACGGTCACATCCAATTCCAAAAGCTCAGCGTTTGTTATAGACTCCGCACCGGGAAAGCCTATCACGGATCCGGTCTTTTTCTTGAATTCAACCAGTTCGTGAGGGTCCAAGCCTTTGGGATTATAGACACCCCCTTGGGAATCGGAAGCCGCCACCAACTTGAGACCTAGCAGTTCGGAGCCCAGCAAAGCCGCATATTGGCCTGCATTGCCGAATCCCTGAATAGCCATGGAAGCTCCATCCAAAGTGATCCCGTAAACCTTGGCTGCCTCCCGCGTCACATAGATGCCTCCACGAGCCGTCGCATCATGGCGTCCGAGAGAACCTCCCAGGGGCACGGGTTTCCCGGTGATGACTCCGGGATGATGTTGGCCGACGATGGTTTCATATTCGTCCATCATCCAGGCCATGATTTGAGGAGTGGTGTAGACATCAGGAGCCGGCACGTCCTTGGTCACGCCCAAAATACCTGCTACGGCCCGGATGTAGGCTCGAGCTAAACGCTCTTTTTCCCCTTCGGAAAGCTCTTTGGGATTGCAGACTATTCCCCCCTTGCCTCCTCCAAGGGGAATATCCACAACCGAGGTTTTCCAGGTCATCCATGCCGCCAAAGCGCGCACCGTGTCGAGAGTTTCATCCGGATGCCAACGCAAACCTCCCTTAGCCGGACCACGGGCGATGTTGTATTGCACTCGAAAGCCACGAAAAATTCTTGTACTTCCGTCATCCATGCGAACCGGCATCGTAAAAGCATATTCCCTCATGGGCCAGCGTAAAAATTCATGTGTCGCCTCATCCAGCCCGAGCTTTTCAGCCGCTTTATCCAACTGCCTTTGTGCGATTGCAAACGGGTTCAACTGTTCCTTCATGATTCCGCCTCCTTTAAGCTCTGTTCGCGTCACAGATCCTTAATCCCACCTTCCTCCTCAGCCGGCCCCCGTCGTTCAGTCCACGGCCGGAAACGTGGCCACCTCAAGATCAACCGACGAGTCCCATGTTGCCCACACAGATTGCTTGAATGTCGAGGAAAGGAAACTCCACGGGATAGTCTTTGTCGGCCCCTGCCGTGATCTTTCCGAAAGGTTGCGGAGTAAGTCATTTCCCCGCCCTTGAGCGCGGAACAACCGATCTCACAGGATCCCTCACAGCCTTCCGGACAGGTACACAAATGCCTGATATGGGAGCCGGTTCAACCCGCGTGGTCGCTAGAATCGCTGCACTTCGGTTCGCCTAGCTGTCAGACATACCGGAATCCTCCTTATATAATGTTGGTCCCTATAAAACAAAAAGGCGCCCTCTTCTTCTCGTGCGAAGAAGATTGGACGCCATCGTCCTTTGAAAAGCTCCCCGATTTTTGCACGCCGTTGTGCACAGGGACTTTGTCGCTACAAAAAAAAACGAAGGATTCTTTAAAATGTATGCCAGGGTTTGTCAACGGGACAATAAACGGCGTCCCACAACGCAGTTGCTGCCGATGAATCCATCAAGATGGATTTTCCTGTTTTCACCGGGGCCGTGGGGCCGACGGAGATCGCTCGCATCCACTGGAAAGACGTGGCCGTAGGGGCCGCCATTTCCGGTGTGTTGGTAGTGGCTGGAGAAAACATCTGCGGCATGGACCCGCAGGCGGGCATCAAAAACGGCCTTGTCGTGAAGTCTCCGGAGAAGGAGTAAGCCACGCCTAAGAACGTTTGTGCCCATCTGGGTACGTCGTGCTATGCTACTCATGTTTGTGTGCTGCACGCCACCACCGAACTGGATGACAGCGCCCTCACTAACACGAAAAAATGCATCGAATGCGGATCTTGCAAAACCACCTGTGTGGTTTTTGGCTTCAAGGCTCTGCAAAGCAAATCCGCAGCTTCCTTTGCCAAAGAAACGTAAGCGATCGTTCTGAAACGCGAGGCCTTTTTTGGGCGGATGCGCTTTCGTGCGTCCGCCTCTTCCTCTCACACCAAAGGATGACCCCCGACAGGAAGACACTGTTTTCGAGTCACGCCGAACCATAAGGATGCCCACCCTTCAAAAGCGCAAGGCACGTCCAAGGACATTGGAGTGTGCCCTGTTAATCAAACAACCTTCGTGGAACCTTTTGCCCCACGACAATTTTTGTGCTAGTAATACCTAGTTATCTGTCACAACTCGAAAAAGCAGAAAAAGCAGACTCACAAAAAAAGGGCATCCCCATGACCTCAAACCAGCCGAAGGATGAAGACGATATCGGCACCTGGGCGTCCCTGTGTCACTTCAGTGCCTTTCTCGGGGTCATTTGGTGGATTCCTACCAGCACCGTGTGGCTTCCCGTAGGACATCTCCTGTGTCCCCTGAGTGTCTGGCTGGTGAAGCGGAAAAAATCACCAAAGATCGACTGGGCCGGAAGAGAATCCCTGAATTTTCAAATCACCATGACGGTTTACGGGGCTCTTGGAGCCATGCTGCTTCCCGGCATGGCGGCGACGCTTTGGCTCTGGGCCGTGGCCCTGACGGATCTTTACTGGATCGCGCGTGCGGGAGTCGCCGCCAGTGAAGGCCGTCTTTTTACGTATCCGTTGGTGTTCTGGAGGTTGCTAAGGGAAACCGAAGCCATTCGAAGCCTGCGAGAAAAAGAAACCTTGTAGGACAAAGGTTTGGAGAAAAACGATGGAGGCAACGCCGGAAAAACTTGTGCCCATTTTACGGGAAGGGGTGGATGTGATCAAAATGGTGCTGTTCAAGCACCTGAAGGAGCATATTCGCAAAAGCCGCCCCATGCTTCACTCCGATCAGGCCGTACGTCTTACGGGTGCCGCCGTCAATGAGCTTTTCGGGCATGCCCCATCCGAAGAGCCCCATCTTTCTTTTGCTCTCCGCCATGCCGAGCAGATTCAAGAGCTTCTTCGGGAAATACCGAGAGAACTTGCACCCCTCAAGGCTCCCATCACGGACGCCCTTCGCATGCAATGCTTGTGTGATCGTCTGGAAGGAAGGGATTCCACGAACATTCTGAAACAGGCTCAGAAACTGGGGATCCTTGTTTTGGAGCGGGATGTACCCTTGCCGGCATCCTTTATGAGTCTGGTCCGCAGCTGGGGAATCGCCAGCGGCCTTCTTCAGGCCTCCAAGCCGCCATACCCTGAAAAAAAACTAAACCACAGATGACAAGCACCAAACGTAGAGCTACGATGCACCGCCCTTCCACCTCGTAAAATCGCCTCGCCCGTCATGGCTTATGTGGAGTTCTCCAACGGCATCCCTAGATTTATCACAACGACGCTCGAATCATTTAAGGAACAGCCAGTTGACAGACACCCTCAAAGCCTTTAGGCTTCAAGACCGTGACCGGCCTTTTCAGGGCCGGGGAAGCCTTTTAGAGCAGCAGCACACAATCCTTCATGGAGGCAAGGCTCGGTATGCACAGACGATGGAATCGACCAAAAGACGAACGGAAATGGAATCCGAAGCGGAGTCGCCTCGGCTTTACGCTCATCGAATTGTTGATCGTCATGGTCATCTTGGGGCTTTTGGCCGCTTTGGTGGCCCCCAAAATGTTCCAAAAGGTGGGAACCTCTAAGATCAAGGCCGCCAAGGCTCAGATCGCTCTTTTGGGTACGGCTCTAGACGCTTATCGATTGGATGTGGGACGCTACCCTACCACTGAACAGGGTCTGCGGGCTTTACGTGCCAACCCCGGGTATGACACCTGGGATGGACCTTATTTGCCCAAGGATGTTCCCAAGGATCCGTGGGGTCGCGATTATGTTTATCGAAGTCCTGGGCAGCATGGAGACTACGACCTGTATTCCTTGGGAGCCGACGGACAAGAAGGGGGAGAAGGAGAAAACGCCGACGTGGTGAGCTGGCAGTAAAAAAGGAGCGCCTGTGCTGCCGTTTTCGGCATCCACAGGCGCTCGGTTTCAGTCCGCGACCATCATCACGTCAAGCACACCGAAAGGTTTCTTCGGTTTCCGATTCCCATCCGTTCCAGAGATAGGCTGCTTCCCTACCCTGAGCCACCACGCGAAAAGCATAACGGACCTGCTCTTCGTAAAACCGGCAGTACGGGCTCGGCGCTTCCAGAGTCCCACGGACCGCTTGCACTTCCGCAGGACAGGGGGCTCCACAGAAATGCCGCACAGCACAACGGCGGCAGGGTTCCACTCGTTCCACCACACGAGTCGTCACGGCCTGAAACGGTCGACTCTTCAGGACGTCTTGAATATCGTTCTGAAAGAGGTTCCCACCGCGATATTCGGGAAACCCCAGGAACTCACTGCACGGAAAAAGATCGCCGTGGGCGGACACAGCAAAAAAACACCTTCCGCCACCGCACGGCGAAATGTCGCACATGAGTCGTCGTCCCGTCGGCCCGATGATTCCCGCCAAAACGTTGGCAAAGTTGGCCACCACAAGCTTTCGCGCGGTCTTTTCAAACAAAACGTAGGTTCTATCCAAAGCCGCGCAGAAAGCTTCAGCGAGAACGGTATCGTCGGGTTTGAGATTCCGTCCTCCTTCACGGGTGCACCGAACAGGGTTGAGCATGATCACGCCCACTCCGGCATCGTGGTAGAAATCCACCAGGTCCGGAAGCAGCGTCACGTTTTCTCGAGTCACCGTGGTGATGACATTAAAGGCCTCATAGGAAGCCAGCTGTTCCATCACCCGGCGCACCTTTGAAAAAGCCCCTTGGCCATGCCAGTTTTTTCGAACCTTGTCCGCCGTCAAAGCGTCATGGGCGTCCAGGGAAATCCCGATGCCGACCCCTCGAGAAGTAAGAAAATCTATGGCCTCGTCATCCAAGAGGGTGGCATTGGTCTGAACACCAAAGATGAACCTGTCGTGAAAGCGGTCAATGGCCGAAAAAACGGCATCACGGGCCAGCATGGGTTCTGAGCCGTGAAAAATGAGCTGCGGTTTCGTCCCAGGCTCCAACGTTGTTTGAAAGTAGCCCGCGAGGCGCTCTAACGCTTCCGCCACCTCTTCCACGGTCATGGTCTTGCCGTTTCGACGCATGTCCTCCGGAAGATAACAATAGGTGCAGTTAAAGTTGCAGCGTTCCGTCGGATTGAAATAGACCGCCGAAGGTATCAACCCGAAGCGAAGACGTTGCATCTCTTCCTGAAACGCCTCGCTTTGCGCCAGAAAGTCCTGAACCAGTCCCCCTGACAAAGCTTCCGGAAGGGCCTCTGTATCCACAACGGCCCAAAAGGCGCTCTCCGGTTCCACCACCGCAACCCGATCGGGAAGACCGATATCCAGAACGGCAAACGACGGCCCGAAGCCACTGTTGGCATAACGGGGACGACCCGCAAAGGAAACCTCGTCCTTCATCTATTTTTCCTGTTTCTTTTCAGGTGTGGAAGTAAGCAAAATGTAATGAGACAATCCGGTGGACTCACCCAGTTTTCGGCAACGTCGACGGTACGAAAGAATACGGTTCACTTTCTGCATGGTTCTCCTCCTTTGTTCTCCTGGCGTTCCGGCATCTCGGTCGCGGACCAAAGAAAAAGCCCGGAGCCAATCCGCATGATTGCCGATTTGCTCCGGGCTTCCTTTACCATCGGTGACCCGGCTTCATGTTTTCCAGCAGGTCTTCTGGCTCTCGGATCCTCTGAAGAGGTGCGGCCTTCCCCTCGGGGTGGTCCCCGAAAGTGACCGGTTCGATCCCTCGAACCTCTGCGCCCCTTCATCCCCGATCACAGCGGCGGGACCGCCACGGATTTGCACCGTGTTCCGGGATGCTGGAAAACTCAATGCCTCGAATGAACCTTTTGTCACAACTCAAATTCCATGTCAAGCCTGCATCTTCGAGCTTTCGTCCTGGGGCCGCGAAACGGTTTCGGGATTTCCATAAGTGTTGGGACAAAAAAAGCGGGAGGAATCCCTCCCGCTTTCCTTCCTGAAACCCTTGACGGGCTCAGACATTGAGAGTTCTTAGTGTTTGACTTCGATCCTCTTGGGCCGAGAAGCTTCAGCTTTGGGAATCTCGATGCGCAGAACACCGTCTTTGTAGACCGCCTCCACACCCTCGGATTTCACTTCCGAAGGCAAGGTGAAAGACCGGGCAAAAGAACCGTAGCGGCGTTCCACACGGTGATAGCATTCACTCTTTTCTTCTTTTTCCTGACGCTTCTCCCCTTTGACGGTCAGCACATTGTCCGTGATGCTGATGTCCAGATCTTTCACATCCACACCGGGAAGATCCGCTTTGACAACAATCTTGTCTTCCGTTTCCGAAATGTCAAAAGCGGGCATCAGGACCTTTTCGTCGCCCCACACGGCAGGCACAGCTTCCTCAAAGAACCTGTCCATCCAGTCGAAGGCTCTGGGCCATGCAAGGAGCGACTCCCTTCTTGTGCGAGGAACCAATCCGAGCATGTCCAATACCTCCTTTGTTTAAAGTTTTCAGTGACCTACAACGTCACTTTGCGGTTTTAAAATAATTCTCATCACGCCGCTGTCAAGTCCTTAACCCCTAGGAGTGCACCGGGCAATGCTTCATCAACGAACGCGTAAACGACAGCAGCTCGGAAAAGCCGCATTCATGGGACCCCGTTTTGGGAAGGACGGCGTCCTCGCCGGGGACAGGCGATCGGTAGGAAGGCTTTTCAAAAAACGGATGTAAAGACTGCAGGCCGCATTTTCAGGCAGGCTCAAAATTTAAATGTCCAGATCTTTTTCGCCGGTTTCTTCAAGAAGCCTTCTGAAACGCGTCGAGTCACGAACTCGCCTTGCCGAAGCCGCTTCCGCTTCTTCCACGCTTAAGTGGATTTCCCCACATTCGGGACAGGTGACATTGAGCTGATCCCCAACAATGCGTTCCCGAATCTCATCCACGGTCATGTGACCAAAAAGGCCGCATTTGGTGTCCACGCGTCGTGCACGAACACGAACGGGAAAACTTTTATCCTTCCACATGGCTTCGCCCTGCTCTATTCCCTATCCTTGACCGTCCTCCAGGCTCTGAAGGGTTTGCACCATGTCCCGGCAAGCCTCCACAAACTTTTCCGCCTCCGACGAGGCGCACCAGACCACACGAAACCGTTCCGGCTCCAACCCCATGGCTTCCATCATTTCCTGAATCACCACGCGTCGAGCTTCGGCCTTGATGTTGCCGTCCTTATAGTGACATTCCCCAGGTCGACACCCCATGACCAAAACCCCGGAAGCGCCAAGTGAGAAAGCTTCCATGACCAGTTGCGGATGCACCATTCCGGAACACATGACACGCACAACATGCACGCATTCCGGATATTCCATGCGACGAACACCGGCCAAATCGGCGGCACTGTAAGCACACCAGTGACAGGCAAAAACAACGACGCTTTTGATTCCTTGCGCGACGAAAGCCATCACGCTGCTCCGCTTTCTTCGGGTCTCAACAAGGCCTGAAGCTGCCGCGATAACTGCCTTCCGGTGAATCCTGCCACACGAATGCCGTCTTTAGGGCAGGTGGCTTGGCAGATGCCGCAGCCTTTACACAAGGCCAGGTTGATTTCAGGAATCCGCAGTTCCTCCTTTCCGGTTTCCTGCCTTTTGTGGGCTAGACCCTGCCAACGGATGGCCCCGTAAGGGCAAACATCCAGACATAAAGCGCATCCGTCGCAATTTTTCTCCACCACATGAGCCTTGAGAGCATCCAAAGATCTTCGGCGTGTTGCCAAAATGGCGGCGGCACGTGCCGTCACCGCCTGAGCCTGCGCAATGGTTTCATCCAGAGCTTTCGGGGCATGGGCAAGACCGGCCAGAAAAATGCCTTCGGTCAAGAACTCCACCGGCTTCAGCTTAGCGTGGCTTTCTTGAAAAAAGCCGTCGGCATTCAAGGGTAACTTATAGATTCGGGCCAATTCAGCCACGGAAGGATGAGGGACAATGGCCGTCGCTAAAATGACCACATCCGTACGGAGGGTCAAAGGCCTTTTGAGCACATGATCCATGATGCGAACATAAAGCTCGTTAGGACCCAAGCGGACCACCGGTTTGTGCTCCAGGAAATATTTAATGAATATCACCCCTTTTTCTCGAGCCTGCCGATAAAGCGATTCCCTCAACCCGTAGGTACGCACGTCCCGATACAGGATGTAAATTTCCCGGGAAGGATCCTCCTCCTTCAATTCCATAGCAGCCTGAATGGAATGGGTGCAACAGACTCGAGAGCAATAAGGTCTTTGGGGTTCTCGAGAACCAACGCATTGAATAAAAACAAAGCCTTTAGCTCCCGTAATCCGTTCATCACCCACGGCCCATAGTTTGTCGAATTCCAAGGCCGTCAGCACCCTTTGCGATTCGGAATACCCGTATTCACTAGGCTTGTAAGCCGCGCCGCCCACAGCCAGGACCGTCACCCCGTGGTCGACGCTGATGGCCGCTCCTCCTTTCTTGATCGTCGACCGAAAATTGCCCACAAACCCTTCCGCAGCAACCACCTCACTTTTGAGATACACACTGATATAAGGATGGGACTTCACCTTGGCCGCCAGATTCTTCACAAAGCCGGCAATATCCTCCCCTTTCCAGGTGCGGTTGAGATGGCGTGCATTGCCACCCAGCTCAGAACCCTTTTCCACCAGATGAACAGGAAAGCCTTGTTCCGCCAAACCCAACGCGGTGGTCATCCCGGCCACGCCGCCGCCCACCACCAAGACGGTCGGGTTCACATTCACCGTCACGGGAGGTAACGGCTCCTGTAAAGCAACTTTAGCCACAGCCATGCGCACCAGGTCTCCGGCCTTGATGGTGGCCGCCTTGGAATCTCGCCCGTGAACCCACGCGGCTTGATTCCGAATGTTGGCCATTTCAAAAAGATATTCGTTCAAACCGGCGTTTTTGAGGGTTTCTCTGAAGAGGTTTTCGTGGGTCACCGGTGAACAGGCCGCCACCACAACGCGATTGAGGCGATAGTCTCGAATGCTTCGCCGAATCCTATCCTGACTGTCCTGAGCGCAGGCAAAGAGCTTTCTTTCCACATGGACCACGTGAGGCAGCCGAGCAGCCATTTCGGCTAGGGCTTCCACATCCACCACACCTGCGATGTTGGACCCACAATGGCAAATAAAAACCCCTACGCGAGGTTCTTCACCGGCCACCGAGCGTTCTTCAGGAAAATCCTTGAGCCTCGATAGACTGTTTCTCACATCCGCCAAAGGAACGGACGCAGCGGCTGCCGCTGCTGATCCTTCCAGAACCGCGTGGGCGATATCCTTGGGACCCGCCAGGGCCCCGCACACATAAATGCCGGGCCTTGATGTTTTCACAGGTTCAAAGGAGGATGTGTCCACAAAGCCGTGCCGGTCCGTTTTGATCCCCAATGTCGCACACAACTCTTGAGTGCCCGAAGGCACCTGCATTCCAACCGAAAGGACGATCAGATCAAACACTTGCTTTGTACGCCGGCCGTCCTCGGAAGGAAATTCAATTCTAAGGCCATGGCCGTCTTCGGCGGGTTCCACGGCCGCCACACGGTAGGGAATAAAACGCACCCCACGATCATTGATCGCCTTGTAATAACGTTCAAAATCTTTCCCGGCTGTCCGCATGTCCGTATAAAAAACCGTAACGTTCAAGGACGGATTCCAGTCCAAGGCCATGGAAGCTTCCTTGACCGCGGTCATGCAACACACGGACGAACAGTAGGCATGCCCTTTTCCCGTTTCGTCACGGCTGCCGACGCATTGCACAAAAGCCACCTTGCTTATGGGGGCTCCATCCGAAGGCCGCACCAGGGAAGCTCGATGGGAGGCGGCTTCCGAAAGCATTCGCTCCCAGGCCACCGATGTCACCACATTGGGATGGACCCCATAACCCCAGGGATTTCGAGCGCCTGGCTCATAAGGCTGAAAGCCTGCAGACACAATCACCGATCCCACCGTCACCGTTACCCAGCGTTCTCGATCATCAAATCGTACCGCATCCGCCGGGCATACCCGCTTACACGCTCCACAGGTGCCTTGTGTCAAAAACAGGCAGCGTCGTGAATCGATTTGGTAGGTCATGGGCACCGCCTGAGGGTAACTCAGGAAGACGGCCGAACGTCGAGCTTGAGGACCGCATCGTGGATCCTCCACGACAACAGGGCACACTTGAGCACATTCCCCGCAGGCGACGCATCGACTGGAATCCACGTACCGAGGTTGAAGCCTTAAGGTAGCTTGAAACCGCGGGGCCTCGCCTTCCAATCGCTCCAGTTGGGCGTGGGTCATCAATTCAATGTTGTAGTGCCGACCGCACTCCACCAATTTGGGTGCCAGGATTCACATGGCACATTCGTCGGTTGGAAAGGTCTTATTCAAGCGAGCCATGGTGCCGCCGATGGCTCCACTTTTTTCGGCAAGATAAACGAAATAGCCGGCTTCGGCTAAATCCAAAGCCGCCTGAAGCCCGGAAATGCCGCCTCCAAGCACCAAGACAGCTCCCACTTTGTTGCGAATCATGAGCGCACCTCACCGTTTGAGGACTGAGACAACACAAGAGCGTCCGCCACCAGTTCCCACAAGAGTTTGACATTGACGGACAAATCGTACTCCTTGCATAGGCTTTTAAGGATTTGATCCCTGCAGGTATGGCAGGAGGTCACCACCAGGTGAGCCCCTGTTCTTCGAATTTGGCGCGCTTTGTAACGACCGAAAAAGACTCGCTCTTCATGAAACGGCAGAACCGAAAGCCCCCCGCCGGCACCACAACAGAAAGCATCTTCCCGGTTAGGCATCATCTCCACCAATTCGCCACAGCACCGACGCAGAATGTCTCGAGCCTGTTCGTCATAAGCTTGACCAAAGAACTTCAGGGACTTTCGAGTAAAATGGCAAGGATCATGGTAGGTGACCACGCCGGGAAAACAATCGGATCGAACATGAATGCGTCCCGTCTGGAGATAATCCAGCAAGAGATCAAAGAGGGTGAGCACTCGAAAACGTTTGGTTTCATCCGCGTACCATCGCTGCAAAGCCATTCGAAAGGCATAATAGGCATGACCGCACTCGGGAAGAAGCAAAGCTTCACAGCCCAGGCGACGCATATTGTCCACGACGCGCCCTACGGATACCCGCACCGCTTCATCATCACCCGTAAAGATCCCCCATTGGACTCCATCCCAGTGCTCAGAGGTAAGCGTCCAGGATTCCTCAGCGGCATAAAAAATCTTCCACCAATGCCTCATTTGCCACGGTTCCGCAAAGGGCTCCTTGGAATTGACCGTCACCAGGAGCCGAGCCCCTTTCAGGTCTAAAGGAAGCCGAAACCCCGGACATTCCGTTTCAGCCAATTCACGAGCCACAGCTTCGCAACAGGCGATAAAATCTTCCCGAGGAATTCCCAGGTTGTTTCCCGTCTCCAGCGAAGTCAATACACCCTTGTGTAAAGCCCCGGGGATACGATCCCGATCCCAGGCTCGACGCACCGCCATCATGAAACCCGTTATATCGACACCCGCTGGGCATACCTGTTCACACTTGGCACACAGGGTACACTTCCAGGGCCAGAGAGATTCCCCCAGCTCTCGTTCCATACCCAAAACCGCCATGCGCACCATCTTTCGAGGGTCAGAGCCGTCCACGCCCGCAATGGGACAGACCCCTACGCAACTGCCGCAGCTTAGACACACATCGATCCCTGGGATCCAAGAACGAAGTGTGCCGGCACACGATCCCAACTGGACCGCACCCTCCTCATCTTCCATGGGATCAAAAGGCAAGGTCGAAGGCGACGATACCTGACGAACCTGTAAAGCCGAAGCATCCAAACCATAGGCATGACAAAGCTTAAGGAACTCCTCCTCGTCTACTAAATAACGCTTGCCCGGAACACGTCGCGCCGGAAGTCGCCCGCTTCGTATCCAATTGCGAATGGTGTTGCGATGCACTCCCAACTGCTCCGCAAGCCGCCCGATCTGAACCACAATCACGACATCTCTCCGACAGTCTTTGCCTTAGTTTTTCTTTAGGACAGTTTCTGTTCTTTCGACCTCAGGGCTTGCAAAAGTTTCTCGACGGCTCGAGGCACCGCCTCAGCCACGGCCTTTGAAAGTCCCGGTGCCACACAATCCGGAATTGTTTCGGCTTGCACCGCCAAAATCATGACCTTGACCCCTCCCTCTTCGGCAAGCTCCCGCAACAGATTCGCCGACGGAAACTGATGCATGAGAAAATCCGCGCGCTTGGCCGTAGGCAGATCCTCAGGGGAAAGCCAAAAAATTTCTCCCGCCGCTCGACCGCTCAATTGAACCGCATCGACGATATAGAGGGTTTCAGGCTTTTGGGGATTAAGCACCATGTCAAACAAAATATCACTGGCGGCAGTCCCTGCATCCAGCACACACACATGACGCGGAAGCTCCCCGTGGGCCGCAAGAGCCTCCGCCACGGCAGGACCGAACCCGTCATCACCAAAAAGGGTGTTCCCACATCCCAAGACCACCGAGGAGGCGGTCCACAACCGGCTTCGTTCACTCATGAAACAAAGTCCTCACATGATTTGTGCATGTTGTGCATCGCAAGACTTCCTATCGTGAAGGGCCGGCCTTGTCAACCGAGAAGCAAAGGGTGGGGTCGAAAACTGAAGGGGGTGCATCCTTGTTTGGGCCCATCGGGGTGCGTGCGGCCCCGTTTTTTTCCGAACCGGGACCATGGGAACGGACACGTCGGGCCGCCTCTTCGTCTTTTGACGATAAGGGTCTGGGGATTGTCTCCCGAAACGGGCCCCCTGTTGTCGGATAAAAAACGTAGGGCGCATGAAGGCGAAGCCGAAATGCGCCGCCACAACGTATTTTCATCGAAGATGGTCCGGCCTTTTTGTCCAAAATGAGCTTGAACCCCGTCGGCCCAAGCCGGCGTTTACGTATGCCATTCATAAAGGGGGGGGAGGGCACCGCTAACAATCGGTTACAGGTTCATAGCCATGTCAGAAGTCACTCTGTTGGCAAAAGTGGAATTGCGAACGAGGTTTCAAGTTGCTCCAAACCACCAGATCCATTTTCTCTATAAGTCCTGGGTATTGATCATCCCTGATGAAAATGCAGGATCGTCTCATGGGGCCTTTGAGTTCGGTGTTTTCGCCATAAAATGAAACGCTGCAGTCAAGCGGCTAAGAAAAATGGTAGCGCTATCTACGTCAGATAACTCCAAAAGGGCATCTTTGCTAGATAGATCCTGACCCATTGCCTCAAGCGTCGAAACACGGCATACGCTTCATCAATCCATCCATTTCCGTCAACGTCGGAAAACGCAAGTTCAGAAAAATCATTCCCCGTTTTTGGCCCAAAGAGCTCAAGTCCTTCGTTGGTTGGACCGTCATCATTTTTGTTCAAAGCAAGAAAGTCTTTTCCTTTGGACACAAAGGGCAAGCTTTCTACGAGGCCATGCCCGTCTAAATCAAAGGGGCTCGCGTTATCGCCGAACTGAATGGTTCCATTTTGAAAGTTCACCACGAGAAGATCGAATAGGGGACCATTCCCGCCACTCAATCGAAAAGAGTGGAGCATTGCGAAAGATCTTGAAAGGGAATAGGAAAGCTTAAAGGCAAAGATGAAGCCGTCGGTGGTTTCAATGGTTCCTTCTGCGCTCTACAACGACTCTTTCTGACTCTGAAAACGTCTCCGTGGAGTCGTAAGCCCCCTCCCACACCTCCCCTTCCCAATGCAAAAGGATTCTGGATGCTTGCCTATTTCGAGCT
The DNA here is from genome assembly GCA_037481875.1 of Desulfosoma sp. Classification (NCBI taxonomy): domain Bacteria; kingdom Pseudomonadati; phylum Thermodesulfobacteriota; class Syntrophobacteria; order Syntrophobacterales; family Syntrophobacteraceae; genus Desulfosoma; species Desulfosoma sp. Next base: position 31,056 of record JBBFKY010000004.1, on the reverse strand, counting down.
TCCCCGCAGCACCCGTCTTCGGAAAAGGTCATCTCTTTGAGGGACAGAGGAACGATCTTTATCTTTTTTTCCCTGTCAGTATCTTCACTTGAGCTTCTACAAGCCGAATGTGAAAGCTCCGGTCGTTTTCTTCCGGGGAAGGCATCTCCGCGGACCCTGGATTGGCCGATATTGCCCTCTTTGAGACCTCAGAAGAAACAACCGGACGCTCCCCAACATCGTCCAAAGGAACCTCCGCCTTTCCGGACGAGATGGACACCCCTGAGGATTCGGTTTTTTCGTACCATGATTCGTAACTTTGACGGCATGATAACATGATGTTGGAATCGGCTACCTTCATCGCCCGTCCCCTTAAAAAGGCAGATCCCAATTCGCTCTTACGACTCGACGTCACGCAGGGAAAACGCCTCCGTGGCACACGAGCATCAATTATTCCTGTCGACATCGGTAAATTTCCAGAGTTTGATAAGGCAAAAGGGAAAAGCACAAGATAGAGTGGTCAATGGTCCATGACACGTTGAATGGCCGCCAACAACTCGCCAAGTCGGTAGGGTTTCGAAAGAAAGGCGACGTGTTCCGCCATACCCAGGCTTTCCACAAAGTGGCTTTCCAGGGATCCGCTGGCCAGGATGACGGCGACTTCAGGGTAGAGATGTCGAACTTTCGAAAAACATGCGGATCCTCCCATGCCGGGCATGTTCTCATCAAGAATCAAGACGTCCACAAGATCAGCACTTCTCGCAAGAACATCTAAAGCCTCTTCGCCAGACGATGCCGTCAAGACACGAAAACCTTCCTCCAAAAGGGTTTCTGAAACCAAGTCCCGAACATCGTCTTCATCGTCCACAACCAGCACCGTGGGTCGTGCGTTTCTCCTGCTCCGTGATCTCTTGGAAACGCTCATTTCCTCTGCATCACTCTTGCTCTTTTGCTCCATCGCCTTGGTAGAACTATGGGCCGGCAACGTGATGGAAAACGTGGTTCCTTGCCCGACTCGGCTGTGGCAGGTGATGGAGCCGCCATGTCGTGTCACAATCCCATACACCGTGGACAGCCCCAATCCGGTTCCTCTACCGGGTTCTTTGGTGGTGAAGAAGGGATCGAAAATTCTCCTCTGAACGGATTCCGGAATTCCTTGTCCTGTATCGGAAACCGTTAAAACGATGCCACCTCCTTCACCGTAAATCGAGGGCTCCCTGCTCCTGGTGCTCACCCGGATACAGCCTTCCGTGCCTTCGGGAATGGCATCCCGCGCGTTCACCACCAGGTTGATGAGGATTTGTTCCAACTGCAGCCGGTCGGCATAGATGGCGGGAAGGTCCTCGGCAAGGTCCTCTTCCAAGCGGATCAAGCGGGGAATGTTCCTTCTCAGAAAAGTCAGCGTCTCGTGAACAAGTCTGTTGATGTCCACCACTTCGGGTTTGGCGTCATCCTGGCGGGCAAAGGAGAGCATGCGCCGGACCAATTCGGCACCTCGATTCGCCGCTTCTTGGACGTGCTTGATCCAACGGCTTTTTCGATCTTCCGGGTCCGTGTGTCGAGCCAGAAGTTCCAGGTAGCCTGTCATGGCCTGGAGCAGGTTGTTGAATTCATGGGCGATACCACTGGCCAACGTCCCAAGGGATTCCATTTTTTGAGCATGGGACAGAATCCTTTCTAGTTCCTGTGCCCTTTTTTCGGCTTTAATCTTTTCCGTAACATCCCGGGCCATGACTCGAACGCCGCAAACCGATCCTTCTTCAGCACGCATCGGGCGCGCCGAAATTTCCACTATTTTTAAGGATCCGTGTACGTCATAAAACTCAAAGGTTCGAAGTTGCCCCACATGGCGCCCTTCCGCCACACCTTGAAAAAAATCCCTCATGGCCTTGGCTGTTTCCGGGAGCATCATGTCGGATAAGGCAAAGGGGTGAGCCGGCGGGGGGTCCAGACCGAACAAGCGTGAAAAGGAACTGTTGTGAAACGTGACAATACCGTCCGCATCCAACTCAAAATAAGCCTCATCGATACTTTCCAAAATTTCTCGATATCGCTTTTCACTGCGCTTCAGAGATTCCTGAACCTGAAGTAAAGCCTTTTGCCGCAGATGCAGAGCTTCTTCACGTTCCTGCACAGCTCGGCTCATCTCTCGAAAACGTTCTGCAAAAACCCGAAGTTCCGCAAAAGTGCCCTTAGAATCAGGCCATGAACTTTGGAAGCCGATATGGCCCTCGGCCATGCGTTGCACTTCTCCAGTGAGGCTCTCCACAGGCTCCACGACGACCGCCTGCAGCCGCCGCATAAGGCGCCAATGGGCCAGGCCTAAGAAGGCAAAAAACGTGAGAAATCCCATCGTGGCGGCCCCCACGACGGGGTAAAGCGCCGGGAACAAGGGATAAGCCACGAGGACCACCCATCCCCAGGGATCAATACGCCAGCTGGTGCCGTAAACAAAGGTCCCGGCCAATCTTCCAAGAAGCCTGGCTCCTTCAGGGTGTGCCAGAGCCTGGGCGACCAGGGGTTCGTGCCCGACGTTTTCCTGTTCCTGCACCATCCGGCCGTCAGGATGCACGATGAGGTTGCCGTACCGGTCGGTAATCCAGATGATTCTATGAGGAACCTTTCGAAGATAGGCGTCAATCGACCTTTGGACACGCCCCAAATCCAATTCTCCCACCACCGTGCCCCCTCGGATCGGGATCATGGTGGCGACGGTCACCGCTTTCAGGTCAAATCGGTAATAGGGCACTGAATAGATGGGCCATACATGCATTTCCGGAAAATAAGAGACAGGTGGAGGGGGAACACTTTCCTTGGTTGGCACCTGCCGACCCTGACGATAGACCGTGTAGGAATCCGGCTCAATAAAAAAAACACGATGATAGGATAGCGGGATTTCTTGGAAAACCCTGTTCTCGTATGAAGTGTTCATAGCGAGCGCCGATTGGGCAAGCATACGCAGGTTTTCATCGGCACTTTCAAGAAGGCTCGACACATAACTATCCACGCCCCAGCTGACCAGCCTATGTTCTTCTTCCAGTTGAACAAGGCGCCATGGAATCAGCGCACAGGTGATGACCACAGCCAGCACCACCAGAGGGAACAAAAGCCGTCGGTGCAAAAAAGTTCGAATGACTACAAAAAGAGGCCGATCTCTCATAGCGTCTCACCTGGATTGACAAGGATGAAACGGCTGTCCCGAACGGTCACCAAATAGCTTTCGGCATGCACGTCGCCGAAGGAATCCATTATCATTCGGCCGAACACGCCGTCGAATTCTTTGGGCTGAGCCAAGGCCTCGCGAAGCTTTTCTGGACGTCCCCCTACCGATTCTAACGCCTGCACAAGAAAACGCACCGTATCGTAACTGCGAGCAGCAGCGAAAGCCGGCGATACGCCAAACCGCCTTTGGTAAGACCGAACAAAGTCCTGAGCCGTGGTCTTTTCCTCCAACGGCGGATCGTTTGTGGCCAAAACGATGGCTTCCGCCGCCTGCCCAGCTTGCGCGATCAAACGATCGGTTTGAGCCCATCCCACGCCGAAAACAGGTGCTTGAACTCCCACTCGGTGCAAAGTCACCAGCAGACGAGCCGTTTCTTCAGCTGACGCCACCAGAAGCAGTGCATCGGGGCTTTTCTGTAAAACAGAGCGAGCCAGGGAAAGGTCAGAACCGGCTTCCAGTTGATCAAACCCTTCGGTAAACACAATTTCTCCACCCAGAGCTTCCAAAGCTCGTGCAAAATCGCCCACCCACGGTTCCGTGTAACTCGGATTCTTGACGTCAAAGAAAACACCGGCACGGTTCAGCCCGCGAGACACCAAATGGCGTGCCAAAAGCCTTGCCGGTGATCCTGTATCCGGTCGTAGTCGAAAAAAGTTGTCTTTTTTTCCGGATAAAAGGGGACTGGAAGCCACCGGCGAAACAAGAGGAATGGGCACCTCGTTTGACGTCAGAAGAGCATCCATGCACTGGGTACTCAACATATGGCCGATAATGACCGAAGCTCCCTGCCGAATCAAAGTTTCCCTGGCCCTTTTGGCTCCTTCCAGAGTCCCTTCATCGTTTTGCACGAGAAGCATGAGGTGGCGCCCGCCCACCCCGCCACGACGGTTGATCTCTTCTATGGCAAGCCTGGCCCCGTTCCTGGCGTGAATGCCCAAGTCCGCATAGGGACCCGTAAGCACACCAGCCAGCCCAAACCGAATAGGCTCCTTTTCGCACCCTGTCAGTAGGAATCCACAAATTCCGGCCAGGAGTGCGAAGGGGATTCGTAAGGGTTTGGATAGACGAAACAAGGCATGAACCCCCATAAACACATATTCTTTTTCTGGGTGATGTTGGTGAAAGCCCAAAGTGCTGCAAATCTTAACTTATTGAAAGCTGAATCGACAATGGAGACATGCTCTTTTTTTAAAAGGGCACGACTCTTCCATTCAGGTGGGGCGGACACGCGGGTCCGCCCCTGCAGGTTCTTGGGACTTGGGCGAACACTAAGGTCCGCCCTTACAAATTCTTGGAGCTTGGCGGATACGAAGGTCCGCGGTTACATAGTGTCGGTCCATGACGCGATGCGGGCTTGAGGGTGCCCGCTCATGCCTGGTAGGCTAGAAGTCCTTGAAGTCTTCATCGAAAGGAATCAGTTCTTCCGGTTTCGGTGTTTTGGAACCCTTTCCCAAGGTGTCATGAGCCTTGCCGTTACCCGCCTTTCTTGTCGGCTTTGCCGCCATGGCCACGGACTTTGAATGAACGGTAGAAGCCAAGGCCTTGGTTTCCTTTTTCTTTCGAAAGATCTTGACTCTCTGTTCCTCACCGGTACCTGCCACCAAAACTGCCAGGCGTGTCACGTATTCGCGCATCTGTTCAGCCTGGGCGTTGAGTTCTTCGGCCGCCGAAGCCGATTCCTCCGCATTGGCTGCGTTCCTCTGCACCACCTTGTCCATTTCAGCCACAGCCCGATTGACCTGGTCGATACCTTCCGCTTGTTCTCCGGACGCCGCGGCGATTTCTCCAACCAGTTCCCCGATTCGGCTGGATCCCTGGGCCACTTTGCTGAAAGCTTCGTTGGCTTCTCCAAGAGCACGATCCCCATGGTGCACCTTATTCACGGTATCTTCGATCAGGTGTGCCGTCGTTCGAGCAGCCTCGGCGGCGCGCATGGCCAGGTTCCGCACCTCATCGGCCACCACGGCAAACCCGGCTCCGGCTTCTCCGGCCCGTGCCGCTTCCACAGCGGCGTTAAGCGCCAACAAGTTGGTTTGAAACGCGATTTCATCGATGGTCTTGATGATCTTTTGGGTTTCTTCACTGGCCGAGGCAATCTGCTTCATGGACTGGATCAAGGCTTCCATGGACCTCTGTGCATCCTGAATGTCACGCAAGGCCGCTTTGACAATCGCATCGGCTTGGTTGGCATTGTCGGCATTTTGACGTGTCATGGATGCCATTTCTTCCAAGGCCGACGATGTTTCTTCCAAAGAAGCCGCCTGTTCACTGGCACCTTCCGCCAGCTGCTGGCCCGCTCCGGAAACTTGCGAGGCGGCCGCCGCCACCTGGTCAGCCCCTTCTCTCATCCCAGCGACGGATTCCATGATGGGCGCCGTCAACTTTTGCGAAAACAGGTAAAAGACCCCGAGAGTGATCAAAAGCGCCACCGCACCGATAGGGAGCATTCCCATGATCTGATGGCGAACGGGTTCAATAAATTCCGAGGCAGGCTGGGTCGCTCCAACCATCCACCCATTGATGCCGACGGGAGCATAACCGGAGATTTTCTTTTCCCCTTTAAAAACGTAGTCCACCACGCCGGCCGTTTCGGCAGCCATGGCTTTGGCCAGGTTTTCCAAACCAGGTGTTTTGTTCAGGTCCAGCTTCAGAATGAGATCCTTGCTGGGATGCGAGATGATAATACCCTGCCGATCTACCATGTAAGCGTATCCGGTTTTGCCCACTTTGGTTTTGCTGAGGGTTTCAATGAGAAAATCAATGCGAGCGGTCAGGCCGAGAATACCCTGAAAGGAGCCCCCTTGGCCCTTGAGAGGCACCGCTACGACCACCACAGGTTGGTTGGAGACCTTGGAAATCACCGGTTCTCCGATGATCGGTGTGCCGGCCGCTTTAGCCTTTTGAAAATAGGGCCGTTCGGCGATCTTGACTCCCTTGTAAATGTCCGTCTTTCCATCCGGGGTTGTTCCGGCATAGATCATCCCGGCGGCGTCGGCAACAAAGACTCCTTCGTAATTGTCGCCGATGTTTGAAACAAGTGATTGGAGTACCCGATTCAAGGCGGCAATTTCGGCTTGAGCCGCCTCCGGTCCCTGGGCGCTGACTTTTTCCATGGCCGCCCCAAGGGTATCAATGGAGGCCAAAGCTCGAGCCGACCAGATTTCCTCCTCGAGAACGATGTTCACCACCTGCGCCAAGCCCTGGGCTTGGGAAACCGCCGCTTGTTCGGCGGCTTCCCGCAAAGCCGAAGCCGCTTCCCATGTGGAAAATAATCCCGTCGCCGTAAGGCTTAAGAAAACCAACGTTCCGCCGATTACCAGAAGCTTTCCTTTGAGTGTCCATGTCCGCATGGGATTTTCCTCTCCTGTCATTCCGTCTGCTTGGTTGTTTTGAGCTTTCCGACGCTGCGTCTTAAAATCTTAAGCCGTTCATCGGGCAAACGACATTCTTCCGCCTTGATCACCGAGGACGGACGGTTCACTCCGGGCACTCTTGCTTTCTTGACTAACCAACGAGCTTAGGCCGCCTTTTCCAGTAGTGTCATCTCTTGACTCGTCAACACCCGGTCGATATCCAAAAGGATCTTGACGGACTCGCCGGCCTTGGCCATGCCAAGAATGTACTCGGTGGATAGACGCGTCCCAAAGGTGGGTGTGTCTTCAATATCCTCTTCCTTGATATTGACCACCTCCGAGACCGAATCCACCACGAGGCCCATCATGACACGGCCGGCAGCCAATCCCGAAGCCTCCACCACGATGATGCAGGTGCGTTCATTGTACGCAATGGATTCCATGCCGAACTTAAGCCTTAAATCGATCACCGGAATCACCTTACCTCGAAGGTTGACGACCCCCTTGACGAAACCCGGGGTCTGCGGCACCGGCGTGATGGGCATCATCCCGATAATTTCTTTAACCTTTAGAATACCGATGCCGTACTCTTCTCCCCCAAGGGAAAATGTGAGGTACTTACCTTCACGAATCTTTCCATTCTCCTGCTCTTTTGCCGCCATCATGCTCATTTTCCTCCTCCTTTTGGCTGAACGCTGCATGAAGTCCTTTCATTCTATGACCCGGTTCCTCGGGCATGACTCAAGGTGAAAGCCATGGTCGCCGGCCTCCATCCCCCATCGGAACTTGCCAAAGTGTGTATCGGCATCTGAAGATGAAGACTTGAGCAAATAAGTGAACAAAAAATTTTTTCTTGCCCATGCGGCGGCGTTCATGATAGGAAACCAGCGCTTTCCAAAGGGAAAAAACCTTGTGGTGGGTGTAGCTCAACAGGTCAGAGCACTGGGTTGTGGCCCCAGAGGCTGTCGGTTCGAGTCCGATCACTCACCCCATGCAAAAAAATCGGCCGCCGATCGAGGCGGCTTTTTTTGTCGTGCCGAAACTCCCTTCATAGGCCGGCACAGGTTGATCTTTTCCAGGCTACAAAAGATTCTTTCGGGACAACGCACTCCGGCCGGAGAAGTCTATGGTTCAAGGGCCTTTGATCATAAGCCGAAGGATTTATGTGATCCTGGCCTCGTTGTTTGGGGTCGTGGCTTTCGGGACTCTGGGTTACATGGAGCTTTGCGGCTACACTTTTATCGAAGCCCTTTACATGACCATCATCACCCTGACCACCGTTGGCTACACCGAGGTTCGACCGCTGGACAATGTGGGCCGTCTTTTTACCATTGTGCTTATCGGAGGAGGCGTCAGTCTGGTGGCCTATCACATCGCCTATTTTGGGCAGATGCTTGCGGAAGGAAACATTTTGGAAGTGTACCGGAGGCGGCGCGTGAAGAAAAAACTTCAAAGCATGAGAGATCATTACATCATCTGCGGTTATGGGCAGATGGGCAGATTCATCGTGGATCAGCTGCTTCGCTACCACATCCCCCTTGTGGTTATCGACACGGACGAGGGGGCCGTGGAGCATCTGCAAGACCTGGAGGTTCCCTACTTGGTGGCGGACGCCAAGGAAGAAGAAAACCTTATCGCCGCCGGAATACACCAAGCCAAAGGGCTCGTCGCCGTGGTGCACACCGATACGGACAATGTGTTCATCGTCCTCACCGCCCGTGATCTCAACCGAAATCTCTTCATCTGTGCCCGAGCCGGTTCCTCGGGCACCGAAAAAAGGCTACTCAAAGCCGGCGCCGATCGAGTCGTTTCGCCTTATGCCTCCGGGGCCATGCGCATCGCTCAAAACATTTTGCGTCCCACAGTGACGGACTTTCTGGAGCTGGCTCTTTCCAGCGAGGGTATGGAACTGTCCATGGAAGAGCTCATCATTCCCGAAGGGGCCTACATGGATGGAAAAGATTTGATGCATTCCGGTATTCGTAGCGATTTCAACCTTATTATCGTGGCCATCAAGCGCCCGGAAGGCACCATGATCTACAATCCATCGCCTCGGCAAGTTTTGCAAGCGGGCGATACCCTTATCGCCATCGGGCCGCGTCATAACCTGGATCAGTTCGCCGAAAAACTCTACGGCACACGATCCCCCAGCTTTGCTTTTCGCAGCTCCTGGTATCACAACTCCGAAACGAAACTGCCGTCGAGATCCAACAAGTAATCGGGTTCATCCATCTCCCTATTTACGGCCACTTGTACGGCCACGCAAAGAAGCAGCCTATGTCTCGGCGAGCTTGCACCACCGCCGGGACCCGGTGTTTGAATCCTTCGTCTGCATGAGCAACACCCTAGACTGCAAAACAACCAGCGCCGGAATGTTCCCGATTCATGTTCTTGCGTTTGACAACCTCAAAGGCATCCCGTATATGGTAGGCGGCAGGTAAAGGTTACATATCATCGACCCGCCGCGGTGCATCCCGCCTTTCAGCCGCGGCGAAGCCACGCTCGGGAGGTGCCCATGAACCAAGCTGTTATTGTCAGTGCTGTTCGAACTCCGGTTGGTTCTTTTGGAAAATCGCTTGCCAACATTTCCGCTGTCCAGCTCGGCGTCGTCGCCCTCAAAGAAGCCTTGGCACGTGTCGGGCTTTCTCCCAATCAAGTGGATGAAGTGATTTTGGGTAACGTCCTTCAAGCCGCCCAAGGCCAAAACCCTGCACGCCAAGTCGCCGTTCATGCAGGCATTCCCAAGGAAGTTCCCGCTTTTACCATCAATAAAGTGTGCGCCTCCGGCCTCAAGTCGGTGATCTTGGCAGCCCAAGCTGTGGCTTTAGGAGATGCCGAGGTCGTCGTGGCCGGTGGCATCGAAAACATGAGCGCCGCTCCCTATGCTTTGACTCAAGCCCGGTGGGGTCAACGCATGGGCCACGGACAACTCCTGGACCTGATGATTCATGATGGTTTGTGGGACATCTTCAACGGGTACCACATGGGCATCACGGCGGAAAACGTGGCTGCCACATACGGCCTCAGTCGAGAAGATCAAGACCGCTTCGCTTTGGCCAGCCAAACCAAAGCGGAAGCCGCCATCAAGGCAGGACGGTTCCAAGAAGAAATCGTTCCCATAGAAGTTCCGCAGCGCAAAGGCGCTCCCGTTGTGTTTGATACGGACGAACATCCTCGGTTCGGCACCACCCTTGAAGCCCTGGCCAAACTTCCTCCGGCATTCAAAAAAGACGGTACGGTCACGGCAGGCAACGCTTCCGGAATCAATGACGGTGCGGCCATCATCCTTGTCATGTCCGAAAAGAAGGCGGCCTCCATGGGCCTTACGCCTCTGGGCGTTATCCGCTCTTACGCGTCGGCCGGCGTAGATCCGGCTCTCATGGGAACGGGTCCCATTCCTGCCAGTCGCAAGGCCTTAGAAAAAGCCGGGTGGTCCGTTCAGGACCTGGACCTGGTGGAAGCCAATGAAGCCTTTGCCGCCCAAGCTTTGGCCGTGAACAAAGAAATGGGTTGGAACCCTGACATTGTCAATGTGAACGGAGGGGCCATCGCTTTAGGACACCCGATCGGTGCTTCTGGAGCCCGCATTTTGACCACCCTTCTCTATGAGATGAAAAGACGTCAGGCACGCAAGGGCCTGGCAACCTTGTGTATCGGCGGCGGCCAAGGCTGTGCCGTGACCATCGAACGCTAACCGCTGTAAAGGAGAGGTCCCGCCATGGCATTTCAGAACATTCTTTTCGACGTGCAGGATCAGGTAGCCCTTGTCACCATCAACCGCCTCAAAAGCCTCAACGCCCTCAACCCCGAAACCCTAGAGGAACTCAAACGCGCCATTGAACAAGTCCGTGATGATGACGCCCTGCGGGTTTTGGTCCTGACGGGAGCCGGAGAAAAGGCCTTTGTGGCGGGAGCCGACATCAGTGAATTCCCCAAAATGAATGCGCTTCAGGCGCGCCTTTTCGCTCAAAAAGGTCAGGAAGTGTTTTTTTCCTTGGAAGATCTTCCTAAACCCGTGATCGCGTGCGTGAACGGTTTCGCTTTGGGCGGCGGTTTGGAACTGGCCATGAGTTGTGACTTTATCTACGCTTCGGAAAAAGCCAAGTTCGGCCAGCCGGAAATCAACTTGGGCATTATTCCTGGATTTGGAGGCACCCAACGCCTGGCGCGGCTTGTGGGACGAGCCAAAGCCAAGGAACTGTGTATGACGGGAGAAATGATCGACGCGGCCACCGCTTTACAATGGGGTCTCGTGGCCAAGGTGTTTCCTCCCGAAAGCCTTTTGGAAGAGACCATGAAAACCGCTAAAATTCTGGCGTCCAAGAGCGCTTTAGCCTTGAGGGCCGTTAAATGCGTCATCGACCGAGGCATCGATGCGGATCTGAAGGCTGGATGCACCTTGGAAGTGGAAGCCTTTGGTCTGTGCTTTGCCAGCGAAGACGCCAAAGAGGGCGCTCTAGCCTTCCTGGAAAAGAGAAAACCCAACTTCAAGGGTTCCTTTACTGCTTAAAAAGACCGGGAGGAACAAAACGATGCATTTCGAGCTCACCGAAGAACAAAAGATGATTCAAGACATGGCGCGTAAGTTCGCCGAACGAGAAATCGCTCCGGTGGCCGCCGAATTGGACCGCACCCACCGTCATCCCGAAGAAATCGTCAAGAAAATGGGCGAATTAGGCCTCATGGGCATTACCATTCCTCCCGAATACGGGGGGGCCGGCATGGACTATATCTGCTATGTGCTGGCCATGATCGAAATCTCCAAGGCCTGTGCGTCTTGCGGTGTCATCATGAGTGTCTGCAACAGTTTGTACAATTTTCCCGTCTACACGTACGGGACAGAAGAACAAAAGCAGCAGTTTTTAACACCCGTAGCCAGCGGTCAATACTTGGGCTGCTACGGACTCACCGAGGCCGGCGCGGGTTCGGATCCGGCACGCATGCGCACAACCGCTGTTTTGGATGGGAATGAATGGGTCATTAACGGCGAAAAGAAATTTATCACCAATGGAAACGTGGCACGCTATTGCGTTCTGGCCGCGGTCACCGACAAAGAGAAAGGCTATAAAGGGATCAGTTCCTTTTTGGTGGATCTCCATAACACTCCAGGATTTCGTGTAGGCCGTGTGGAAGAAAAACTGGGGATCAACGCTTCCGGCACGGCGGAGTTGATCTTTGAGGACGCCCGTATTCCCAAGGAAAACCTTCTGGGCAAAGAAGGCGAAGGCTTCAAGCAAATGCTCACCACCCTGGACGGCGGTCGTATCGGCATTGCGTCCCAGGCGATCGGAATCGGTCGAGCTGTTTTGGAAGAGGCCATCGCTTACAGTAAGACTCGAGAACAATTCGGAAGACCCATCGCCTCCTTCCAAGCCATACAGTGGAAATTGGCCGACATGGCCACACAGTTGGATGCCGCTGAACTGTTGACTCTAAGAGCCGCATGGCTGGAACAAAACAAACGGGGCTATGAAAAGGAAGCCGCTATGGCCAAAATGTATGCCTCGGATACGGCCATGTGGGCCGCCATTGAAGGAGTTCAGATCCTTGGTGGGTATGGCTACTGCAAAGAATACCCCATGGAACGGCATCTGCGTGACGCCAAGATCACCCAGATCTACGAAGGGACCAATGAAATCATGCGGTTGGTCATTTCGCGAAACATCATCGGAAAAATCTAGAGGTGTCCCTAGGCAAGAGAGCCCTTTCGCCTCCCCCCGCTGCAGGCTTGAGACCTGCTGCGGGGACACAACGCCAAGGGAGCCGTCCAGCCATAAAAAAACCCCGGATCGATTCCGGGGTTTTTTTATGGCAAACTGCAGGCTCATCGACCGGGGCCCACAGGGCCCGTTTGACGGTCTTAGCTCCAAAAGGAAGCTTCCGGGCTTACATGCCCTGAAGACGACGCATTCGGCGCTGAATTCTTTTAATGGCTTTCTTCCGCTTGATACGGCGGCGTTCGCCTTTGGAGAGATAATAATTGTGTCGCCGCAAGACGGGCTGCACGTTCTTTTGAAAGTCCTTGCGCAGCTTGCGGATCTTTTTTTCAAAACTCTCCCTGGCCTCCGGTTCGGTCATTCAGATTTCACCTGCCTTTCAGCAACAAAAAAACCCTCGCGGGGTTTTCGTTGGAATCATCCCCGACAACGTCCGGCACGTCGTGGGGGTGGATCATGTCGTGAGCCTGCCGTCTTGCTTATGAACAGCCGTTTTTATCACGGGATATCCCTAAAGGCAACGGTTTTTTAAGAACTTAGCGCATCATACCGTTCAAACTGCATGGTAAAAGTGGCGCGCCCCTGACTGGCTGATCGCAAGGCCGTAGAATACCCGAACATTCTGGACAAAGCCACCGTGGCTTCCACCACCTGAATCCCTTTCTTGGCCGTAATGCCTTCAATGCGAGCCTTGCGCAGATTGAGGTCTCCGATCACATCCCCGAGGAACTCGTCGGGAGTGAGCACTTCCACGCGCATGTATGGTTCAAGCAAAAGCGGTTCCCCTTTCGTAAAGGCATCTCGAAAGGCCATGCCGGCGGCCACGCGGTAAGCTAATTCCGTAGACATTCCCTCTCGATGTTCACCCCCGATGACCGTGACCCCTACATCCACCACAGGGTATCCCATGATTTCCCCGCTGGTCAAAGCGTCCATGATCCCGGCTTCCACGGCCGGCCACCATATTTCGGGAATGGAAGCATCCCGGACTCGATGCTCCACACGGTTCCCTTTACCTCGCTCCCTGGGTTCCACATTCAGTTCCACGACGGCAAAGTGTTTGGTCCCTCCGATTTCCCTTTCAAACACTCCTCGACCCAAGGCCGGCTTTTGAATGGTTTCACGATACACCACCTGAGGTTTTCCGGCATTGACATCCACCGCGTAGTCCCGCTGCAACCGACTGATGAGGATTTCCAAGTGCAGCTCCCCCATGCCTCGAATGACCAACTGGCCTGTGTCCGGATCTTCTTTATAACGAAAGGTAGGATCCTCATCAGCCAGTTTGGCCAAGGCATCGGGAAGCTTTTCCTGATCCGCTCGTGTCTTGGGTTCCACGGCCACGGCCATAACCGGCTCGTAGATATCGATAGGCTCCAGCAAAATGGGGTGTTTTTCATCGCATAGAGTATCCCCGGTCCCCGCCGACTTCAGTCCCATCAAAGCCACAATGCTTCCGGCAGCCGCTTCTTCCAGCCGTTCCCTTTTGTTGGCATGCATTCGAAAGATGCGAGACAATTTTTCCCGACTTTTTTGTCTGGCGTTATACACAGTGTCGCCGGCGCGCAGTTTTCCGGAATAGATGCGTGTGTAGGTGAGCTTGCGTCCTTGGTCCATGAATATTTTGAAAACCAAGGCTGCCAGAGGTTCATTATCGTCGGCTAAACGTTGCACGGTTTCCTGTGTGATGGGATTGATTCCCTGAACGGGCGGCACATCCAAAGGACACGGAAGATAATGAACCACAGCATCCAAAAGCGGCTGAATGCCTTTGTTGCGCAAAGCCGCCCCGCACAAGACAGGCACCGCATCCAAATTCAGGGTCAGCCGTCTTAAGACACTCTGAATTTCCTCCGGTTCGATCTCCTGCCCCTCCAGGTATTTCTCCATCAGGGCCTCATCCCCTTCGGCCACCTTCGCCAGAAGCTCGTCCCGTGCTTCCGCCGCCTCTTTCATCAATGCCGTGTCCAGAGGCACGTAGGTGTATTCCGCCCCTAGGGTTTCGTCTTTCCAGACAATCTGGCGCATGTGAATGAGATCCACCACACCGCGAAAATCCGATTCTCGGCCCACGGGAATCTGAATGGGAATGGGATTGGCATGAAGCTTTTCCCGCATCTGGTCAAGAACCTGATGGAAGTCGGCCCCGATACGGTCCATCTTGTTCACAAAGGCGATCTTGGGAACTCTGTATTTGTCCGCCTGCCTCCAAACCGTCTCCGACTGAGGCTCCACGCCGCCCACGGCGCAGAAAACAGCCACCGCTCCATCCAGAACACGCAGAGATCTTTCCACTTCAATGGTGAAGTCCACGTGACCTGGCGTATCGATCAATTGTATTTGGTGCCCACTCCACTCACAGGTGGTCACAGCCGATGTGATGGTGATACCCCGTTCCTGCTCCTGCTCCATCCAATCCATGACGGCGGTGCCTTCGTGGACTTCTCCGATCTTGTGAGATCGCCCGGTGTAGTAAAGAATCCGCTCACTCACCGTGGTCTTTCCGGCGTCTATATGAGCTATGATGCCAATGTTTCGAATCTTCTTCAGACGCTGTGACACCGCCTTCATCGCATCACCTCATTGCGGCAGCCCACGGAAAGGTAGTCCCCTCTTGCTTTCCGCCCGCTCGTGATTAGTCATATGATGCATTTGATTCTGATAGGCACAGGAGGTCTTGTATGCCGCGAACCAAAGGTATTCATCAATCCAAAGATACCCTTGCCGCGCAGGGGATACCTCATCCGGTAGTCTGCCGAGAAGGGCGAGGGGTTCGCTACTTTGATTGCCCTCACTACGACGTCTGCTTGGACAAGGCCGCTAAAGCCCTCTGGACAGGCTTCACCTGCGCCTATTGCTTCTTTTACCAGCATCAACCGCGCCCATCATAAAAAAACAGCCCGTCGCCTTGGGCGCCGGGCTGTCTCTTTAGCGTCCCATCGCCGAAAGTCTTCCAAGCGACGGCAGGATGGAAAACATTGTCGTGCACGTTGGTAGCACCGTCCGACAACGCTGATAGAACGCGCTTCAGCACGTCCCTTTGAAAACGCCGTTGGCAAGGAAAAAGTTTTTAACCCTCAGCCGCGCTCTGCTCTTGCGCTCGAGCCTTCTTTTTGGGCTGCGGCTTGATTTCCGCTCCCGTCAGCTCAATGAGGCACATGGGGGCCCCATCGCCTTTGCGAAAACCCATTTTGACAATGCGAGTGTACCCGCCTTGGCGCGCCTGGTAACGCGGTCCCAATTCGGCAAACAGCTTATGCACCACGCCCTTGCTACGAATGACGGCCAAAGCCTGACGTCTGGCATGCAGATCGCCCCGCTTACCCAGCGTGATCATGGCATCCGCCCAACGGCGAATTTCCTTGGCCTTGGGAATGGTCGTCACAATGCGTTCATGTTCCAGCAGAGACGTCACCATATTGCGAAACATGGCCGACCGGTGGCTGGAAGTTCGGTTGAGCTTCCGACCTGATTTCCTGTGGCGCATGGCTATTCCTCTTCCTTTCTTCTCTGTTCGATCTCTTCCCGGCTCGGAAAGTTCTCCAACTTCATGCCCAAGGACAGACCCATTTCCGCGAGAATCTCCTTGATTTCATTCAGAGATTTGCGGCCGAAATTCTTGGTCCTGAGCATTTCAGCTTCCGTCTTTTGAACCAGTTCGCCGATATAACGTATATCGGCGTTTTTCAAACAGTTGGCGCTGCGCACCGAAAGTTCCAATTCATCCACACTGCGAAAGAGGTTCTCATTGAAGGTAGGCTCTTGAGCCTGTTCCTCAGCAGCCACCGGAGCCTCGTAATCTTCAAAGTTCACGAAGACGCTCAGCTGGTCCTTTAAGATTTTGGCAGCCAAAGCCAAGGCATCCTCGGGGGTCACACTGCCGTCCGTCCAGATTTCCATGGTCAGCTTGTCGTAATCGGTGCGTTGTCCCACACGCGCTTGAGTCACGTTGTAGCTGACCTTACGCACCGGTGTAAAAATGGCGTCAATAGGAATGGTCCCAATGGTTTCCACCTTCTCGGAATTCCATTCGGCCGGGACGTACCCCTTGCCTTCTTCCACCGTGAGTTCCATGCGCACCTTGCCGTCGCGAGCCAGGGTGCAGATGCGCTGGTCCGGATTGAGAATGGTCACGGACGAGTCAGGGCGAATATCGCCCGCCGTCACGGGACCTTCTCCGACCTTTTCCAAAACCAGCACCTTGGGAGCATCCCCATTGAAACGCAGGCGCACTTCCTTGAGATTCAAGACAATGTCGGTGACATCTTCCACCACGCCTGGTGCCGACGAAAACTCGTGCAAAACTCCGTCGATTTTCACGGACGTGATGGCGGCCCCTCTCAAGGACGACAGCAGCACCCGCCGCAGCGCATTTCCAAGAGTCGTCCCGAAACCTCGCTCCAGCGGTTCGCACGTGATTTTCGCGTATCGCTTCGGGTCTTCCCCGTGTTCCACCGCCAGGGGTTTTGGTCGAATCAATTCGCGCCAGTTCTTCTCCATACCCGCCCTCATACCTTCGGCCGCCCATGAGTCTTCGGGGCTTCAAGACACGGCCTCAGAAAACGGACAGAGGACCCTGCCCCATCGGCAGACCCTCTGCCCTACATTCAAAATGTTTCTCCGCATTACTTCGAATAGAATTCCACCACCAAGTGTTCTTGCACCGGCAGCGGCATTTCTTCACGTGTCGGAAGGCTTCGGAAAGTTCCTCGGTACGCTTCCTTGTCCAGTTCCAGCCACGGGACCAGCCCGCGTCGAGGCAGCGCATCCAGAGCTTCGTTGATCACTTCCAACTGTCGGCTTTTTTCCCGTACCGTGATCACATCGCCGGGCCGCAACAAGTAGGATGGAATATTCACCTTGTGGCCGTTGACGAGAAAGTGGTTGTGACGAACCAGCTGCCTGGCCTGAGACCTCGAGTTGGCAAACCCTAGACGAAACACTGTGTTGTCCAGCCGTCGCTCCAACAAGATCAAGAAGTTGGTGCCCGTGACGCCTTTCTGGCGGTCGGCTTCCTTGAAATAGGCCTTGAACTGCTTTTCCTGAAGGCCGTACATTCTCTTGATCTTTTGTTTCTCTCGAAGCTGCACACCGTAGTCGGACAATTTGCCGCGGCGCTGCCCATGCTGACCAGGAGCGTAACTGCGACGCTCAAAGGCGCACTTGTCCGAATAGCAACGATCCCCCTTGAGGTACAATTTCATGTTTTCCCGCCGACACAGCCGGCATTGCGGACCTGTATATCGCGCCAAGACCGATTCCTCCTTGAATTCCCGAAGGCCCAAAGGGCCCTTTCTCAAGATGCTCCTTAAACGCGGCGCCTCTTGGGCGGCCGACATCCATTGTGGGGAATGGGTGTCACGTCCCGAATCACCGTCACATTCAATCCAGCGGCCTGCAAAGCCCGCAACGCGGCCTCACGACCTGAGCCCGGCCCCTTGACGTAAACCTCCACGTTTTGCAGCCCGTGTTCCATGGCGGCCTTCGCAGCCGCCTGAGCCGCCGTCTGAGCGGCAAAGGGGGTGCTTTTACGCGATCCCTTAAACCCCTGATTGCCGCCGCTGGCCCATGAGATGGTGTTCCCGCTCATGTCCGTGATGGTCACGATGGTGTTATTGAATGTGGAACGGATGTGCGCAATGCCGTTCTGAATGTTTTTCCGCTCTTTTTTCTTTCGCGGACCACCTCTACCCCGTGCCATTGTGCCTCCACTTTCCTATTTCTTGCGTTTTCCGATCACCGATCGACGAGGACCCTTGCGCGTTCGAGCATTGGTGTGGGTGCGCTGTCCCCTGACAGGAAGACCTCGGCGGTGCCTAAGCCCTCGATAGCAGCCCAAGTCCATAAGGCGCTTGATGTTCATGGACACTTCGCCGCGCAGATCCCCTTCCACCTTGTAATGGGTGTCGATGACACGACGGATGGAAGTGATTTGCTCCTCCGTTAGATCGTCCGACTTGGTTCCGGGATCCACCTTCGCCTCTTCCAGGATCTTGAGGGCCGTCGACCGTCCGATCCCATAAATGTACGTCAGGGCGATTTCCATGCGCTTGTTCTTCGGTAGGTCAATGCCTGCAATCCGTGCCAATGCCGTTTCCTCCACTTAGCCTTGACGCTGTTTGTGCTTCGGATTCTCGCAGATGACGCGCACCTGGCCGTGCCGACGAATGATCTTGCATTTGCGGCAGATAACTTTCACCGACGCCCGCACCTTCATGACTCACTCCCTTTCACCATCCGTCCCTGAACCCGTCAGCTTTTGGCTCTGTAAACGATACGCCCCCGGGTCAGGTCGTATGGGGATAGCTCCACCGTCACCTTGTCTCCCGGAAGAATGCGAATAAAATGCATGCGCATTTTTCCCGAGATATGCGCCAGGACACGATGGCCGTTTTCTAACTCGACTCGAAACATGGCGTTGGGCAAAGGCTCGATGACCGTGCCTTCCACCTCAATCGCTTCTTCCTTCACCATGGAGCCTTCCTCTGTTCAAGTCTCGATTCATTCTTAGCGAAAGCATTGCATTATAGAAGCACGACTTTCCTGTGTAAAGAAGATTTACTTGGCCAGGGACAAGATATCCGGACCGTTTTCCGTCACAGCCACCGTGTGTTCAAAGTGTGCCGACAGTTTCCCGTCCGCCGTGACGGCCGTCCAACGATCTTCCAGTATGCGTATGTCCGGAGCCCCCTGGTTGATCATGGGCTCAATGGCAAAAACCATTCCGGGCTTCAGCTTAACGCCGCGACCTGGAGGCCCGAAATTCGGAATCTGCGGGCTCTCATGAAGGTTTCGACCGATCCCATGCCCGACAAATTCTCGAACCACCGAGTAGCCGAATTTTTCCACGTAGCTTTGCACGGCGTGGGAGATATCGGAAAGCCGGTTCCCCACCACGGCTTGCCCAATAGCCTGATCGAGGGCTTCTCGCGTTACCCGACACAGTCTATCCGCTTCCTCGGAAATCTTTCCAACCGGAAGCGTCACGGCTGCATCTCCGTAATAGCCGTCCACCACCACCCCGAAGTCCAAGCTGACAATGTCGCCTTCGCGCAAGATTCGTTTCTTGCTCGGAATGCCGTGCACCACCTCTTCATTGATCGAAGTGCACAGCGCATAAGGGAAGCCGTGATAGCCCTTAAAGGCCGGCACGGCTCCCCGCTTTTCCGCCTCCTCCTCACTGATGGCATTGAGATCCCACGTACTCACTCCAGGAGCCACAACTTCCTGAAGCCGTGCCAATACTTCCGCCACAATGAGACAGGATTTCCTTATTTTTTCAACCTCTTCCCGAGTCTTCAAAATGATCAAAGCGCCCTCTAACCCAAAACCGCCTTGATGCGCTCAAAGATTTCGTCGATAGATCCCAAGCCGTGAATCTTTCTCAGTTTCCCTTGCTTTTCGTAGTACTCGATAAGCGGCTTGGTCTGATCCGCATAAACCTTGAGCCGGGACGTGACCGTGGCTTCATTGTCGTCATCCCGCTGGTAGAGCTGCCCGCCGCATTTGTCGCAGATGCCTTCCTTTTTCGGTGGATCGAACATCACGTGAAAACCGGCGCCGCATTCCCGACAGGTGCGTCGTCCCGTAAGGCGCTGAATGAGTTCCTGGTCTGGAACATCGATGCACACCACATGATCGATCTTTTGGCCCAACTCTTTGAGCATGCCATCGAGGGTTTCGGCTTGGCTGACGTTTCGAGGAAACCCGTCAAGCATGTAACCTTTCTTGCAATCTTCTTGTTGAATGCGTTCCTTAACCAGGCCGACCACCACAGCATCGGGCACCAGAGCCCCCTGATCCATGTACTTCTTGGCCTCAAGGCCCAGCGGTGTTCCGGCCTTTAAGGCGGCCCTGAGCATGTCCCCCGTAGAAATCTGAGGAATCCCGTACCGTTCGATCATGCGCTTGGCTTGTGTTCCCTTTCCAGCACCCGGCGGTCCCAACAAAATGATGTTCATCGTCTCCCTCCCTGTCCTTCGGCCTTCTCATCCCTATCACAATCCATCACACGCTGACCCTGCGACGTGCGGTCGCGGCCCAGGAAACCCCCGGTTCTTCCTCTTTATCGGCGACCTCGAATGCGCCCCGATTTCAAAAACCCCTCGTAATGACGCGTGAGCATGTGCGCTTCGATCTGCCCTACGGTATCCATGGCGACGCCCACCACAATGAGCAGCGCCGTGCCTCCGAAATAGAACGGCACATTGAAGTTTTGGGTAAAGATGGTGGGAAGCACACACACGATGGAGACGTAGACGGCTCCTCCCAGCGTAATACGACTCAGGACGCGGTCGATGTATTCCGCCGTGGAACGTCCTGGACGAATGCCAGGGATGAATCCTCCGTACTTTTTCATGTTGTCGGCCACGTCAATGGGATTGAAGACGATGGCCGTGTAAAAGTAGCAGAAAAAGATGATGAAACCGACATAAAGCACCGTATACAGCCAGTGCCCAGGCATGAGCATTTGGGCGATTTTTTGCATCCAAGGCACCTGAATGAAGTTCGCCACCGTGGCCGGAAACATAATGATGGAGGAAGCAAAAATAGGCGGGATCACGCCCGAAGTGTTTATTTTAAGCGGCAAATGGGTTGTCTGTCCGCCGTACATTCGCCGCCCGACAACCCTCTTGGCGTACTGGACCGGAATGCGCCGCTGCCCCCTTTCCACATGGACGATAAAGGCGACCACGGCCACCATTATGATCAAAAGAACGAGCGCCTTGAAAGCACTCATTTCCCCCGTCTGCATGAGTCGCATCGTGTTTCCGATGGCTCCGGGCATACCGGCCACGATGCCTGCGAAAATGATCAACGAGATACCGTTTCCGATCCCTCGCTCGGTGATCTGTTCTCCCAACCACATGATGAAAGCTGTTCCTGCCGTGAGGGTAATCACCGTGATCAGTCGAAAACCCCATCCTGGAGCCAGCACCACAGGCTCTCCCCCAGGCCCGGTCATGCCCTCAAGACCAAAAGCGATCCCAAAGCCTTGAATGATACTGAGAACCACCGTCCCGTAACGTGTGTACTGGGTAATCTTCTTTCGGCCGGCCTCACCTTCCTTGCTGAGTCTTTCCAGATGAGGGATGACCACGGTCAGGAGCTGCAAAATGATCGACGAGCTGATGTAGGGCATGATCCCCAGGGAGAAGACGGACAATTGCTGCATAGCACCGCCCGAAAACATATTAAAAAGCCCAAGCAACGTGCCTTGGGCGGCTGCGAAAAAAGCGGCCAGAGCTTCTCGATTGATACCCGGTGTCGGCACATGCACGCCGATACGGTAGACGGCCAAAAAGAGAAGCGTAATACCAATGCGCCGTTTCAGTTCGGGGATTTTGCCGATATTTTGAAAGCCTGTGAGCACCCGCTTGACCCTCTCAGCTTAGAATTTCCACACGACCGCCGACGGCCTCCACCTTGGCCACCGCTGCGGCGCTGGCCTTGTGAACGCGAATCGACAGGGCCTTTGTCAGTTCCCCGTCTGCAAGCAACTTGATCCCGTCGGCCTTTTTCTTAGCCAGCCCGGCTAGGGCTAGTTCCTCGGGCCCTACCGTAGCGCCCTGTTCAAACCTATCCAGGTCCCCCACATTTACCACCGTGTAAACTTTTCGAAACTTGTTGTGAAAGCCTCTTTTGGGAACCCGGCGTTGCAGGGGCATCTGGCCGCCTTCAAACCAAGGTACCACACCGCCTCCGGCACGAGCCTTCTGGCCCTTATGGCCTTTTCCCGCGGTCTTTCCCAAGCCGGAGCCTGAACCTCGGCCGATGCGTTTCTTGTCCTTGCGAGAACCCGCTGCAGGTTGCAAATCATCCAATCGCATGGCATTCACCCGTATTTTCTCTTGGGTCCAGATTAGGCTTCGCTGACCTGAACCAAGTGGTTGACCTTCTTGACAGCACCCACGACCGGAGGGATCGCGGGCAGCGTCACTTCCTTTTGCAGTCGTGTCAGTCCCAGAGCCTTCAAGATTTTGCGGTGCTTTTCAGGCCTTCCGATGGGACTGCGCACCAGTTTGATGCGAATCATTCCCGCCATGGATCACCTCCCGGCTCCTTGAGCCTTGACCTCCATCACATCCAGCCCTCGACTTTTGGCGATACGCTCCGGGCTTCGCAGGGCCTTCAGTCCTGCAATGGTCGCCCGCACCACGTTATGAGGATTGCGAGATCCCAAGACCTTGGTGAGCACGTCCGTCACCCCGGCTGCTTCCATAATGGCCCGCACAGCTCCACCGGCGATGACCCCTGTTCCGGGCGAAGCCGGCTTGAGCACCACGGAGGAGGCTCCGAATTTGCCTAAAACCTCATGAGGCAAAGTCCCTTCCAGCAAGGGCACCTCAAACATGTCTCTTTTCGCCCCTTCCAACCCCTTTCGAATAGCTTCCGGCACTTCGTTGGCCTTGCCTAGGGCAAAGCCTACTCGCCCATTGCCGTCCCCAACGACGACAATGGCGCTGAAAGAGAAACGACGTCCACCCTTGACCACTTTGGCCACTCGGCTAATGTGGACGATTTTATCGATGTACTGTACGTCTTGAGTCTCGAGAGGTGCCAAGATACGCCTCCTTGCACGCCGATAAAGGTCAAAATTCCAGCCCCGCCGCCCGCGCTCCGTCCGCCACGGCCCGAATGCGGCCATGGTAGATGAACCCGTTGCGGTCGAACACCACCTTGGTCACACCCTTCTCCAAGGCCTTCTTCGCCACAAGCTGGCCGACTTTTTCCGCAGCACCCACCTTGCCTTCCACCTCTCCCAAGGCCTTAAATTCGGGGGATAAGGTCGAAGCCGCCACCAGGGTTCGGCCGGTGGTGTCGTCGATAATCTGAGCGTAGATATGTTTGAGGCTCTTGTAGACCGTCAGTCGAGGTCGCTCGGGCGTGCCCTGCACCTTGGTGCGAATGCGCCGCTTGCGCTTGAGGCGCGCCGCAACGCTGGGATTCGTTTTGGAGCCCATAACTCGTCCTTCTCCTATTTCTTCTTGCCGCCAGTCTTTCCGGCCTTTCGCCTGACCCACTGAGCGGCGTAGCGAATACCTTTGCCCTTGTACGGTTCCACGGGGCGCAAGGCCTTGATATTGGCAGCGGTTTGCCCCAGAAGTTCCTTGTCGACGGCTTCCAGGCGAATCACCGTCTGCTTTTCCACCGAGGCGCTCACCCCTTGAGGTAACGGAAAACTCACCGGATGCGAATGGCCCAGGCTGAAGTTCAACACATTATTGGTCAGATCGCACCGGTAACCCACCCCCTGAATTTCCAAAACCTTCGTGAAGCCTTGGCTGACTCCTGTGACCATATTGTGCAGCAAAACCCTCATAAGCCCATGCATCGACCTGGATCGTCGCTCATCGTCTTTGCGGCGCACCAATATCTGGCCGTCTTCCACGGTCACCGAGACTTCCGATGGGACACGCCTTTCCAACTGCCCTTTCGGGCCCTTCACGATGACGGCATCACCCTGAAGGGTGACTTCGACCCCTTTAGGTATAGCGATGGGGTTTTTGCCGATACGAGACATCTTATGACTCCTTTGTTACCACACGCTGCAGATAAGTTCGCCACCCACACCCTCTTGCCTGGCCTTCTTGTCGGTCAGAATGCCTCGGGACGTGGACAGGATCGCAATCCCCAAGCCGTTAAGGACTCTCGGAATCTCTTTAACCCCTACATAAATCCGTCGACTCGGTTTACTGATTCGACGCATGTCTCGAATGGCCGCTTCTCGGTCCGGCCCATATTTAAGATGGATTCGCAGAACACCTTGCTTATCGTCCTTGATCAGCTTGTAATGCTTGATGTAGCCTTCTTCTTTAAGGATGCGCGCCAGCTCCAGCTTCATACGGGAGGCGGGCACATCCACCTTGTCAAAACGCGCCTTGTGGGCGTTCTTGATACGATTCAAAAAGTCGGCAATGGGATCCGTCATCACCATACAAGGTCACTCCTTCTTGTTCCGGCTCCTACCAACTGGATTTCACCACGCCGGGAAGTTCGCCGTTGAGGGCCATATTCCGAAAGCAAATACGGCACATGCCGAATTTGCGAAGGAAAGCGCGAGGCCGTCCGCACAGCGGGCACCTATTGTAGGCTCTCACCTTGAATTTCGGCTTTCTTTGGGCTTTTGCAATCATGGATTTCTTGGCCAAGGCTGCCTCCTTCTCTACCCTTTTCCCCTACTTTCGAAACGGCATTCCCAACAGGGCCAACAGTTCCCGGGCTTCGTCGTCGGTTTCGGCCGTCGTGACGATGGTGATGTTGAGTCCCTTAATTTTGTCGATCTTGTCGTAGTCGATTTCCGGAAAGATAATGTGTTCCCGCACCCCAAGGGTGTAATTGCCGCGTCCGTCAAAGGATTTGGGAGAGACTCCGCGAAAGTCGCGGACACGCGGCAGCGCGATGTTGACGAGTTTATCAAAAAACTCGTACATGCGATTCCCTCGCAGGGTCACCATGCACCCGATGGGCATCCCCTTGCGCAGCTTAAAGGCCGCGATGCTTTGACGCGCCCGCGTGATCACCGGCTTTTGACCGCTGATCTGAGCCAGTTCTTCCGAGGCCGTCTCCAAAATTTTCACGTTTTGAATGGCTTCTCCCAAGCCCATATTGAGCACGATCTTGCTCAATCTCGGAATCTGCATCGGGCTTTTGTACTGAAACCTTTCGGCCAGCTGCGGGGCCACTGCTTGAACATACAAGTCGCGCAAACGTGCCATGAACGCCTCCACTCCGCCCGTGGTCGTGGACGTCACCCGTCGATGAGTTCTCCGCACTTCTTGCAGAAGCGTGCCTTGCGGCCGTCATCGAGGATCTTATAGCCCACACGGGTCGGATCCGTGCACTTGCTGCAGATCACCATCAGATTGGAAATGTGAATGGGAGCTTCCTTTTCCACAATTCCGCCTTGCCGACTGTGGGCTCCAGGGCGCATGTGCCTTTTGACCATATTGAGCTTTTCCACGACGGCTCGATCTTTCTTGGTCAAAATACGAAGAACCTTGCCCGACTTGCCCTTTTCCTTGCCGGCAATCACCATCACCGTGTCATTTTTCTTGATATGGTATTTTTTACTGACAGCCATTGGCGACCTTCCCCACCCTTTCCGCTAAAGGACTTCCGGAGCCAGCGAGACAATCTTCATGAACTGCTTGGCGCGCAGCTCACGGGCCACCGGCCCGAAAATACGCGTGCCGATGGGTTCCTTGGCGGCGTTGATCAAGACGGCTGAATTGTCATCGAACTTGATGTAGGAGCCGTCCGGGCGACGCACTTCCTTCTTGGTTCTGACCACCACGGCCCGCATGACATCCCCTTTCTTCACTTTGGAGTTGGGGATGGCTTCCTTGACTGAAACCACGATGATATCGCCCACCGTGGCGTAGCGTTTTCGAGTCCCGCCCAGGACCTTGATACAGTACAGCCGCTTGGCACCTGAATTGTCCGCGGCGTTCAACTGTGTTTCCGCCTGAATCATGATGGCCTCCCTTGGCCGCCTTCACTGGGCATCTTCAAAACCCGGCTCATGCCGTGCTCGAGAGCCTCCTAGAGAGCGGCTCGCTCCACAATCTTTACGACCACCCAATGTTTCGTCTTGCTTAGAGGTCGGCTTTCTTGAATCAACACACGATCCCCCAGACGGCACTGGTTTTCTTCGTCGTGGGCTTTGAACTTGTTACGGCGTCGCACATACTTGCCGTACTTGGGGTGCTTGACCAGCCGCTCCACACGGACGACGACCGTCTTGTCCATACGGTCACTGACCACGGTGCCGATGCGGGTTTTCTTGTTGGTTGTGCGTTCTTCCATGAGCATGCCCCTTACGCTTCGCCGACGCGCTGCTTTTCGTGCAATATGGTCAACACTCTGGCGATGTCGCGCTTGTGCCGTTTCAGTTGCGCCGTATTTTCCAGTTGCCCCGTCGCATGCTGAAACTTCAAATTAAACAGGGATTCCCGCAACTCCACCAGTTTCCGCCTCAATTCTTCGACACTCATGTCCCGCAAGGTCGCTGCTTTCATAACACATCCTGCCTTGACACAAACCGAGTCGCCACGGGAAGTTTGTGACCTGCCAGCCGACACGCTTCCTTGGCGATCTCTTCCGTGACGCCTTTGAGTTCATAAAGGATTCGTCCCGGCTTCACCACGGCAACCCACCCTTCGGGGGCTCCCTTGCCTTTGCCCATGCGGGTTTCCGCCGGCTTTTTGGTCACCGGCTTGTCCGGAAAGATGCGAATCCAGATCTTCCCACCGCGTTTGACATAACGCGTGATGGCCACACGAGCCGCTTCGATCTGCCGGGATGTGATCCGGCCGGGTTCCAGAGCCTTAAGCCCGAAGTCCCCAAAATTCAATTGGTTTCCTCGGGAGGCGATCCCCTTCATGCGGCCTTTTTGCTGCTTTCGATACTTGACTCTTTTGGGCGCTAACATGGATCCTCTCCTTGAATCTCACCCGTAGGCCTTTCGTCTCTTGACCTGTCGCCTCTCGGCTAAATCCGTCAAGACAAGACATCGATCCTACGGGAGAACTTCCCCTTTAAAGATCCACACCTTGACTCCGATCACTCCGTAGGTGGTCTTGGCCACGGCCACGGCATAATCGATGTCGGCTCGTAGCGTGTGGAGAGGGACTCGACCTTCGCGATACCATTCCCGGCGTGCCATTTCCGCACCCCCAAGGCGTCCGGCGCAGGCGACACGAATCCCCTTGGCCCCGAACTTGAGCGCCGACGTCACCGCGCGCTTCATGGCTCGACGAAAGGCCACACGGCGTTCCAGCTGCAAAGCGATGTTTTCCGCCACGAGGACGGCGTCCAGTTCGGGCCGCCGCACTTCCTGAATATCGATAAGGATTTCGCGGTTGAATTTGTTTTCCAACTCTTTGCGCAAGGCCTCGATTTCGACGCCCTTTTTGCCGATGACGATTCCAGGACGCGCCGTGAAGATACGA
The DNA here is from genome assembly GCA_037481875.1 of Desulfosoma sp. NCBI lineage: Bacteria > Pseudomonadati > Thermodesulfobacteriota > Syntrophobacteria > Syntrophobacterales > Syntrophobacteraceae > Desulfosoma > Desulfosoma sp. The sequence goes on along the minus strand of JBBFKY010000004.1, from coordinate 3,830 downwards.
ATCTTGGCCTTATTGGCAGCCCTCTCGATCTCGATCTTGGCAATGCCGGCGTGGTACAATCGCTTTTTGATGAAATCGCGAATCTTTCGGTCTTCATAGGCCAGCTTGGCGTATCCCTTGGCGGCAAACCACTTGGAATCCCACGTTCGGATAACGCCGAGACGAAAACCTTTTGGATTGACCTTCTGTCCCAATCTCCACCTCCGAGATCCTGTAACGTACCGATTACTTTTCCCCGAGAACCACCGTGATGTGGCTGGTGCGCTTCAGAATGCGTGTGGCCCGGCCCATGGCTCGAGGCCTCCAGCGCTTCAGCCGGGGCCCTTCGTTCACATAAATTTCTTTGATATAGAGCCCGTCCATGTCCATGGATTTGGTGTTTTCCGCGTTGGCCATGGCCGACCTCAGGGTCTTGCTCAGCAGCCGCGCCCCTTTCTTAGGGGTGTACTTCAGAATGGTCAAAGCCTGCCCCACGTTCTTGCTGCGGACAAGATCGGCCACCAGGCGCGCCTTGCGCGGCGAAATGCGCACGTATTTGGAAACCGCCCTCACTTCCATCACTTTTTCCCCTTGACCTTGGACTTCTTATCCCCGGCATGACCGTAGAAGGTTCGTGTGGGCGAAAACTCACCCAGCTTATGGCCCACCATGTTTTCCGTGACAAAGACGGGAATGAACTTTTTGCCGTTGTGCACGGCGATGGTCAGCCCCACGAAATCGGGAAGAATGGTGGATCGGCGAGACCAGGTCTTGATCACCTTGCGATCTCCTGTCTCTTTGGCCGTCAGCACCTTCTTCAGCAGGTGATCGTCCACAAAGGGTCCCTTTCTTAAAGAGCGAGGCACCTTACCCTCCTTACGTCATCTATTTGCGGCGTCGCACAATGAGCCGATCGCTGTTTTTGGCCTTACGGGTTCGGTATCCCTTGGTGGGCTTACCCCATGGCGTGCACGGATGCCGACCTCCGGAACTGCGACCTTCCCCACCGCCCATGGGATGATCCACCGGGTTCATAGCCACACCCCGCACATGAGGTCGGCGTCCCAGCCAACGGCTGCGACCTGCTTTGCCCAGGCTGATATTTTCATGATCAATGTTGCCCACCTGGCCGATGGTGGCCTTGCATCTCGCCAGCACCATGCGCATTTCGCCCGAAGGCAGCCTGAGGGTGGCGTAGCGGCCTTCCTTCGCCATGAGCTGCGCACCGGCACCGGCTGAACGCACCAATTGACCGCCCTTTCCGGTAATCATCTCCACATTGTGTACCACGGTGCCAAGGGGAATGTTTTCTAAGGGCAAGCAGTTTCCCGGCTTGACATCCGCATCGGAGCCCGTGACCACCGTATCGCCCACCTGCAAACCCAAGGGCGCCAAAATGTAACGCTTCTCCCCGTCCACATAGTGCAAAAGCGCAATCCGGGCCGAGCGGTTCGGGTCGTACTCAATGGCCGCAACCTTGGCGGGCACGTTTTCCTTGTCCCGTTTAAAATCAATGATGCGATACAGCCTTTTGTGGCCTCCACCACGATGCCGCGCCGTCACTCGACCATGATTGTTTCGGCCGCCCTTTTTTTTGAGCGGTTCCACAAGGCTTCTTTCCGGCTCCTTTTTCGTGATTTCCTCAAACGTGGAATAGGTCACGAAACGGGTTCCGGCGCTGCGCGGTTTAACTTTCCTGATCCCCATAGCTTAACCTCGTTGAAAGCTCCATCGATTCAGGCCGAATTTTCAAGCTCCGGCCTTCTCGATGCGCCTCTCCCCTACTTAGACCCCTTCAAAAAACTCGACCCTCTGGCCGGGCTTGATGGTCACAACGGCCTTTTTCCAATCGCCGGTGCGCACCACATGGCGCCCCACACGCTTGTTGTAGCCCTTCACCGTCAAGGTGCGCACCTCCAGGACGTCCACCTTGAAGATCTTTTCCACCGCCTCTTTGATCTCGATCTTGTTGGCACGACGATCCACTTCGAAGTGCAGCTTATTGTGCTCCTCCTTGTCCGAGGTGCTTTTTTCCGTAATCAAAGGGCGCTTAAGTATGGAATAGGTTTTGTCCCGCATCACCCCAAGGACTCCTCTATTTTGGAAACCGTCTCTTTGGTGAGCACCAGGTTTCCATGCTTGAGCATGTCAAAAACGTTCAGGCCTTCGCAACGCAGCACCTTGACGTTGGGAATGTTGCGCGCCGACTTTTCCAAAATTTCGTCCTTGCCGGAAATGACCACCAAAGGTTTTTGCAGTTCAAAGCGCTGCATCCAGGCATGAAAAAGCTTGGTTTTGATTTCCGGAAGTTGCAGCTGATCCACGACCACCAGGGCCTGATCCCGCAGCTTTTGGCTGAGCACCATCTTCAGCGCCAACCGACGCACCTTCTTAGGCACCTTCATGTCGTAGGTTCGCGGTTGCGGCCCATGCACGGTGCCACCACCCCGCCATAAGGGAGATCGAATGGTTCCGGCTCGAGCGCGACCTGTTCCCTTCTGACGCCAAGGCTTTTTGCCGCCTCCCGAAACCTCACTTCGACCCTTGGTCTTGGCCGTCCCTCGGCGACGCTTCGCCAGCTGATACAACACCACCTCGTGGACCACATGCTTGTTGGCCGGAACGTCAAAGATGTCGTCGCGAAGCTCCATCTGGCCCACGACCTGCCGATTCATGTCGAAAATTTCCACCGTTGGCATGATGTGTTTCCTCTCGTCCTTCACCCAGCGGGGCACGAGCGTTATCGGACCCGATTGGTCTTGCGGATCATCAGGAAAGCGTTCCTGGCTCCAGGCACAGCTCCCTTGATCAGGATAAGGTTCTCTTCGGGTCGCACGTCGACAATCTTCAGGTTCAAAACCGTTGCCCGCTTATGGCCCTTTTGGCCCGCCATCTTTTTGCCTTTGATGACACGCCCCGGGAAGGTCGCGCATCCGGTGGACCCCGGTTCTCGAATATTTTTGCATCCGTGCGTCACAGGCCCTCGACTGAAGCCCCATCGCTTGACCGTACCGGCAAAGCCTTTGCCTTTACTCACTCCAGTGACATCGACACGGTCTCCGATGGCAAAAAGGCCCGATTCCAACACCTGACCCGGCTCAAATTCCTCGGGATTTTCCACACGCACCTCTTTCAATACCTCAAAGTACCCTTTGCCCACCTTGTCCAGGTGACCCTTCAGAGGGCGCGTGACCTTCTTTTCCTTCTTTTCCCCAAAGCCGATCTGCACGGCGCTGTACCCATCCCGTGCGGGAACTTTGACCTGCGTGACGACACAGGGGCCTGCCTGCACCACCGTGACGGGCACCACACTGCCGTCTTCGGCAAAAACCTGCGTCATCCCGAGCTTGCGTCCTAGTAATGCCTTCACCATTTTCTCAGCTCTCTTGGGCTAGGCTTCTCCGCTCAAAGCGGCCTTACAGTTTGATTTCCACATCAACCCCAGCGGACAGATCCAGCTTCATGAGCGAATCCACCGTCTGCTGAGTCGGCTCCAAAATATCCACCAAACGCTTGTGGACCCGGATCTCAAACTGCTCCCGAGACTTCTTGTCAATATGCACGGAACGCAGAACCGTGTAACGGTGGATTTTCGTCGGCAACGGAATAGGACCCGCCACATGGGCTCCGGTCTTCTTTGCCGTATTGACGATTTCTGCGGCCGCTTGGTCAAGAAGTTTATGGTCGTAGGCTTTCAAGCGGATGCGTATTCTTTGATTCATCATGGCGTCTGTTCCCATAATTTGGGTCCCTGCCGATCATTCCCGGTCAGGGACCCCATGGCTTTTGTCACGTCGGCTTTACTCGATGATGTCGGTGACCACGCCGGCTCCGACGGTGCGCCCACCTTC